>MHBU01000035.1:10766-12623 GCA_001803395.1 Methylotenera sp. RIFCSPLOWO2_02_FULL_45_14 | reverse complement strand
AGTGATGGGGTTTTTTTATGCGCGCAGCAAATGCGTCATCTGGGTGCGCTTAGGTCGCTCTTGCGATAGGTTAATAATCAGAAAAAGTGTATTGTGGTATTTGAGATTATATATGCAAACACCTTGTAGAGCTGGGCGTGGTAGAATCCAGCTCATTAGTGCAGTGAATAAGGTAGTAAGCAAGGTGATGAGTTTTACTCTAGTCTTGCCGATGAGTCGTCATTGACCTAGTGTGACTCTACCGATATAGATTAGGCGCACTAACCATACAAGTTCGTTGTAACCAAGTATTGGTAAGGGTTTTAATTATAGTATGCATTCTGGCTACATGAAGAGCTGCGCTATATGCCATAGTAAAACACGGTTAATGCCTTTTCTAGATCGCAGATGCAGTTAAATGCCGACCATTGCAACTACAGACTTGGGAAGATAGTCCGTCAGAATTGATCAGGTCGTGCGTACATTTACATGTGTTCATCGTGGACTACGCCACCTGTTAAATCCACCATGTCGTGCGTGATCTCATTGAAGGGCAATACCTTACCCTCAAATTTTTTAGCAAACGTTTCTGCGTCCTGCAATCCTGAAAATGCAGCTAGCGTCGGGCCCATGGAGCCTGTTTTTTTGCTGCCTAATACGTAAAATGCCTGTTTTGCATCAATCCAGTTACTTTGTGGTTTTTCCCAATCAGTTTTTCCCATATCTTGGGTAAAAATGCCGGTGATCGTTTTTTTCTGCTCAGGGCGCAGATAGATCGAAAACATTTCTACAGTATCGCAAAAATAGTCAAGTTCTCCTGTAGCGTAATGAATCTGAGCTTTTGGACCTGGGAAGTCTGCCAAGGTCATGCCATCAAGCGTGCAGGACGTTCCAGCAGTAATTTCCTGAGGCATCACGGGTGCGGATGGCTTGTTACAGGCAGTAAGCGTAGCAACAAATGCGAGTGACAGGGTAAAGCGAATGAGCGAGGTCTGATTCATTTAAATCTCCATAATGCAATAGTTAAGGGCATGACAATCCAAGCGATCATCACTGAACTCAGCAGCCACGGGTTGGATAGGCTGGTTGGAAACACAGTGGCTAGGCCATAAAAAACCTTAATATCTTCCATGCTGAAAATGTTAAGGATGCGAAATATGTCGGCGGGGTTGAGCAACAATAATAATGGGAATAATTCCTCACCAAAACTTCCGCCTGAAAGGACCAGTACCCCAAGTAATATCAAATCATATACCAGTACAAACAGGAACCATACCGAGATAGCGCCGCCGCTGGCACGGGCTCGGTCTTTAGATATGACCGACACCATGACTGCTAAGCTGAGAAACACCATGCCCAACAGAATGGCGCTAATCATGAAGCCAGCATAGTGATAAAGGGCATTGAGGTCGATCTGATAAGCCAATAGCAAACCAACTAACCCAAAGCCTGCCAGTGTAGCGCTGGCAAGGGCGGCAGAAAGTCCCAGAAATTTTCCGAGTAGAAGTTCCAAGCGTGTAATGGGCATGGATAAGAGCAAGTCCAGCGAGCCGCGTTCACGTTCACCCACGATGGCGTCATAGCCTAGAATCAGCGCGATTAGAGGAATAAGATAAATCACTAAGCTGACTAGACTGGCGATGGTTACCTCAATGTTGCGCAGTCCCACTTCGCCTTGCTGCGCTGAGCCAAAGTAGGTAATCGCCAGTGCGAACGCTGTAAAAATAATGGCCACCGCGATTACCCAGCGGTTACGGATGCGATCGCGGAATTCTTTGGCGGCAATGACTTTAATCTGTGAAATTTCAATGTTTAACATAACCTAAGCCCTAACCTGCATATCCGAGAAATACATCTTCCAAAGTAGGTTCTTTAACC
>MHBU01000035.1:0-10752 GCA_001803395.1 Methylotenera sp. RIFCSPLOWO2_02_FULL_45_14 | reverse complement strand
ATCATGGCTGTATTGCCTACTATAGTTAACGCTTCGAGCACAACACCTTGCAAGGCTGCCTGTAAAGTGTTGGCTGGGCATTGTTGGCTTATCTGGATGACCAGCGGTAAATCTACGGATTCTCGTAATTCTTGCACAGTACCTAGTGCGTGAAGTTTGCCTGATTTTAATACAGCCAACCGTTGCACACGCTCTTGTATTTCTGACAGAATATGTGAGGTGATAACTACAGTGACGCCCTGAGCGTTAAGCTCGTGTAGAATGGAATAAAACTCGCGAATGCCTTCCGGGTCGAGACCTGTTGTGGGCTCATCCAGAAATAATATACGCGGCTTGCCAAGCAACGCTTGGGCAAAGCCAAGGCGCTGACGCATACCCTTAGAATAACCATCTACTCGTCGGGTGGCCGCATGTGCTAAACCAACTTTCTCTAGTAGCGGTAAACATTTGTCGCGCTCGCAGCCCTTGAGAGCAGCAAAAAATTGTAGCGTTTCCAAACCTGTCAGGTTGTCATAGAAAACTACGTTTTCAGGTAGGTAGCCAATCGAGCGGCGCAGCTCACGAAACCTGCTGCCGTGCACTGGCGTACTATTGATGTTGATCTCGCCTGAAGTTGGCGGAATCAGCCCTAACATCATTTTGAATAATGTACTCTTGCCAGCGCCGTTATGTCCGATCAGTCCCAGCGTTTCACCCTCGAGTATGCTAAGCGTCACGCCATCTACGGCAAGTACTTCACCGTAATACTTGAAGATATTTTTGACCTCAATCACGTTGTTTTTCAAGCCTAGATTTTTCAAGCCAGGTACTCCAATTTTTGTTGAAAGGCACCATACGTGGATGTTGGTCGACAATACTAGTCGCACGCAGTAGGGGAAACTGTCTGGCCACTAATCGTAATGTTTGCACCGCAGGGCTATTAAGCAGAAGTTTAGCTGCAGGGTATTTCCAAGTGAGGTGATCCACTAAGTCGCTTGCCTCGTACGGTACATCGCCCATGCCGTCACCATTGCGGTCCCAGCCGACATAGTTGCTCCAGTAATTGCCAGTTTTAACGCCCCAGTATTCGTCCTTACTGGCCACGTACTTAATCTGCTCTCTGTTATTGATGAGGTCATTGCCTTCAACCTCATTATGGATAGATCCTGCCCACAGGTGCACGCCAACACGATTAACGATAATCAGGTTATTACGCAAAACATTGTATTCTGCATCATAAATAAAAAAACCACGACGGTTGCCCGCCACCACGTTATTTTCAATCACTGAGTCTGTGATAGTGCGTAGCATAATGCCATGATCCGAGTTACCCCAAGCACGGTTGTTGCGAACGGTCTGGTTGCGAACTTCCATCAGCGCCAATCCGCCGCGATTGAGGTAGGATTCGTTATTTTCCCATACATTGTAGTTTGAGTTCATGTAGTGAGTACCGTAGCGCAGATGATGCAAACGATTGCCACGGAACAGCGCGTGATCGGAAACATCCACATAGATGCCATCACGAGTAAAGCTAACGTGGTTGTCTAAAATCTTTGCACCACTACTGTTATAAAGCTGAATGCCGTTTCCGCGCTGTGCCGAAGCTAAATCCCGCATGCCGGTGATATTGTTGCCGATGACCTGAATGTCTTTTACTTTCTCAATCCATAGGCCAAACAAAGTGTAATTGATGGTGTTATTGCGAACGATGGCACGGTCACTGCCCGGCTCCAGATAAATGCCGGCATTCTGTGCAGTAAGGTCGGCGCCGCTGTTGCTGATAATAAAACCTTCAATGACAACATCTGGCGATTTGATGCGAATCACATCGCCCGTGTTGCCACCGTCTAACGTAGGCTTATTTAGTCCCTTGAGATGAAGTGGCTTAGTGATGACCAAATGAATAGGATAGTAGCCATGTGCAACTAACACCGTATCCCCTGCCGCTGCTTTTTGAATAGCTTCAGCAATGGACTGCCCTGGGGCCACTGTGTGTTCCGCTGTCCGTCCTTGAACACAAAACAACAATAAGCCAAGTATGGCGAAATTACATACCAGGTGCATTAGTCCACCATCTGCAGCAAACCGAGATTACGCAGTGCAATAAAAAGAACCGCACCGATTAAGAGGTTCTTGAACATTACGTAGCAAATCATGTCCATGCATGCTGCAGACCGGTATTGATGACCCCACCATGGCCCATCTTTGATATAAGGCTTGCATTGCAGGCGAATGATGATTTCGTAAACACTCCAGCCTAGCCACCAGCCGATGACGGCACTTGCGCCTAACTGCCCGTTGGCCGCCAGACCCCAAGCCGTAGTTGCGGCGATTGCCATGGCCAGCCCAGCGGTCTGTATCGCTTTGTGCTGGCGCCAGCCTTGCTTGCTCCATGGCCAAAGGTGGTCAACGAGTTCGTTTAGCAGCCACTTAACGCCAGTGGTCTTAGCATAGGGCGGAGAGAAGTCATGAATAGCTGGTTTCATTCGTTAGCTCTTTTTGCTGGCACAGGGTGAATTGGGATGTAATAACCAGCAGCATTGATTCGTGTCAGTGGCAAACCAGATTTTTCACGCAGTTTGCGCTCCTTCGACAGCGGAGGGCAAGCATGGTCGTCATAATACAGGATCTGGCAGTCGAGGCAGAGCAAGCATTCGCGTGAATCTATGTGCCCTTGCGCGTCAATTGCCTGGGGACCGCAACCTCGGGCGCATGCAGTGCAAGTCGTGCATTCGGCCTTGCGCTTGAGGCCGAACCAGCGGAAGGTGGTGGGCATCGCAAGCGCTGCACCCAGCGGGCACAGGTATTTGCAGAACGGCCGTTCAGTGAACAGAGACAAGCCAAGCAGAGTGGCGGTAAACAACGTATATGGCCAGCTACGGTTGAACAGACCCACCAGAAAGGTGGTCTTGAACGGCTCAACTTCCGCCAGTCTTTCCGCCAGCCCCATGGAAAAGAACGATACGGCTAGCAATCCCCAGAATATGCCGTACTTTACCCATTTCAGCCGGTTATGCCAGCGCATCGGCGGTTCGAATTGGAACCGTCTTAACCCCACGGCGCCCGCCGCTTTGTAGAGAATCTCGGACAGTGAGCCAAACGGGCACATCCAACCGCAAAACAAGCCGCGTCCCCACACAAACACGGTGACGATGATAAACAACCAGAAGATGAAGATAAATGGGTCGGAAAGAAACAGCTCCCACTTCCACTGAAATAATATCGAGTGGAACCAAGTTAGCACTTGCGTGATGGAAGGCTGCGCCATCAGGCCAAAGCCGATAAAACCGATGCTGGTTAGCCAGATTGCGTATTTGGGGATTGAAACCCAGCGCTTCTCTTTGCGGCTGCTGTGACGCACCAGCCAATCACGATTAGCATAAGTTACTGTGGTAAAGAGTAAAATGACAACGAAGGCTGCAATCTCCCAAATGCGTGATTTCCATATTTTTAGCCAAGTAGGATCGGGTTTGATCACCACGGGTCGCCCGCCTTCCATATAACTGTCTTGTAACCAGTATTCACGGTCGAAATTGGCGAAGGTTCTGGTGCCAGTCTGCTTATCCACTTTGTTGCCTAAAAACACTAGACTCCATGGGTAAGCCGCGCTGAAGCTAGTGCTGCGAATGATAAATATGGCAGACTCATTAAATTCAGGCGCCCCTGTGGCCCGAATGTTATACAGGTTGCGATAATCAGTATCTCGAAACGTGAAGCTATCCATGTCTTGCGATACTTGGACCCGATCATAAATACCGCCACGTACAAAACCCGAACCTTTAAACGAGGCTGCTCCGTTGGCGACGATAAAAATGGCGTGCTCATTGGGCTTAAGGTCAGCCATCAACCCTGCGTAATTGCGCTCACCCAAAATGCTGCGACCGATGGCAGGTGTATTGAGATAGCCGAAGTAAAGGTCAATGTAAGACTGACCCGTATTGTCCAGACCAACATCGGCAGGTGATACCTTAAGGTGCTGAACGCTACCTTCTGCCAGCAACTCATCCCAAGTGTGCTGCTCAGAAGTCGAGGTGAATTTTGCTTGCGGCCTAGGGACGGCCTTGATAATACCAACCTGTTTAGCGACTTCGTAGGCACAACGCATCACTACTTGATTTTCTGAAATCACTGTCACGGTTGCACCACTTATGGCATCAATGCCAATATAGCCGCCCTCAGCGCGCGCCTTGCCTATTTCCACCTTATCCCAGGCATACTTGCCGACGAACTGCTTAATAAACTTGGTCAGCTCGCTTTCTGGTATGCCCACCAGCAGAATCGGCTCGCTGTGTCTCAATACCTTCACGCCGACAATCTTGCCTGCGATATTCATGCCGATCAGGGTGACGACTGGTTTTCCTGAATAGGCGGGGATATCGACAATGTCGGTAGAAAGAAATACATAACCGATCAGCTCACGCTCGCCATCATCTTCATTGTTGTCACTCTCCTTGTGCTTGCCATTCTTGTTGCGATAAGCCTCGACGTAGGCGGGACGGCCTTTACGCGGAGAGAAATGGTCAGCATTTGGGAATACATCATGGCAAGGCACATAAGCGCACAGGTCAGGATCTGTAGAAAGATTTACTGGCAGTGGCGCTTCGTATGAGCCTGAGTGGCTCTCTTTAGCGTGATGTTCTTGTTCTGAGGGACCCGTTTCTTTATCGCTATCAGCTAATGCTGCAGTAGAAAATGCGGCAGAAAAACTTAGGGTGACTATAAAATACCAGCCGATCAGCACCATACAAGCTTTGATCGCATGAAATGCGCTACTTGCCGCTGATGATTGAGTGTTCATGTGAGTTTAGGTGGTCATTAGGATGATTAAGTTGCAAACATACAACTAGTTTAAACGGAATTGGGGAGAGCCAGCACTACTGACTCACCCCAATTTTCGCTTTTAATGGTAAAACTTAGGCTTCTACTACAAATCTGCTGCGCATTTCAAGATGCAATGCATGGCAGAAGTGTGTGCAGTAAATCCAGAACATCCCAGCCTTGTCAGCCTTAAAGGTAACGGAGTGGGTTTCTTGCGGATTGACGATAAAGTTAACGTTATATTTCTCAATACCAAAGCCGTGTGTTAAATCTTCAACTTTGTCATGATTAGTTAAAATCATGGTGACTTCATCGCCAAGCTTAACCTTAATTTCCTGCATGCTAAAGTTAGGCGCTTGAGATGTCAGATAAACGGTCACTTTTTTACCTTTACGTTCAATGCGGCTATCCGCGAAGGATTTCACTGCATTGGGGAAATCATTCATATCAGACACTTGTTTCGTCTTAACTACATCTGCCCGCACAATGATGGCGTCATGTGGCTCAGGGTAAGCTGTGTGGTCGTGAATCAGACGCATTTTGTCGCCTGTGATGTCGATCAACTGTTCGGTTTCGACATGTAACGGGCCTACTGGCAAGAAACGATCTTTGGAAAACTTATTACCTGAGTTATAGAATTTTCCGTCTGCTTCTTTGGTTTCACCCATGGATGTATAACCGTGACCAGGCTGGTAATGCACATCGATACGATCCAGCACAGGCTGCACGCTCTTATCACCCTTGAATTGGGCAATTGCTTTATCAACGTTCCATTTGACGATTTGGCTGTCGAGGAAAAGTGTAGTAAAAGCATTGCCTTTACCATCAAAGCCTGTATGTAATGGACCTAGACCGATTTCCGGCTCTGCTACTACGGCATCACGTGGATCCTTTAATTCACCAGCAAACCACTTATGCACTAACTCAGTAGCCACCACTGAAGCGGTAGGTGATAACTTACCTGAACAGACGAAGTATTTACCATCAGGTGAAATATTCACACCATGCGGATTTTTAGGCACAGGCACATAACAAGTTAGTGCTGTTTTTGGATCCTTGTTGGCTTCTCTAGTGCCATCGACTACCGGCACCTTGGAGGTGCCAATAGTGAAAGTTTTACCAGCTTTAACTGCTGCTTCAATACGCTCAACATTGAGGAATAAACAAGCATCACGTTCTGCTGACATCATGTCGGCCAGTGTTGCGCCGTTCTCTGTGTTGTATTGATTAGTGGCAGCCAACTTACCGTCATAGGAAGTGGCAACTAAATCCATATTACCATCGACTTTAACCTGCCAACGCACTTGCATGCTCTCTGCATCGACACAGGTGAATAAAGAAAACCATTTTGTCGGGTCAGTTGCATCACGGCCATCATTAGGTTGCGGTGTTGCAAACTCAGCACCACAGAATACACGGGTGGTGTGGTTGATACTAGCATCTACAGGGTCGCGCTTGTCCGGAAAAATGCCATGAAAACCTTGTACATTGGGTATGTCAGTAATGGCGTCACATTCCATTCTGTCCATACGGATGCGGGCTAGGCGGTTGTTAAGTTTGTCGTTGGTCCATAGATATTTACTGTCATAGGTACCGTCAGTATAAGAGCCATGCACGTGGTGTGTGTCACCAGTGATGTACTTTAAGCTACCGTCCGGATTGGTACCCATGATGGCCTTGGACTCGTTGGTGATACCCCAGCCTACCATCGGGTCGATGTTGAATATCGGAACACGCTTAAGGACGCGACCTGAGGGTACGCCATAGATGCGCACTTCGCCATTATGCCCCGAACTTGAGAATGAATAGTAAGAATCCAGCTTGCCAGGAGGTACGTCGAACTCGCCATGAGCTACGGCGCGACTAGCATCGCCACCAGCTTCTGATGCTTTATCTACCGCCGCTGTCTGACCATCTTTTTTACAGGCGGACAGTCCCATCGCCAGACCTGCACCTGCTAATGTTGCCACCGCAGTTGTCCCTAAAAATTTTCTCCGGCTCTTGTCACTTAGGATCTCGCTGTGAATTTCGTTGTCATCTGCTTCTTGGCTATGCTCGCTCATGATTTTCTCCTCTTAACGATGGCTGAAGTATCAGTCTATATCTGCGACATTTTGTCGCACAATGGAATAAGTCTAACAGACCATAAATTTTATTGCTTGATTTAAATCAAGAGGCGCAATATTGATTCAGCTGAAAGTAAAGACTCTATATTTGTCAGGAAAGAGTTTCTAATATTCGCCTCGATAATTTAAGCGGAACAGATTACTTAGCGCGTCATCTGTGCATACAGCAACGGCAGTTCTTTAGGCAAATCCTCTGGTTTCTTTATCACGGCAAAGCCCCCCGTACCAAATAAGTGTGGCAGATATTCATTAGCTTCACTATCGATGGTGACACAGAACGGTCGCAACCCTTGCTGACGCGCTTCGTGCAGTGCCATTCTGGTATCTTCAATGCCATAGCGCCCTTCGTAGCGATCTACGTCATTGGGTTTACCATCGGTGAGCAATAACAACAGGCGCTGGCGTTGTGGCTGTGCTGCAAGTAAAGTTGTTGCGTGACGAATAGCAGCACCCATGCGCGTATAGTAACCAGGCTTGATGGCTGCAATGCGTCCGCGAGCTGCGCTATCATAGCGCTCGTCAAAGCTTTTCAGGCGGTTAAATCGCACGTTTCCACGCTTAAGGGATGAAAACCCATACATGGCGAAGCGGTCACCCGTGGCAGATAGTGCTTCAGAAAACAGAAATAGACTATCGCGTATCACATCAATCACGCGGGCATGGTCCGAGGCATAAGCATCGGTAGAGAGCGATAAATCCGCTAATAGCAAACAGGCCAAATCACGTTGCTGATTGACCTGTGCGCGATACACGCCGCGATTGTCAGGGTGAGTACCACTGAGCAAGTCTGCCTCCTGTCGCACCCATGCATCGAGGTCGATCTCTTCACCGTCCTGCTGGCCTTTGAGCCAGGTTCTGGTGGGTGCCAGTGCCTGAAACTGGCTACGTAAGCGCTTGGCAGTTCGGCGCAATTGTGTCGGCAGCTCGCAGTGTCCGGCTTGTTGTGTTACAAGCTCTTGCAGACGGCAGTAATCAGGCTGCATAATCTGTTTTTTGTAATCCCATTCTGGCAGTGAAATTCCCTCGTCAAGCGGCGCGTCGTCTTCGCCTGCAGGCGGTAGATCAAGGTCAAAACGTAATTTGGCTGCGCTGGTTTCGTTATCGCGCGCCACCGTCATGCTATCCATATCTTCAGCAGCTTGTGCCGCGCTTTCAAGATCATCTTCCTCATCCTGCGGACGGTTGACCTTAATATATTCTGTCCATGAAAACAGGCTCTCAGCACGAAATAGCATGAGAAACCCGTCTTTGCCATCAGGCATATCTGTGCGTTCTGCCGCATGTTTGCGGCGACTTTTTGCGGTGTTGCTGTTGTCTGATTCATCTCTTTCCGGCGCACCATCACTTGCAGAAACTTTGCTTGGCGCACTGACTGGCGGCGTTGGGTGAGTCCATAACGGTACAGGGTGAAATGGCTTTTTTGAAGGTGGTAAAACGTGGATACTGCCAGGTTGCTGTAAGGCCTGACGAATGGCACTTTCCTGCGCGGCTTCTTCTTTTGGCAGGTCTGCAGGTGCGGGGCGTAAAGCAAGCATCGCCTCAACAAGCTGCTGATAACGTGGCAGTAACCCAGGAAAGCGTTCTAACGTAGTGAGTGTGGCTGTTTGATTACGTATTATCCATGGTAAGTCGTCATTAATTTTGGCTGCCGAAAGCGCGACTAACCATAAATACAAATCGCGATTGAGACCACGTTCGGAGAAAAGCGCAATACGTTCAGGCAGGCGTAGCGTTTCGCCATCGCGCCAAGATAATTCAACTCGCTCACCACTGGTGGCAAGCCGTTGCATCCAACGGCGACGTGCGCCGTGGCGAGTGGGTGGTGCGGCTGATAAATTTAAGCCAGCATCACCGCCTAACGCGCGAAAATAAATAGCTGCAGTTTTGCTGATTTCATTCAAGCTGACTGCTGCATCCGCGTGTTGCTTATCGGCAACGCGTGTGACCAGTTTATGCCAGAGTTCACCGACGTATTCTTCCATGTTAGCGTCTATTTAAGGTTAGATTTTTCATTATCTGCCAAAAGTAGCATCGATCACTTCGCGTAAAGCCACTGCCGTTTCCGGGTCATCCGTTAAGGTTTCCACTAACGCAGCGCGGCAGGCTATGGTTGGGTCACAGCCATCTTTCATTAAAGTGGCGGCATATACCAGCAAGCGTGTACTGGCAACTTCTTCCAGATCATGGTCGCGTAATGCGCGGAAAGCATTAGCGATAGATACCAAACGCTTTGCGCTCATGGCATCAATGCTGGTTTCACCGATTAAAATAGCTTCTTCCTGTTCTGCTGGAGGAAAATCAAAGGCTAGTGAGATGAAGCGCTGCCTTGTGGATGGTTTCATGCCCTTAAGAAAATTTTGATAGCCTGGGTTGTAAGATACTACCAACATGAAGGATGGCGGTGCGGCCAGTTGTTCACCAGTACGGTCTATCGGTAATATGCGGCGGTCGTCGGCTAGTGGATGCAATACCACCGTTGTATCTTTACGCGCCTCGACCACTTCATCTAAATAACAAATACCACCTTCCCGCACTGCGCGTGTTAAAGGCCCATCGCTCCATTCGGTTTGACCATCAACAATCAAATGCCGGCCGACTAAATCGGCGGCAGTAAGGTCGTCGTGGCAGGCTACCGTATGGAGCGGTAAACCAAGCTTGGCGGCCATGTGCGCTACAAAGCGCGTCTTGCCGCAACCGGTTGGGCCTTTGATAAGCAGAGGTAAACGGTTGCGCCATGCGCGTTCAAAAAGCTCAATTTCACTGCCATGTGGTTGATAAAAAGGTAGGTTTTCCATGATGTTTCCAATTGTTGGCTTTAAATAAGTACCATTTAGTCTAGTGAGTTAAAATTTACTTCAACCCCATTAGGTAGGCTAGTGCGATTGAGCCACCGACGATCACAAAATAGCCAAACATAATGCCGCGCCACAGGAGCCTAGTTCTATGCAATCCCATAAAGTAATTCGCCACCATCTGGCTTTTAATCATGGCGATAACAAGCAGCATGAGCATGGTATTTTTACCTGACAAGTCAACCTCGCCAATGCTGAATGTGGCGATGGTCAACGCAATCAGAAGCAGCCAAATTATGGTGGAAAATAGGTTCGTTTGTGGCTGGGAATTATGCATGATGCTCCTAGCGGATGATGTAAACCAGAGGGAAAAGAATAATCCATAGAAAATCTACCATGTGCCAAAATGAGGCGCCGGTTTCTACGCCAGTATGATCTTGTGGGCTATAGCCGCCGCGCCTTGCTTTAACGATAATGCAGGCGAGGATAGCCATGCCCATCAGCACATGCATGAAATGAAAAAAGGTGAGAGACAGATAAAACATATAAAAATTGTTGGTGCTCATGGTGATGTCTGCGGCAAACTTGGTGTTGAATTCCACCAATTTAATACTGGCAAATACGCCGCCCAGCAAGAATGCACCTGTCAGCCAATGCGCACATTGTTTAGATAAACCGCGCTTAATGGCAGCGACGCCGCGCACCACGAAGTAGCTGCTGGTAATTAGCACCAGCGTATTGATTGCACCAGAGGTGCGGCTTAAGGTAAGTTGCGACTCATTGAACAGTTCGACGTTTTTGGCGCGCGTAAACGCGTAGGCTACGAACAACACACCGAACGCCAGCATTTCGGCAAAAATGAAAATCCAGATAGCAAAATCACCTGGGAGGTCATCTTTATCATTGAGCTGCTGCATATTTAAGGGTTTAACTGGATACCCAGTAATACTAGGAGAGCCCACTTAGCTATTCCAATATATGAATGAAGTTGAGTTATTTCTTAAGCAAATACTGCTTTGATTCATTTAAGCAGTAAA
>MHBU01000034.1:66749-103437 GCA_001803395.1 Methylotenera sp. RIFCSPLOWO2_02_FULL_45_14 | reverse complement strand
AAAAAACCCTGTCATGAAAGTGATGGGGTTTTTTTATGCGCGCAGCAAATGCGTCATCTGGGTGTGCTTAGGTCGCTCTTGCGATAGGTTAATAATCAGGCGTTTGAACTCACGCGAATTTCACGGCCTATCCAAAGGTGTGTTTAAAATTACGGTAACCTGCAAATAATGCAGAGGCAAAGTTAGGAATCACCTCCGCCAAACCGATTAAGCCAAGGGTGTCGTGCGTGATTTCGTATATACGCCAACCAACAACGACGGGCATGATTTGATAAGCTCGGATACTTCGCTATGTTCAGTATGACGCAACTTTGAATTTTTAGATTCTAATGGGAAATCTCGGCTCAACAGAAACATTCTCTGCGCACAAATAAAAAGCCTGCAGTTGCAGGCTTTTAGTGTCTCTTTTGCCGATTACTTTAAATTTCAGAGCTCTGGAAATTGTTCCAGCCAATCAAGATTGTCAACAGAGTTTAGCATTACATATTCCCTAGTAATATAGTCAAGTTATTTTAACGCTAAAAGATTAGATGCGTCAGTATTTTGTAAAGTGAAAAACAACTAATCTTCAAGTAAACTTTTCAATACCTCAATGCCAAATCCTACGCCAAAACCATTCGTGTCGGTTTGTATGGCGCCCAAGCCACCTTTGCGATTGGCTGATGATAAGTCGGCGTGTAACCAAGCGACGTTGTTTTCAATGAATTTACCTAAAAATCTAGCGGCATGAATGTGGTCGCCGCCACCTTCAAGAGTACATTGCTTAATATCAGCAATGTCACTATCTAAGTCGCTATCAAAGTCATCGTCGTAAGGAAACGCTACTATGCGCTCGCCTGCCTTGACCCCAGCGCCAACTGCTGTGCAGGCAAGTTCTGGCCGATTTGCAATAACACCGCTAATGCGGTCGCTGAGCGCCGTAATCATGCTGCCGGTCAGTGTGGCAAAGTCAATAATAACATCAGGTTTTTGGCGTGAAGCCAAGGTAAGGGTGTCTGCCAACACCATGCGGCCTTCTGCATCGGTGTGTATGATTTCAATGGTCATTCCATTGAGTGCGGTGACCACATCATTTTGTTTATAAGCATTGGGGCTGATATGATTTTGAGCGATGGCTAGCCAACAGTCTAGTTTGATGGGTAATTGCATTTGACTGGCAGCAAGCAAAATACCTAAGGCAACCGCGGAGCCATTCATATCTTCATGCATCCCTAACATGTATTTTGCTGGCTTGAGATTGTGACCGCCAGTATCAAAACAAATGCCTTTGCCCACTATGGCAATATGTTTTTGAGCGTTTTTAGGGTGGTATGAAAGATGCACAATCGCAGCATCTACTGGCTCAGAACCTTGACCTACTGCCACAAAGGCACCTGCATTCATTTTTTTGAGTGCAGCCATATCAAACTCTTCATGTTGCCAACCATGTTCTTTGGCTAAGGCGGCCACTTTTTCCCGATAAATTGTTGGCGTTAATTCGTTTGGAGGTGTCATGGTAAGCTGGCGGCATAGTGTGTTACCAGCGACACGAGCGTTGACGTAAGCATAATCGTGATTAGCTTGGTAGCCATAAATGCTTACGTTTTTTAGCGCGTTAGACTTTTGATCTTTTTTTCTATTGGGGAGTGTTGCAGAGTTGGCTGTGACAACATAGTAAGCTGCGCATGCATGTGCTTCGCGCGTTACATCATCGCCAAATACGCAGATGGCAATGTTGTCAGGCTGTTCGTCTAATAACGGTTTGGCCGCTTTACGTAGTAGAGTATGGCGCTGAAACATGTTGAGGTTGTCACTTAAGGCGACAAAGCTTACAACGTTGCCATTAGGCAAGTCTATGGTGATTGGGGATTTAAATAGATCTTTGTATTCGCTTTTACTTCGGTTTAACTTGTTTTGTAAATCTGCGAGATATGGGAGTGACTTTTCTTCTTTTTCTGGCAGCACAAAAAGTATATGTTTATGCGTTTTTAATGATTTTTCATTAGCTATTTCTGCATGTTGCAGTAGTTTTATCGACATTTATGATCCTTAAAGTTTTATGAAAAATGCACTTAATATGCATAAATGAGTGTTAGTTTAATGTTAAAAGAACGCGACTAAACTTGACCAAAACCCCTAAAAAAGCCACACTACGGTTTTATGAAATTTATCTACTTCGCACGCTGTGTGCGCAGTATTTCAGACACGCTATATTTGTTTTTGTTGCTTTTAGTTTGCATGGTGATTATACCTATTGAGGTGCAGTCACGGGGACTAAGAAATTACGCAAATACAGTCACACGGAGCCCCAACTGAATGTCATTAAACACACATTTGAGTAACCCAGATATTGATCGTCAAGAAACCCAGGAATGGCTGGATGCACTTGCCGCAGTTATTGAAACAGAGGGCACAGAACGTGCACATTTTTTACTAGAGGCGATGATAGATCAAGCGCGTCGTTCAGGTAGCAATTTGCCTTACAATGCTACTACCGCTTATGTGAATACCATTCCAACACACTTGCAGGCTAAATTGCCAGGCGACCCTGAAATGGAGCGTCGCGTGCGTGCGTTAGTGCGCTGGAATGCCATTATGACTGTGTTACGTGCTAACGAAAAATCTCCTGGGGTCGGTGGACATATTGCGAGCTTTCAATCAGCGGCAACTTTGTATGACACAGGCTTTAATTATTTTTTTAGAGCTGCCAATGAAAATTTTGGTGGTGATTGCGTTTATTTTCAGGGGCATTCATCTCCAGGGGTTTATGCGCGTGCATTTTTAGAAGGCCGTATTTCTGAAGAGAAAATGGATAATTTCCGCCAAGAAACTGGTGGTAATGGTTTGCCTAGTTACCCGCATCCTTGGTTGATGCCTGATTTCTGGCAATTTCCAACCGTTTCAATGGGTTTAGGTCCACTTGCAGGTATTTATCAAGCGCGTTTTTTGAAATACATTCATGACCGTGGTATTGCTGATACCTCTGATCGCAAAGTATGGGTGTTCTGTGGTGATGGCGAGATGGATGAGCCAGAATCATTAGGTGCAATTTCACTGGCTTCACGTGAGAAGTTAGATAACCTGATTTTTGTGATTAACTGTAACCTGCAACGCTTGGATGGTCCTGTGCGCGGTAACGGCAAGATCATTCAAGAGTTGGAGTCCGACTTTAGAGGCTCAGGCTGGAATGTGCTCAAAGTTATTTGGGGTTCGTATTGGGATCCATTGTTGGCGATGGATAAAGATGGCTTGCTGAAGAAGCGCATGGAAGAGTGTGTGGATGGTGAGTATCAAAACTTCAAAGCCAAAGGTGGCGCCTATACACGCGAGCACTTCTTTGGCAAGTATCCTGAGTTAAAAGAGATGGTTGCTGCGATGAGTGACCAAGATATTTGGCGTTTAAACCGTGGTGGTCACGATCCGCATAAAGTGTTTGCCGCTTACAATGCTGCGGTGAATCACAAAGGTCAACCAACGGTAATTTTAGCCAAAACGGTTAAAGGCTATGGGATGGGCCAAGCCGGCGAGGCTCAAAATATCACGCATCAACAAAAGAGCATGGATATTGAGTCATTGAAAAAATTCCGTGACCGTTTTGATTTGCCTATTACTGATGAGCAAGTGGAAAACTTGTCATTTTACAAACCTGCTGACGATAGCCCTGAAATGCAATACATGGCTGAGCGCCGTGCCGCGATGGGCGGCTTTGTGCCGCAACGTCGCCAACAAGGTAATGCACTCACCGTACCTGAATTATCCGCCTTTGAAAATATGCTAGTCGCCACAGGCGAGCGTGAAATATCAACCACTATGGCGTTTGTGCGCATACTTTCTACCTTGGTGCGTGATAAGCAGATTGGCAAGTTCATTGTGCCGATCGTGCCAGATGAAGCGCGTACATTTGGTATGGAAGGCTTGTTCCGTCAGTTAGGCATCTACGCCAGCCAAGGCCAGTTGTACGAACCGATGGATTCTGACCAAGTGATGTATTACAAAGAGTCTAAAGACGGCCAAATTTTAGAAGAAGGCATCAACGAGGCGGGTTCATTTGCTAGTTGGCTGGCGGCGGCTACGTCTTACAGCGTGACTGGCGTGCAGATGATTCCGTTTTACATCTACTATTCTATGTTTGGTTTCCAACGTGTTGGTGACTTTGCCTGGGCTGCGGGCGATAGCCGTGCGCGTGGCTTCTTGCTTGGCGCTACCGCTGGCCGTACCACGTTGAATGGCGAAGGGTTGCAACACGAAGATGGTCATAGCCATTTGATGTCGGCCACTATTCCTAATTGTATTTCGTATGATCCAACGTTTGCCTATGAATTGGCGGTGATTATTCAAGAAGGCTTGCGCCGCATGGTGCAAAATCAAGAAGATGTGTATTACTACATTACGTTAATGAATGAAAACTACAGTCACCCGGAAATGCCAAAAGACAGTGCACAAGGCATCCTAAAAGGCATGTACAGCTTTAGTAAATCTCAGGCTAAAGGCGAGAAAGTACAATTGATGGGTAGTGGTGTGATTCTGCGTGAAGTCATTGCTGCGGCAGAGTTGCTAGAAAAAGATTGGGGTATTGCTGCTGACGTATGGAGTGTGCCTAGTTTTACCGAGTTGCGCCGCGAAGGTTTGGACTGTGACCGTTGGAATATGCTTAATCCAGAAAAACCGCAAAGAGTAAGCTATATTGCGCAGTGTTTAAAGGATGCAAAAGGCCCTGTGGTAGCTTCAACCGACTACATGAAGAGCTTTGCTGAGCAAATTCAACGCTTTGTACCGAATAAGTTTGTAGCGCTTGGTACTGATGGCTATGGTCGTTCAGATAGCCGTGAAGCTTTGCGTGATTTCTTTGAAGTGAACAGATATTACGTGGTGGTGACGGCATTAAAAGCTTTGAGTGACGAAGGTAAGTTGCCGGTTGCAAAAGTGAGCGAAGCCGTTAAAAAATACAAGTTGAATGCTAACAAGCCAAACCCAACGACAGTTTAAGGATACGCACAAATGGCAGTACAAGACATATTCGTCCCCGACATTGGCAATTTCGACTCTGTTGATGTGATTGAAGTTTTAGTTAAAGCTGGCGACACCATCGCCAAAGATGATTCTTTGATTACCGTTGAGTCTGACAAAGCCTCTATGGATATTCCTGCGCCTTTTTCTGGCGTGGTGCAAGCAGTCAAAATTAAAGTGGGCGATAAAGTCGCACAAGGCACTTTGATGATCACGATGGATGTGAACGATGCGGCAGTGAAACCTGCAGAAACACAACCAGCTACCGCCATTGCTGAGAAACCAGCTACGGCAGCAGTTGCCATTCCTGAACCAAGCCGCCCTGCGCCTGAGCCACCTAAGCCTATTGCTCCAGCTCAGCAACCAGCGCCAGTGGGTGAGCATGTGGTGGTTGCACCAGGCAAGCTCTCTCATGCCAGCCCGTCTATTCGTAAATTTGCACGTGAGTTAGGTGTGGATTTAGCGCATGTAAAGGGTAGCGGTGCTAAAAATCGTATTTTACAAAGTGACGTACAGGCTTATGTAAAAGGCGAGTTGGCAAAACCACGTACCGAAAATATGGGTGCTGGTGTAAGTAGCTTAGCAGCGTTGCCAATGCCGGTGATTGATTTTAGCCAGTTTGGCGCGATTGAAACAAAAGCGTTATCGCGTATTAAAAAGCTTTCAGGCGCTAACTTACATCGCAATTGGGTCACTGCACCACATGTGACGCAATTTGATGAGGCTGATATTACTGATTTGGAAGACTTTAGAAAGTCTATGCAGGCAGATGCTGAAAAACGCGGTGTAAAACTCACCATGTTGGCCTTTTTGATTAAAGCTTCGGTAAATGCGCTTAAAGCTTACCCGAATTTTAATGCCTCACTTTCGCCAGATGGCGATAGCTTGATTCTAAAAAATTACTTCAACATTGGCTTTGCTTGCGACACGCCAGATGGCTTGGTAGTGCCTGTGGTTAAAGATGTGCAACAACAAGATGTGCTAGATATTGCGCGTGATTTAGCTGAACTTTCAACTAAAGCCCGTGAACGCAAGCTGAAAGTAGAAGAGATGCAAGGCGGTTGTTTCACAATCTCCAGCCTAGGCGGCATCGGCGGCACTATGTTTACGCCGATTATCAATTGCCCGGAAGTGGCAATTTTAGGCGTTTCACGCGCTAGTATGCAGCCGGTATATGACGCTAAAACCAAGACTTTTGAACCGAGGTTAATGTTGCCAATGTCATTATCTTACGATCATAGAGTGGTGGATGGTGCGGATGGCGCACGCTTTACTAGCCACATGCGCATGATGTTAAGTGATGTGCGTAGGTTATTACTGTAGTTCTTAGTATTCTAAAAGGGCGCGAATAGCGCCCTTTTTTATTTTGATTCGTTGATTAAATTACCTAGCTATTTACAAATATCTTAAATCTATCAATACTTCGTTTAGATGCTTTTCTTAAAGAGGATTTTTAAGGAAAAACGTGGCATCACGTTTAAGCAGATTTGATTTGCAACATGTTGCCTAGAGTTTATGCTAGATTTTTCAGTTAGGTAGATAAGGATAATGTCATGAGTCTTTTGAATTTGTTTTGGTTATTTTTTGCTCCTAACAAGGGCTGGCGACATTTGATGCAAAGTAAATTATCGATGCATCGGCTTTACTTATTGCATGTTGTACCATTGTCAATGATTCCGCCTTTGTTTTTGTATTTTGCAGGTAATCAATACGCAGGTGGTTTAATTCCTATTTTGTCTTATTCTAAGTTATTGCTGGTTGCGATTATTTTGTTTATGGTCGAATTGGTGGCAGTGCCAGTGATGGCTATGATTGTTCGTCAATTAGCTGAAGTAGCCGAGATTCATCCTAGCTTCCATGATTCTTTTACTTTTGCTGCAGTAGCGCCTACGCCACTGTGGTTAGCGCCTATTGCTTTTCTTATTTTTCCTGATATTACTTTAAGCCTTGTAGCATTGACTTTGGCGATTATGGCTACAATTGGTTTTATTTATTATGGGATTCCAGCAGTATTTCGGTTAAAAGATCGTGGTCACACGATGCTGATGTTTGGTGCGGTGCTGACAGCGGGGGCAATCGCATGGGGCTTTCTCATGGTGTCGACATTGGTTGTATTAGGTAGCATACAAAATCTTTGATAATCATGCATGCATGTAACCTGTAGAGGTTAGTTAATAAATGTTACAACAACATTTCCATTATTTGCTTACCCTTATTCATCAGCTGTACGTAATACATAATTCTTTGCGCGTTGTATTGGCTATGCATGTTTGTAGGCATGAAAGTAGAAGGTTTAATGTTAAAATCACAGAAAATAATCAAAGTTTAAGCAAAGGGTGTGCATGAGTAATTTAGTTGAAGTATTAGTACCTGATATTGGCAACTTCGATAGTGTCGATGTGATTGAGGTGCTTGTTAAAGCCGGTGACATGATCGCTAAAGAAGACTTATTGATTACAGTGGAGTCTGACAAAGCGTCAATGGATATTCCATCATCACACGCGGGTACGGTCAAAGAAGTGAAAGTGAAAGTGGGTGATAAAGTTGCAAAAGGCTCACTCATCCTGTTGGTAGAAGCTGAGGCGTTAGCCGCCGCCACACCTGCTAAAGCAGAAATATCTGCACCGGTTACTGCTGCAGCGCCAGCTGCCATTGCACCTACTCCTGCGGTAGCCGTTGGCAACAATGACCTCAGCACGCAAGTGGTCGTGCTGGGTAGTGGTCCAGGCGGCTACACGGCTGCTTTCCGTGCGGCAGACTTAGGCCAGCAAGTGGTACTGATCGAGCGTTACTCAACATTGGGCGGCGTCTGCCTCAACGTGGGATGTATTCCATCTAAAGCATTGTTGCATACGGCAAAAGTCATTACTGAGGCTGAGGAATCTAGTCATCACGGCGTAAGCTTTGGTGCGCCGAAAGTGGATTTAGACCAATTGCGTAATTGGAAAGCCAATGACGTAGTCGGAAAGCTGACCGGTGGTTTGGCTGCCATGGCAAAACAACGCGGCGTGACCGTGGTGCAGGGTGTGGGTAAATTTACCAGCCCGCACCAAATTGCTGTGACTGCTGCTGACGGCAAAGTAACCACGGTCGGTTTTGAAAACGCAATTATCGCGGCAGGCTCGCAAGCGACTAAATTCCCAGGGGTGGCTCCAGAATTTGCTAATGATGAACGCATTATGGATTCAACAGGAGCGTTGGCATTAGCCGATGTGCCTAAGCGCATGCTAGTGATTGGCGGCGGTATCATTGGTCTTGAGATGGGTACGGTTTATGATGCTCTGGGCACAAAAGTGAGTGTGGTTGAATTCACTGATGGCCTGATTCAAGGTTGTGACCGTGATTTAGTGCGTCCATTGCAAAAGCGTATGGAAAAACGCTTCGAGGCCATTATGCTCAATACCAAAGTTGCAACAATAGCACCTAAAAAAGATGGCATTCATGTGACATTTGAAGGCGTGAACGGTAATGCAGACGCGCCCAAAAGCGTAGAAGTTTACGACCGAGTGTTAGTTTCTATTGGTCGCCGTCCAAATGGTAAAAACATTGGCGCCGAAAATGCAGGCGTGTCAGTAGATGATTACGGCTTTATTGCGGTAGATAAACAAATGCGCACCAACGTGCCACACATTTTTGCGATTGGTGACATTGTAGGTCAGCCGATGTTGGCACACAAAGCAACGCATGAAGCCAAAGTGGCGGCAGAAGTCATCGCAGGGCAGAAAGTTGAATTTGTTGCCTCAGTGATTCCATCGGTAGCCTATACCGACCCAGAGGTGGCATGGGTAGGCATGACTGAAACAGAGGCGAAAGCTAAAGGAATTGTTATCGAAAAAGCCAGCTTCCCATGGGCAGCTAGCGGCCGTGCGCTTTCTATTGCGCGTACCGAGGGCGTAACTAAGCTGATTTTCGACAAAGAAACACATCGTGTGATTGGTGCAGGTATTGTCGGCATCAATGCAGGTGAACTGTTAGCTGAAGCCGTACTAGCGATTGAAATGGGCGCAGATGCGCATGATTTAGGTTTAACGATCCATGCACATCCAACTTTATCTGAAACCGTGTGTTTTGCCGCAGAAATGAAAGAGGGTACGATTACGGATATGTTGCCACCTAAAAAACGATAGAATATCCAAATATCATTGAAGAGGACGCAATGCTATGCAATCACTAAGTCACTTAACGCGAATTGAAAAACTGCGCATGATGAATGAAATTTGGGATGATTTGACTCATGATACAGCGTTTTTTCAGTCACCATCTTGGCATGGAGATGTGTTAAAAGAAACGCAGCAACGGTTTGCCAATGGTGAGGTTGAGATGCTTGATTGGGAAGAGGCCAAGCAACTTTTGCGTAACAAGCTTAAATGAAAATCAAGGTATTAAGAACCGCATTTACAGATATTGCATGGGCTCAAGAATTTTATGAGCAGCAGCGAAAAGGCTTAGGTATCTATTTTCAAGATTCTATTTTTGCTGACTATTACAAAATAGATGCTGGGAATGTCATTGTTTGGCATGTAATAGGCTGTAGGGCAAAACCATCACGTACAAAAGAAATGCTTAAAAACTAATGCACGCCATTATTTCTTCTCTCTCTCAACATTTTCCTGCTGACCGCCTCCTAACCGATCCAGTAGATTGCTATGCCTACGCTTACGACAACTCGCGTAATTATCATGCGCCCATTGCTGTTGTTTTTCCGCTTAACGTTGAGGAAGTGCAAAGTGTTATTCAACTTTGTAATGCGCATAAAGTACCTGTAGTGCCGCGTGGGCGTGGTACGGGCACGGCAGGTGGGAGTGTGCCAGAGGCGGGCGGTGTGGCACTTTCACTTGAGCGCATGAATAACATTCTCAGTATCGACCCTGATAACCGCATGGCGATTGTTGAGCCTGGTGTGTTGAACCAAGAGTTGCAAGACGCGATTAAGCCGGTGGGTTTCTTTTGGCCACCGGATCCGTCCAGCGCAGCTTATTGCAGCATTGGCGGCAACTTAGCCACTTGCGCTGCAGGGCCGCATGCAGTGAAGTATGGTGTAGCACGTGACCATATTTTAGGTTTAAAAGCGGTCACAGGCAGTGGTGATATTATCAAGACAGGCTGCTACACCAGTAAAGGCGTGGTGGGCTACGATTTAACGCGGCTGCTGGTGGGTTCTGAAGGCACACTGGCGGTTATATGTGAAGCAACGCTTAAGCTCACGCCATTGCCAAAATACACAGGTGGTTTAACCGCTGAGTTTGTCGATACGATGAGTTGTGCTAAAGCCATCGCCGCGATTATGGCGCAACCTTATACCCCGAGCGCTTTGGAGTTTTTAGATAACGGTGCGCTCACACTTATTCGTAATCGGCATCAAAATCTATTGCCTGAAAATGCCCGTGCTTATTTGATGATAGAAGTGGATGGTTCGCAGCAGGAAATTATTGAAGCTACGGCTGCTATTCTGCAAGCTTGCCAAGTACCTGGCTTAATTGAAGCAAAACCCGCGCACGACACTAAGGCGTTGTGGGCAGCCCGAAAAGCGCTTTCACCTTTATTAAAGGATATTGCGCCGAAAAAAATCAATGAAGATATCGCGGTGCCAGTCTCTCATTTACCTGAGTTACTCACTGGGTTAGAGAGGTTGGCAGCGCATTATCAAATTGCTAATGTGAATTTTGGTCACGCCGGCAATGGCAATATTCACGTCAATTTACTGGTAAATCCAGATAACGCCGATGAGATGCAACGCGCTTATGAGTGCTTGGATGAAGTGTTTAGCCTGGTGTTGTCGTTGCAAGGCACGCTTTCTGGCGAGCATGGTGTAGGCATGGCAAAGCGCCCGTTTGTACCACGTGAGATAGATGCAACAACGATGAATTTAATGAAGTCGCTTAAACTTACTTTTGACCCAAATAATATTTTAAACCCGGGTAAGCTGTTTCCGTAACTGAATGTTAGTTGCAGCTGACTTCTTTTAAGCTTGCGTAGGGAAAGCTTGGTTTTAACTTTTTAAGTTCGGCTATATTGGTTTCTGTCAGGTTGTTAAGCAATAGGCTAGAGAGATCTTTGCCTTGGTTTCGTAATGTTTTTGTTACATCCTTTATGCCTTTGGCTTTAAGCTCATTCAGTAATTTGATGGCAAGTTGTTCATCTTCAAAAATGCCGAATGAAATCGCGTTTTTCCATTTTGCATCCTGCACTACAAATAAATTTTCAACACCGAGCGCTTTTAATTCAGCAGCCCTTAATTGAGCTTCAGCGGCTGATTTTAGTGGCGGTCTATAAACCCAAAAGCGTTTAGCTTGTTGTGGTGATTGCTCTTTCAAGGTGGCTTGTAGCGCTAATTGTGAGATTGCACTTTGCGCATTAGCGATATTCGTGTCTGAAAAAACACCCCATTCAAAACATGAGGTTGCAATGGGTGCTACTTGTGCAGGCACTTGTGATGTGACGGATTTTTTTGGTAAAGCTTCTATTTGAGCTTGCGATAATACCTTGATCTTTTCAGGGTTTATTTCAGCCAGTTTAGCTTGTGGCTTGCTCGGTAAAATAAGCCCAGCATTAAAGTAAGCGAACAAACCTAGATTAAATAGCGCTAAAACCCAAAACAACTGCTTCATTGTGCATCACTTTTCATGGTGTTTTCGTTTGATGTGGAAGTAGCCAGCAGGTAGAGTCCCTGACAAACCAAATTATCAACGATTATGGCTTGGTTTGTCACGTAACGCGTGAGCGCATTTTTGATCACCAGTGCATTGCCGCCACTGATGATAATGTAAGGCACTTGCTGGCTATGTTGTGTGAGTGCATCAACCATGTGCTGCACTGCGCCCACAATCGCATGTAATGCACCATTGTAGATAGCATCAGCAGTGTTGTTAGCAAAAATGTCATCTAATTTTGGGGCTGAAGGGGCTTGTGAGGCGTCAGTTTTTGGCAATTGAGCGGTAGCAAGGCCTAAACTTTGTTGCATTAAATCTAGCCCTGGCAAAATCAAGCCACCAATAAACTCACCATGTAGTTCGTGATTTATTTCACAGCTATGCAACGCATCAATTGTGACCGCTGTGCCGGCGTTTACCACTACGCATGGTGCTTGTTTGATGTGCCATGCTGCAATTAGCGCCGTCCAGCGGTCACTGCCTAAGGTTTCAGGCTTTGAATAGCGGTTAACAACATGGCAGGCTTGTGTACTGGTCTTTGTCCAGCGAATAGGTAGCTTGTAAGGCGATAATGTTTGTGTGAGCAGGGCGGCATGTTGCTCCCCAGCCACGTTGGAAATCACTGTATGGTCATAGCCGAGTACTGCGGGTGAAAAATTAACAGAGGCGAGTTGCTCATTCAAACATGCGTGTTGCTGGCTGATTTCACCATGGTCGTTAAAAACAGCCCATTTGGTTCTGGTATTCCCTGCGTCTATTGTTAAAAGCATATTTATCCATGTACTGCGACAATTTGTCACTTTTCAGCGTTGTATAAGGTTGCTACGATATCCCTAAAATTTATAAGGTTTAAAAATTCAGGGGGTAAATGTGCAACAATTTCAACTAAAAAAACAATCTGTTCTTCGGGGTATTCTAACACCAAGTGTTTTGGTACCTGGCATTTTAACCTCGTGTTTACTTGGTGCTTTTCCAATGAGTGTGTTTGCTGAGCACTTGGATTTGCCGAGCATAGAAGTCACGGCAGAAAGAATCTACGAAAACAGTATCCCTAAAAGTAATACTGGAGATACAGCTCAATTGCTTGAGGATGAGCCGGGTTTGAGTTTATATCAAGCTGGCGGCGTTTCTAGCTTGCCGGTGATTCATGGTCTGGCTGATGATCGTATCCGCATTAAAGTTGATGGTATGGATTTAATTTCTAGCTGTGCTAACCACATGAACCCGCCGCTTTCATATAGTGACCCTAGTAATGTAGAAAGTATTAAAGTGTTCGCTGGCATCACCCCTGTGAGTGTGGGTGGCGATAGTATTGCGGGTACTATAATCGTGAACTCTGCCTCACCTGAATTTGCTCAAGCAGGGCAAGATTTGCTGATTAAAGCGCAAGTCGGCACATTTTACCGTAGCAATAATGACGCACGTGGCGTGAATTTATCTACTAGTGTAGCTAACGATAAAGTTTATATGCGCTATACAGGTTCTACCGTTGAAGCTAATAATTACACCGCCGGCGGTAATTTTAAGCCAGCAGGTTTAGCGGCCGTAAACAGATCTGCTAACAGGGCGAAAGATAGAGGTTATCTTGCTGGCGACGAGGTTGGTTCTAGTTACTATAAAGCTCGCAACCAAGCACTGGCGTTTGGCGTAAAGCTTGATAATCACTTGGTAGAATTAAAATTAGGCTTACAAGATATCCCTTACCAAGGTTTTGCCAATCAACGTATGGATATGACGGGCAATGATAGTCAGCAATACAACCTAAGCTATGCTGGGCAGTATGGTTGGGGCAATTTAGAAGCCCGCGTCTATAACGAAAAAACTCGTCATAGTATGCAGATGGGTGATGATAAATTGTTTTGGTATGGCGGCACGGGAACGGTAGCAGGTATGCCAATGGATACCGAAGGCAAAACTTCAGGCGTTAATGTAAAAGGGAATGTTAACCTTTCACAGCGTGACACTTTGCATGTGGGTGCTGAATATCAGCGTTATCGTTTAGATGATTGGTGGAATCCTGTTGCAAACTCTGCAATGATGTCACCCAACACTTTTTGGAACATCAACAACGGTCAACGTGACCGTTATGATATGTTTGCAGAATGGGAAGCCAAGTGGAGTTCACAATGGTTATCGCAATTAGGTTTGCGTAGTAGTACGGTGAAAATGGATGCAGACAATGTGCAAGGTTACAGCACCATGATGTATGGTGCAGCTGCTACCGCTTTTAATAAAGCAGACCGCTCAAAGACCGATAACAATATCGACATGACCGCATTAGCCCGCTTTACCCCAGATGCCAGCCAAACATTTGAGGCAGGCTACGCTATGAAAACGCGCTCCCCCAATGTGTATGAGCGTTTTGCGTGGGCTAACAGCAATACCATGGTGATGAACATGAATAATTGGGTGGGGGATGGCAATGGCTATGTGGGTAATTTGAAGTTAAAACCAGAAACCGCACATACGTTAAGCGCAACCGCCAATTGGCACGATGCCGTACAACAAAACTGGCAATTTAAAGCCACGCCTTATTTGACTTATGTGGATGACTATATTGATGCAGTCGCGTGCGCTAAAGTGGGTAAAACCTGCGCTGTGCGTACTGATGGCTTTGTGAATCTTAGTTTAGACAACCAGTCTGCAAAACTTTATGGCGTAGATGTATCAGGCAAAAAATTATTAACTGCAGGTAGTGGTTTTGGTCGTTTTAGTGCCACAGGCACGGTAAATTATGTGCGTGGCAAAAACCGCACTACGGGCGATGACCTCTATAACATCATGCCACTCAATGCCAAATTAGCACTTGAACATAAACTAGGCGGCTGGACTAACACCATTCAAACCAAACTGGTAGATAGCAAAGACAACGTGCAAGCTATACGTAAAGAGCTGAAAACAGCAGGTTATGGCTTACTTAACCTTTACAGTAGCTATGAGTGGAAATACGCGCGTTTAGATTTAGGCGTTGAGAACGTATTTGATAAATACTACGCGAACCCGCTAGGCGGTGCGTACGTTGGTCAAGGCGCAACCATGGGCACAGACGTGTTACACGGAGTGACGGTGCCGGGCATGGGTCGCTCGATTAACGTTGGTCTAACGTTGAATTATTAAATCGCAACACATGATTTTAGCTTGCGTGGCTTAAACACCACGCAAGCTAATTTCGCCCGATACAAAGCGTTGCAAGCCATTAGAGGTTTCTACTAGCAAAGTGCCGTCCTCTGCGATGCCTTGTACTATGCCGACCATTTCGCGTCCATCCGGCATCAGTATGCGCACCTGTTGTAAGTGGTACGCATGATGCTTGATCCATTCATCACGCAGGTTTGAAAATCCATTTTGTTCAAAATCACGTAAAACTGCAGCTAGCTGTTTAAGTAATGTTCCGAGCAGGACATTCGGGTCAATGGCTTGTGCAGATGCTTGAGCTAAATCGGTAACGGGCTGGTCAATTTTCTGTTTGATACTTGTCGGCAACTTGAGGTTGATGCCAATGCCGATAACCGCCGCGCTTGGTCCATCCATGTCGCCTTGCAATTCAATTAAAATTCCGGCTAGTTTTTCACAATGCTGATTTCTATCTACGATCAGTACATCATTCGGCCATTTGAGTTGTGCACTCGCCACGCCGATTTCATGCAAGGTACGCATCAGTGCAACACCAATCGCCAAACTTAAGCCGGACAACGCCGCAGCGCCACATTGAAAACGCCACAATAATGAAAACGTTAAACTAGCCCCTAATCCTGCGTGCCAAGTACGCCCGCGCCTGCCGCGCCCTTGAGATTGCAAGTGCGCCGCAACGCAAGTGGCATGCGCCTGATGTACGCCTACTTTTTGCATTAAATAGGTATTGGTAGATTCAATGTAATCATGCAACTCCAGTTTGAACGTGGGACTTTGTTCGCCAATGGCATTCAAAATAGCTTGTTCATCCAGCAATGTCACGGCTTGCGGTAATTTATAGCCACGTCCGCGCACTGAGAATACCTCAATGCCGAGCTGCTCTGCATGTTGTAGCGCGTTCCAAATCGTGGCGCGTGACACATTGAAATGCTTTGCAATCGCTTCGCCAGAGTGGAATTTTCCGTCAGCCAGCAGTTTTAAAATAGGAAAGGTGAGGGCGTTCATTGAGGGCATGAGTTTAGCATGGCAGATTTGCAGGTGTGAAATTAGATAAGCATATTTTGCAGGGTAGTTTCAAAGTTGAAGTGCAAAATGTGTATTTGTTCTAGATTTTTATTTTAAGAAATTTGATACACCGCCCATGGTTACATGGTTGAACAATGATTCGCTTTTGATGGCCTATCAATAGTGTAAAATAGCGGCAACTTAAATTGAATTTGTTGCCATGTCATCTGAAAAAACTCCTTTACCTTCTGCCTCTAATTTTATCCGCGCGATTATTGAAAAAGATTTAGCGCAAAATAAATATGCCACTAAAAAATGGGCCGGTAGCCCAGGCGATGCAGCGCATCATGATACTGGTGCGGTTGATGCGGCTAAAATCCGCACACGTTTTCCGCCAGAGCCTAATGGTTATTTGCACATTGGGCATGCTAAATCTATCTTTTTAAACTTTGGTTTAGCACGAGATTTTGAAGGTGTGTGTCATCTGCGTTTTGATGACACTAACCCTGAAAAAGAGAGCCAAGAATATGTCGATAGCATTATAGATGCGGTGAAATGGCTTGGGTTTGATTGGCAAAATGGCGATGAGAGTAATCTCTATTTCGCCAGTAATTACTTTGATTTTATGTACCGCGCCGCGGAGAGTTTGATAGAAGCGGGTCATGCTTATGTAGATAGCCAAAGCGCTGAAGAAATGCGCATTACACGCGGCACGTTAACAGAGGCAGGTAAAAACTCCCCTTGGCGTGATCGTAGTGTGGCTGAAAATCTTAGCTTGTTCCGTGAAATGCGCGATGGCAAACATGCTGACGGCAGTCTGATTTTGCGCGCTAAAATCGATATGGCATCACCTAACTTCAACATGCGCGACCCGGCTATTTACCGTGTAAGACGTGCGCACCATCATAACACTGGTGACAAATGGTGTATTTACCCCATGTACACTTTCGCGCATCCGATTGAAGATGCACTGGAGCGTATCACGCATTCTATTTGCACCTTAGAGTTTGAAGACCAGCGCCCATTCTACGATTGGTTATTAGAGCGGCTTGCAGAGGCAGGTTTGCTGGCGCATCCATTGCCAAAACAATATGAATTTGCGCGCCTTAATCTCACTTATGTGGTGCTTTCAAAACGTAAGCTGATTCAATTGGTAGAAGAAAAACATGTGAGCGGCTGGGATGATCCGCGTTTACCTACGCTGGCAGGCGCGCGCCGCCGTGGCTATACGTCCGCAGGCTTTAAGCTCTTTACCGATCGCATTGGCGTGAGCAAAGCAGATTCATGGATTGAATATTCGATTTTAGAAGACAGTATGCGCGAAGTGTTGAACGTTGATGCAGAGCGCCGTATAGCCGTGTTAGACCCAGTTAAATTGGTGATAGATAACTACCCGGAAGACATAAGTGAAGATTGCTTTGCGCCAAACCACCCACTCAAGCCAGAGCTAGGCAAACGCACCGTGCAACTTTCAAAAGAGCTGTGGATAGAACGCGAAGACTTTATGGAAGTACCAAGCAAAGGATTTTTTAGGCTAACACCAGATGGCATGGTGCGCTTGCGTTATGGCTACGTGGTGAAATGCACCGGCTGTGAAAAAGATGAGAAAGGTAATGTCACCGTGGTGCATTGCGAATACCTGCCAGAGACCAAATCAGGCACACCGGGCTCAGATTCTGTGAAAGTAAAAGGCAACATCCACTGGGTTTCAGCGCAACATGCACATGAGGCTGAAGTGCGCCTGTACGATAGATTGTTCAAAGAAGCGCACCCGGGCCAAGGACAACATGAAGATGGCCGTGACCGCGACTTTTTAGATGACTTAAACCCCAACTCCGTTACTACTATTACCGCACAGCTAGAGCTAAGCCTGAAAGATGTAAATCCAGAAGAGTGCTTCCAGTTTGAGCGCCATGGCTACTTTGTGGTGGATAGAAAAGATAGCGTGGCGGGTAAGCCTGTGTTTAATCGCACTGTGACGTTGCGGGATGCTTGGCAGAAGTAGGCTGTAAGTTGTGCGCAGAAAAGTTAAGTTAAGAATTTCATGCAGTTGGTATAGATAAAAAATGTTGACCTACACTGTTGAGTTATCAAAAGCTTACCGACTTCTTAATCACGGCCCTGTTATTCTTATTTCTGCTAGCCACAATGGCAAACAGAATATCATGGCAGCGGCGTGGAATATGCCGCTGGATTTTGACCCGCCTAGAATCACGGTAGTGATCGACAAAAATACCTATACCCGCGAGTTGATTGAAGCCTCGGGTAGTTTTGCCATCAGCGTGCCGTGTGTGGCACAGATAGATATTGTTCGGAAAGTCGGCACAAGCTCTGGACGTGATTTAATAAATACTGACAAATTCGCACTGTATGATCTAGAAACTTTTCCCTCAAAACAAATCACCGCACCTTTGCTCAAAGGCTGTGTGGCGTGGTTGGAATGTAAAGTCATCCCCGAGCCGCATAGCCAAAACACTTATGATTTATTTATTGCCGAAGTCGTTGCCGCCTATGCGGATGAATTCGTGTTTTCTGACGGGCGCTGGCACTTTGAAGGGCATGATGATTACGTACCATACACCACGTGGCGGGTGGGGCGTTTTTTGCCACGGGCGCTGCAATTCAAGCCACTATTTAGCTTTTGCAAATCAATTGGCTAAGCGCCTATAATAAACCATGTTTTATCTTAACCTTTTCAAGGCACTAAAAACGCATAACGTTGACTATTTGTTAGTCGGTGGTCTAGCGATGAACTTGCACGGAGTACCGCGCATGACCATGGATGTGGATTTAGTGATTGCACTAGACGCTGGCAACATAGCCAAGTTAGCAGGTTTAGCAAAAGAGCTCGGACTTTACCCTAATGTGCCAGTTAAGCTGGAAGACCTTGCTGATGCTAATAAACGAGAAGCTTTATTGGCAGAAAAAAACTTGATTGCACTATCGTTAATTAGCAGCACGCCTGCCACGCCAATGGTGGATATTGTGATTCATCATCCGCTTGATTTTCAAAAGGCGTTTGCTAAGGCTGTGCAACGAGATATTTCCGGTACCCCCGTCATGTTGGCTTCTATCGAAGATATGATTGCACTGAAAAAGGCCGCAGGGCGTGCGCAAGATTTGTCAGACATTACACATTTGGAGCGTTTTTTACGTGACGCAAACTAGCAATCAATCTACAGCTGAACCCAACGGCTTTAGTTATTACGTTAGCGATGAGCAACTTGCGGCATTTGCCAAGTTGTCAATGCTAGAGCGTTTACAATGGGTGGATGACGCCAGGCTTTTTACGTTAATGACACAAACGCCTGAAACTAAAGTGCGGCATGAATTTCTACGTAAGGGTGTGACGCAGTGAAAATTTAACAACTCGACTATAAAAACTTTAAAAAACATCACTCATACAAACTTTATGCGACGCATTCTTATTATAGTTGTACTCATTACAGGCATCGGCGCTGCATTCTGGTGGTTTAATCGCCCGCATACTCTTACTGTTGCACTGGTTGAGGTTGAGCGTGGCAGTGTTGAATCCAGCGTGGCAAACACGCGTGCAGGCAGTGTGGAAGCTTGCCAGCGTACAAGACTCTCGCCGATTAGCGGTGGGCGGATTGCTTACCTTGGCGTTAAAAAAGGTGACCATGTTAAAAAGGGGCAGGTGTTGCTGCGTTTATGGAACGATGACCAGCAGGCACAAAGTAATTTGGCGCAAACACAGGTGGCAAGCAGCCAAAAGCGCATTGCTGAAGTATGCGCCATGGCCGATAACGCTGAGCGTGAAGCTGGCCGCATGGCTAAGTTACGTGCAAAAGGTTTTATTTCAGAAGGTGGCGAGGAAAAGGCGCGTTACGAGGCTAAATCGCGTCGTGCGGCCTGCGAAGCTTCACGTGCCGATGTTGCCCAAGCACAGGCACGCGTAAAAGTGACAAAAGTTGAGCAAGACCGTACCGTATTGGTCGCGCCATTTGATGGCATCGTGGCGGATATCGTTGGTGAACTTGGCGAATACACCACGCCATCACCTCCAGGTGTCGCCACCCCGCCTGCCATCGACTTGATTGATGACTCTTGCTTATACATCGAGGCGCCAATGGATGAGGTGGACGCGCCCAAAATACGTGTCGGCCAATCTGCACGGGTTTCTTTAGATGCGTTGCCAGGCAAGATGTTGCTAGGGCACGTAAAACGTGTTGCGCCTTATGTGGTTGCGGTGGAAAAACAGGCGCGCACCGTCGATGTTGAGGTTTCACTTGATAACGCCGATGATAATAAGCAACTATTGGTGGGCTACAGTGCGGATGTGGAAATTATGCTGGATAGCCACACCAACGTGTTGCGCGTACCGACATCGACCCTGCTGGAGGGCAACAAAGTGCTGCTTTATCAGCCAGCGACAAAAAAACTGGAAGAGCGCGCAATTAAGGCGGGGATTACCAACTGGGAATATACTGAAGTATTGGATGGCCTAAAACAGGGCGACCGCATTGTGGCTTCGCTGGAGCGCGAAGGTGTAAAAGCAGGGGTGACTGTGACGCCTGAAAAAATAGCTGAAACAAGCGTGCAAACAATCAAGGCAAAATAATTTCACATGCCGGATGAAAGCCTCATACAACTCAATGGCATAAACCGCACTTTTACACTCGGTGACAGCCAGGTACATGCTTTGCGTCATGTGGATTTGAATATCACGCGCGGTGAATATATTGCGGTGATGGGGCCGTCTGGCTCTGGAAAATCCACCCTGCTTAATTTGATTGGATTGCTGGATCGCGCTGATGCCGGTACTTATCAGCTGGAGGGGCGTGATGTGACTACACTTAACTCGGATGAGCAGGCCAAAGTGCGTAGCGAGCGCATCGGTTTTATATTTCAGAGCTTTCATCTAGTACCGCGTCTTACTGCCGCTGCAAATATCGAGCTGCCGCTCACCTTGTCTGGCATGCCTGCATCGGAACGCGCAAAACGTGTATCGCAGGCGCTTAAAGAGTATGGTTTAACCGATAGAGCGCACCATCGTCCTAATGAACTTTCTGGTGGACAGCGGCAACGCGTTGCCATTGCCCGCGCCACCATACTGCGCCCAGCGGTGCTGCTGGCAGATGAACCTACCGGCAACCTTGACCGTGTTACGGGTGAAGAAGTGGTGCGGTTATTAGAGTCGCTGAATGAGCAGGGCATGACGCTGATTGTCGTGACGCATGATCATGCGCTTGGAGCACGTGCGCGGCGCCAAATAAGAATGGAAGATGGTGGTGTTGTGAGTGATATGACCAATACGCCAAATCAACCAACCTAGAGAGTAGTCACATTGAAAATCACCGATACATTTCGTTACGCAGGTGATGCCGCTACCGGAGCACCTTTACGTACGGGTTTGTTGATATTGGCAATGTCGATAGGTGTGGCTGCGGTGGTTATACTGACGGCGCTGGGTGATGGCGCGCGCCGCTATGTTGTAGGTGAGTTTTCTGCTATCGGCAGTAATTTGGTCATCGTATTACCCGGCCGCTCAGAAACGCGCGGCTTTAACCCTGCTAACATTATTACCAGTACGCCGCGAGATTTAACGCTAGAAGATGCTAATGCCTTGCTTAGGTTACCACAGGTACAACGCATTTCACCTATCCTGATTGCCACAACAGAAATCAACGCCGCTGGCAAATTGCGCGAGGCCATGCTGCTAGGTACCAACGATGATTTTATTCGTGTACGCCAATTAAAAATGGGGTTAGGGCGTTTTCTTTCCAAAGATGAAGTAGGGCAGGGTTCAGCCGAGGTGGTACTGGGTGCGCTGATTCGGCGGGAAATCTTTGGCGCAGAAAATCCATTAGGTAAAACGGTGCGGGTGGGTGATAGGCGCCTACGTGTGGTGGGGGTGCTGAGCGAAGGCGGGCGCGGCATGGGTATGACGACCGACGAGTTGGTTATTGTGCCAGTGGCTACCGCACAAGCCATGCTTAACACTAACACTTTGTTTCGTATTCTGGTTGAAGCTCGTAGCCGAGAGCAGATTGGTGAAGTTAAAGCGCGCGTGCTGAAGCTGATTACCCAAAGACACGAAGGTGAAGAGGATGTGACGGTCATCACGCAAGATGCCGTACTGCAAACCTTTGATAAGATTTTGAATGTACTGACGCTTGGCGTTGCCGGTATTGCCGCCATCAGCTTGGCCGTAGCGGGTATTCTTGTGATGAATGTGATGTTGGTGTCGGTTACCCAGCGCACGGGTGAAATCGGGCTACTTAAAGCCTTAGGTGCCACCTCTGCGGCGGTACGGCAGTTATTCATGGTGGAGGCTTTGCTGCTGTCACTTTCTGGCGCCATAGTGGGTCTTGGCTTGGGCTACTTGGGTGCAGCTTTTTTACGCTACCTTTATCCAGCTTTTCCAGCATACCCGCCACTATGGGCGGTGCTGGCAGGGTTGGGTACAGCGCTTGCTTCTGGTTTGATTTTTGGTGTTATGCCGGCGCGTCGTGCCGCACAGCTTGACCCGATACAAGCATTGTCGAAAAGATAGTCATGCTGCTCACCGACTCTACCCGTTTTGCCCTGCAAGCCATCACCTCACATCGCATGCGCAGTTTTCTGACGCTGCTTGGCATAGCCGTGGGCATTGCAGCGGTTATTTTGTTGACTTCCATCGGCGAAGGCGTGCATCGTTTTGTATTGGCAGAGTTCACGCAATTTGGCACTAATGTGATTGGTATTGCGCCTGGCAAGGTGAAAACTGGCGGACAACCACCCACCGGCATCCCAACCACAGCGCGTTTGCTGACGATGGAAGATGCGGAGTCACTCAAGCAATTACCGCATGTGACAGGCTCAACGCCAACGGTATGGGGTAACTCGGAAGTGGAAGGCAATGGTCGTCTGCGCCGCACTACTATTTATGGGGTGGATGCAGATTTTATCCGTGTATTTAGTTCCAAAGTGAGAGTTGGCAGCTATTTGCCACGTGAAGGTGCAGGCAGCGCGCGTGCCTTTGTCGTGCTGGGTAGCAAGTTGCGCAATGAGTTATTTGGCACAGCAAATCCATTAGGGGCGCGTGTGCGCATTGGCGGGCTGCATTTTCGTGTGATCGGCGTCATGGCACCAAAAGGTCAGTTTCTGGGTATTGATCTGGACGATACGGCATTTATCCCCGCGCAGCGCGCGCTGGAGCTCTACAATCGAGAAGGGTTGATGGAGATTCACGTGATGTATGCGGAGGGCGCATCATCGGCCACAGTGGCTAAAGCCGTCAAAAATCGACTTACGCTACGGCATGGTCATGAAGATTTTACCGTCACTACTCAGGAAGATATGTTAAAAACATTATCCAATATTCTCAATATATTAACCATGGCGGTGGGCGCGCTAGGCGGCATCTCGCTACTGGTAGGTGCGGTGGGCATCGTCACTATTATGACGATTTCAGTGACGGAACGCACCAATGAGATTGGTCTGCTGGTGGCGCTGGGTGCACGTCGCAGCACTGTTCTTGGGTTATTTTTGAGTGAATCCATCATGCTTGCAGCGCTGGGCGGAGTATTAGGTTTGCTGCTGGGAGTGGGCTTGGCGCAGTTGATAAGTTTACTGTTGCCAACATTTCCAGTGCATACGCCATGGAGCTTTGCTGTTGGTGCACTGGTGATGTCCGCAATTATTGGCCTGCTGGCAGGTGTGTTGCCTGCAAGGAGCGCATCCCATTTAGATCCAATTGAGGCATTGCGTGCAGAATAAGTTATCATAATATCCATGCGTAAACATAAAAAACATCATTTCAAAAAAATTGGCATGCCACCCGGGTCGCTGGTGCATATAGGTGAAGTTAAGCTAGAAAAACCAATCATCAGCTTGATTGAATATGACGCGCTCGATATGAGCGAGCGCGTGTTAACCAGTGTTGAATTGTCGTCATTCAAACTGGAAAATTACAAAAGCGCAAATAAGAAAGTCTGGCTGAATATTCACGGTGTAAATGATGCTGCACTTATTAAGTTGGTGGGTGATTTGTTTCATTTGCACCCATTGGTGCAGGAAGATATCCTCAATACTGAGCAGCGCCCTAAGCTTGATGAGTTTGATGACTATCTGTTTATTGAGACACGTAGTTTTAATTATGAAAAAGACACCATGTCTGTGGCTTCTGAGCAGATCAGCATGGTGCTTGGACGCGATTTTCTGTTGACGTTTCAAGAGCGTTCAACCGGTATTTTTGAACCGGTGCGTCAACGTTTGCGTGGGTTGCACGCACATATTTGCGAATTAGGCGTTGATTATCTAGCCTATTCACTATTGGATAGTGTGGTGGATCGGTACTTTAAGGTGCTTGAAGAGGTGGGTGATGAAAGTGAAGCGCTCGAAGAGGTACTTTTACACAAACCAACAAATACTGAGTTGCATAGCATTCATCAGCTAAAACACGTCAGCATAGAGTTGCGTCGCGCCGTGTGGCCACTGCGTGAGGTGATCAACCGTTTAACGCGCAATGAAAATAATTTTTTCACGCCAGCCACTATGCCGTATTTGCGCGATATTTATGATCACACGGTTAATTTCATTGAGTCGCTAGAATCCATTCGCGATAGTTTAAGTAGCATGATGGATATTTACATGGCGAGTGTGAGTAATCGCGTAAACCTGGAAGTGCGTGCATTGACGGTGGTTGCCATGCTGTTTATGCCAGCGACGCTGATTGCAGGTATTTTTGGCATGAATTTCCATGAAATGCCTTGGCTAGCAGATAAAGATGGTTTTTGGTGGGCAATGGGCTTGATGGTGGGTATTGCACTGCTGATGATTATGATTTTTTGGCGCAGGCAATGGTTGACTAGTAAGACCTAGCAACTGCGTCATTCCCGCATACGGCTTTGCTAAGTGCTTTAGCACTTAGCAAATCGGAGTACCCTTGTGGTGCGAAGGCGGGAATGATGATTTATAGAGTGTCAACTACGCACAAAACTAGCAGTTATTCAGACGATGTATCTTTTAAAAGTTGTGCATATTTCGCCCGTATCTTAGCCGCTTTAGGGGCCGCCACCGCCAAGCAATAGGGTTGGTTGGGGTTGTTGGCAAAATAATATTGGTGATAATCTTCAGCGGGGTAAAAAGTATCTGCTCCATTAACTTGAGTGGCTATTGGCGCGTTAAATAGTTTTGTTTCATTAAATTCGGCAATCATTTTTTTAACCGCATCATGTTGTGCTTCATTTTGGCAGAATACGGCTGAGCGATATTGTGTGCCCACGTCATTGCCTTGGCGATTCATGGTGGTGGGGTCATGCGACACAAAAAATATCTCTAATAAAGTCTCAAAACTTACTTGGTCTGCATCAAAAGTTACTTGAATCGCCTCGGCATGATCAGTGTCACCATTGCAAATTTCTTTGTAAGTCGGATTTTGCGTATGGCCGCCAATGTAGCCAGACACTACCTTGCTAACACCTTTGAGCTGGCTAAATACGGGTTCTGTGCACCAGAAACAGCCACCGGCAAAAACTGCAATTTGTTCGTTGCTCATTTTGTTTTCCTTAAAAATTAGTTTCTATTGTTAGTCAGTTATTTCGAGTAAACATTACAATTGTAGTATGCGTTTAAATGCACTTTATGTTGATTTTAATTCCTACTTTGCTTCAGTAGAGCAACAGTTGTTGCCAGCGTTGCGTGGCAAGCCGATTGGCGTGCTCGCCGTGATGGCGGAAACGACTTGTTGTATCGCGGCAAGTTATGAGGCTAAAGCTTTTGGTATTAAAACTGGCACCTTGGTTAGCGAGGCGCGTAAGTTATGCCCGGACATGATTTTTGTGGAAGCGCGGCCGCCTATTTACGTGGCATTTCACCACAAGCTAATAGAAATAGTTGAAAGCTGCACGCATGTAGAAAAAGTGCTTTCGATTGATGAAATGGCATGCAAGCTCACCGGTAGCCAGCAAGTGCCAGAAAATGCGCTCAAACTCGCCGCCAAAATAAAACATAAAATCAATGCACAATTCGATTATATCCGTTGTTCAATCGGCATCGCCCCCAATACGTTTTTAGCCAAAGTGGCTTCTAATATGCAAAAGCCGGATGGCTGTGTGCTGATAGCCTCGCATGAGTTGCCTCAAAGACTGTATGGATTGAAGCTGCGAGATTTGAACGGCATCGGCAAGCAGATGGAAGCGCGCTTGAATCGCTACAAAATTACCACGGTAGAACAATTGTATGCAGCCAATCGGCAACAGTTACAAACGGCTTGGGGCAGCATTGAAGGCGGGCGTATGTACGATAAACTGCGCGGCTTGGAGCCATATTACGTGAAAAATGCGCGTAGCAGCTTGGGGCACTCTCATGTGTTGCCACCTGAACAGCGCAATGAGGTTGGTGCTAAGGCCGTGTTACATCGCTTACTGCAAAAAGCCTGTATGCGTATGCGCAGCTATGATTTGCTTGCTTCAAGAATCAGCGTAAAGGTTAAGTTTAGAAGCATGCCTAGCTGGCAGATGGAAAGTGCGGTTTCGCCTACCGATAATACCTTGCTGTTGATTGAGGCGCTGGAAGATTTTTGGCAACATTACCCAAAAACCAAGCATGAAACCTATGCGGTAGGCGTATCTTTTTCTGGCTTGGTGACGGCGGATGAAGTGGCGCGCGATTTATTTCAAATCGAGCCGCTTGAAAATGAAAAGAAATTAAACAAAGCGATTGATACGCTTAACTTAAAGTTTGGCAAAAACACGATTTATTTTGGCGGTGCGCACGAAGCGCTGAAAGATGCGCCCATGCGCATAGCTTTTAATCATATCCCCGATTTGGTGGCGGAAGGTGATGAAAATGTTTAGTAGAAGTTTGGTTGATACCGGTACTGGCTATAAGCATCTTTTAATGCTGCAATACTGTTATGATTGCATTAAATATATATGTACTGCTGAGGAGTAATAAATGTTGGCTGGGGATAGCAGGGGCTTATCATGATTACATTAACGCTTAGTTTAGACTCCACAGTGCTGCACGTCGTTGCTGCGGATATCGTTATATTGTTTACATATGTTTTATATTTATTTCAGAAAAAAAGAAAAATCGAAAAATCAATTAATAGCATTACGGAATTCATCACGGAGTATTTTCAACATACTGGGGCAGAAGTGCAGGTTACCTGTTTTAAATTGGAGGCAAATAAACACTTTGTCACATTGATTGAATCTAAGCCATTGAAAAGGTTTCGCTTTTCCAACATCCTGGAAAGTAATTTAATTTCTCATATCTACAAAAAAACAGGTAATGTGGTAGTAAAGATTTACTGGCGTTTTCCGGTTCAAGTACAAGATGAGGTGATAATCACTGAGCAGCAAGTGAGTGAAAATCCTGATGATTTGTATTTTGTAGAGATGCAGGCAGCAGCTGAGACTGGTTCTGCCTATAAAGTTTCTGAAGCCACATGGGATGAGTTTAAAAACCAAAAACAGTGAAGCGTCATAACATTTGCGAATTGCAGTCTTTTTTGTGCAGTCTTGCAGAGTCTTCAGCTTGATTGACATTTTCCTTTTCTAATGAAAATCATGAGTTACAAAACATTAACAATTGCAGGTAAGCCAAATTTAAAATTGTCGCGTTGATTGACCATAGCTGATCCAAATGGCTTGATAAATTCTAGAAATAATGGAGAAGAAAAATGCGAAATTTTAAGTTGAACGTTGTAAACGGTATGCGTGTAACGATGTTAGTCCCTGCGCTGGTGGCGGCCGTATTTACAACGCCAGCGATGGCAAATGATCAATATACTGATACTGCACGAGTGCTTTCAGTGTCACCACAAACAGAGCGTGTGAATATGCCACGCCAGGAATGCCGTACGGAATACCAGCAACAAAGTTATAGCAATGGTGACAGCCATTCAATTGCAGGCGCCGTCATCGGTGGTATTGCCGGAGGTTTGTTAGGTAATACCATCGGTCGAGGCAATGGCCGTGTTGCTGCCGCGGCAGTAGGTGCTGGTGTAGGCGCGATCGCGGGTGACCGTATCAGCAACAATCGAAACAATGTGGTTACCACACGGTCAGTACCCGTACAAAGTTGTTATCAAGTAGATAACTGGCAAACAGTGAATTCTGGATATTTTGTGACTTATGAATACAGCGGCAGAACCTATAACACGATAACTAGCAACCATCCTGGACGCTATATTGATGTGAATGTGGCGGTAGCGCCCAATAGCCGTGTCGTGTCGCAAATCAGTTATATAGAACCAGCACGTTATGATAACGACAGATGGGACAATAGTCGCGGCAATGGCTATCGTGGGTATGGTAAGCACCGCGATTGGGATGATCGAGGTCATGAAGGTGGCCGTCGTTATTACTAAGTTTACGGTTAGTTAAGTAGTTGTTTGTAAGCTAATTGAACCTGGCAGCCATGAAAATGCTGCCAGGTTTTTTTATGGCCTATTTTTATTGAATATACCCCGTGTCATGCCGCTTACAAGTAGAATTGGAGCTAATCTCATTATAAAAAAAATCAGTCGCGTGAAACTAACAGTAGATTGTGAAGTAACCAGTCAATTATCAGCCTTGCCACAGACAAGCGCATTAGGCTACCTGTTGAGCAAGGCCAATACAGCATGGCTGGATGTACCACTAGAAGCATTAGTGTGTAATCAATATGGGTTAAAGCCAGCGCAGGATTATCCAATAGCGGCAGTTGCTGCCAGTGCTGACGGTCTGGAAATTGGCGATGCTTTTTGGCTACGTGCTGACCCTGTGCATTTAACCATGCAACGTGATAGCTTTAGCTTGAGTGAACCACTGCCCATACAGGTGGAACATGAACATGCTAAACGTATCGTTGCCAGCCTGAACCAGCATTTCAATGCAGAGGGCTTAACCTTTTTTATTGGCAATTCTGGCGCTTGGTATCTGCGTTTAAATCAAGTGCCGCAAATTAAAACCAGCTTGCCAAGTGTAGCCATAGGTAAAAATAGCTATCAGTTTATGCCGCAAGGCGACATGTCTGCCAAGTGGCGCGCTTATTTGAATGAAGCGCAAATGTTATTGTTTTCGCATCCGGTAAATGCGGCGAGAGAACTTGCTGGCGCACCCGTAATCAACAGCCTTTGGCTATCTGGCGGTGGCATGATGCCGCTGAGAGCAACGCCGTATCATGATTTTGATTTAATGGTGGCTAACAGTCCTTTTTATCTAGGCTTGGCGCAGTGGTCTGGTTTGCCCAGCCAGGTAATGGCGATGCCTCTGGATGATGTGATACATGGCGCAGCGTCACGGCAGCATGTACATTTGCAGTTGACCCGCGAGCAATCGCTAGACGATGCTAGTTTTCAGGTATTATTGAATGCATTAAAAATAAAAAAAATTAAAGCACTTAATTTAAATTTAGGGTGTTATGAAAAAACGTTAGTTTTAACCATGACATCCTTAGGCAATTACAAATTTTGGCGAAAGTTAAAACCTGTGATGCATTTTTTAGCATAAATTCTTATCCAAATGACTTTAATCGTACAGCGTAAAGTTTCAACAGAGGTGATCCAGGCCTTGCAAGCTGCGGGTGTGTCGCCGTTGATGTCGCGTTTGTTTGCGGCGCGTGGCGTGGTAGATGTGAGCCAGATGAGCGCTAATTTAAGCAGTCTGTTGCCACCGCAAAATCTCACGCACAATCAAACCATGGCTAAATTATTGGCAGACGCCATCACCGCCAATAAAAGGCTATTAGTGATTAGTGATTATGACGCTGATGGCGCTACAGCTACTGCCGTCGCGGTTAAAGGTTTGCGAGCACTGGGTGCCAATGTCGGGTTTTTAGTGCCCAATCGCTTTGAATACGGCTATGGCTTAACGCCGGAAATTGTGGCGTTGGCTGCTTTGCAAAAGCCTGACGTCATTATTACCGTTGATAACGGCATTGCCAGCGTGGATGGCGTGCAGGCCGCCAATGCGCTTGGCATACAAGTGCTGATTACCGATCATCACCTGCCAGGGCAAGAAACACCACAAGCCGCCTGTATTATTAACCCCAATCAACATGGCTGCACTTTTGCCAGCAAGCATTTAGCAGGGGTAGGTGTCATGTTTTACTGTCTGCTTGGTTTGCGTGCAGAGCTACGTGAGCGTGGCGCCTATATTGCAGAACAAGGCGCACAAAAACCTGAACCAAACCTAACCGAATTGCTGGATTTAGTCGCGCTGGGTACGGTGGCAGATTTGGTCAAGCTAGATGAAAATAATCGCATTTTGGTGGAACAAGGTTTGCGCAGAATTCGTGCGGGTGCTTGCAGCCATGGTATTACCGCGTTACTCAAAATTGCAGCGCGCGAGCCTGCAACAGCCACCGCGCAAGATTTAGGCTTTTACGTTGGACCAAGGTTAAACGCGGCCGGTCGCTTAGATGACATGACCTTAGGCATACAGTGCTTGCTGGCAGAATCAGAATCGCAGGCGATGCAAATTGCGCAGCAATTACATGATTTGAATTTGCAGCGCCGAAGTATTGAAGCCGATATGCAAGACAGCGCCAATATCTCGCTTGAAGAGATTCAAATCGCGCATCAATACTCCATTAGCCTATATCAGCCTGATTGGCATCAAGGCGTGATTGGTATTTTAGCTTCGCGTATCAAAGAGCGACATCATCGCCCTGTGATTGCCTTCGCGAATGCGGGAGATGGTCTGCTCAAAGGTTCTGGACGCTCAATTGCGGGGTTGCACTTGCGTGATGCGCTGGATTTGTTAAGCAAACATCAGCCAGCATTGATATTAAAGTTTGGCGGACATGCCATGGCGGCAGGGTTAACCATCAAATATGAAGACTTTAATCTATTTAAACTAAGCTTTGAGGCTGTAGTTAAAAGCTTGCTTACCGAAGCTGATTTGCAATCGGTGCTAGAAGTTGATGGCAATCTCAACGCTAATGAATTGACGTTTCAAGCCGCACAAATGTTAGAAAATCAAGTGTGGGGGCAAGGTTTTGCGCCACCACTGTTTTATGATGAGTTTGAAGTCGTCAATCAGCGCATATTAGGTGAAAAACACTTAAAGCTCAGCTTAAAACCTACATCATCACAAGCGTCTCTAGTGATTGATGCGATATATTTCAATCAAACAGAATTATTAGATAGCCGTATTCAAGCGGCTTACCAATTGCAAACCAATAGTTATAACGGCACACAAAAAGTACAATTGAATGTACGCTACGTGGCGACCTAACTCAATGAACGCGATATTGGGAGTTGTTTATTAACCATACTATAAAAACTGATCCTCATTTAATGGTTGCAAGCATGTTTCAGCCAGCTTTGCCGCCACGTGAAAGTAATTCACATAAAGGGTCGTTCGGTAGCGTGGCAGTCATTGGCGGCGATGAGGGCATGGTGGGGGCGGTGTTGTTGGCGTCTCGCGCGGCGCTGCTAAGTGGCGCTGGGCGCGTCTATGCCGCTATGCTAAGCAAGAATGCGCCAGCTGTGGATATGTTTTACCCAGAAATTATGCTGCGCTCACCCTCTGCATTGGCGCAACTGAGCCAGCTAAATTGCGTTGCAATCGGGCCAGGATTAGGCCAGTCGGACCTTGCACTTGAATTGTTAGAAATTTGGCTGGCGAAACAATTGCCGTTGTTGTTAGATGCTGATGCGCTGAACTTGCTTGCTAGGTATCCACGGCTGGCTGTGCTGGTTAAAAATCGACAAGCTGAAACTGTGCTTACGCCGCATGCGGGTGAGGCGGCTAGATTACTGGCGTGTAGTGCAGAACATGTTCAACAAAACCGTATCGACTGTGCGCTGCAATTATCAACAAAGTTTAACACTACCTGCGTGCTGAAAGGTGCGGGTACTATTTGCGCGCATCACGATGGCCGCTACTTTATTAACACAACGGGCAACCCGGCGTTGGCAACGGGCGGTACTGGCGATGTGCTGAGTGGCGTGATTGCCAGTTTAACCGCGCAGGGTTTAAGTGCGCTGGATGCTGCCAAGCTTGGTGTTTATGTGCATGGTGCTGCGGCTGATGCTTTGGTGGCAAGAGGTCTCGGTTCCATCGGTGTGACTGCTTCCGAGGTGGCATTAGAAGTGCGCAATGTTCTCAATCGGCTCAATAAATCAAACTAATTGTACTTGTAAAGCTAACGTCTTGAATTGACTGCAATAGTGCATAAAAGCTAGAATGGCGCTGCTTTTAGAAATGTCGATAAATAAAGCGCATCAAACAAATTTATAATAAATTTTAGGGTTCACATGCCGCGAAAATTAGTAGTAGCCAATTGGAAAATGCATGGTAACTTGGCCTCAAATCAACAGCTTTTGGAGGCGTACATTCAAAAGCTCACCCCGTTAAAAAATACCGATGTTGTGGTCTGCGTGCCTTACCCATACCTCGCGCAGGCGCAATCCATTTTACACAACACCACTATTGCATGGGGCGCGCAAAATTTAAGTAAAGACCCTGTGGGTGCTTTTACTGGGGAAGTGAGCGCCAGTATGCTAAAGGATTTTGGCGCAACATACGTGATTATCGGGCACTCTGAACGTGCAACCGCGTATTGTGAGTCGGACGAAAATATTGCTACCAAATTCATGCAGGCTAAATCCCATGGTTTAACACCAATCTTGTGTGTGGGTGAAACGCTGATAGAACGTGAGGCGGGGGTGATGGAAATGGTGGTAGCCAAACAAATCGATACAGTGATTGGCATGTATGGCGCAGATGTTTTTGCAAATACCGTGGTGTCTTACGAGCCGATTTGGGCGATTGGGTCAGGTTTGGCGGCAAGTGCTGCGCAAGCGCAAAGTATGCATGAATTTATTCGTGGCAGAATAGCAAGTGCAGATAAAGAGGCGGCAGTAAGCTTGAAAATCCTCTATGGGGGGAGCGTAAACCCTCAAAATGCGGTACAATTATTCGTTATGCCAGATATTGATGGCGGGTTGATCGGCAAGTGCTCGCTAAGTGCGAGTGAATTTGAAGGAATCTGCCGTGCAGCAACCTAAAAGTTGCTGCTATTTTAGGTTGTAACAGCATAAGACTAATAGTATTAAGACTTAACAGTGCTAAAAAATAAGTCAAAAAATTTAAGTGAAGTGTGGAGCTAGCTGTAAAAGTTAAGCGTAAAAGGTTAAAAATGGAAAAATTAGTATTAGTAATTCATGTGTTGGCGGCTCTCGGTGTGATTGGCTTAGTGCTTTTGCAGCATGGCAAAGGCGCTGACATGGGCGCGTCATTTGGTAGTGGCGCATCTGGCAGCCTGTTCGGGGTATCTGGCTCGTCAAATTTTATGAGTCATGCCACGGCAGGTTTTGTGTTGGTTTTCTTTACAACAAGCTTAACGCTAGCCTACATGGCAAGCGATAAAGCGGGTGGCGGTAGCGTGGTGAAGTCGCATGCTACTCAATCTAGCAAAGTGGTTGCTGAACCAGCAAAAACTGAAGCGCCAGCGGCAGAGGTTGTGCCAAAATAGTTAATTGTGTTTGAGTTTAGACTCAATAAAATGCCGTCGTGGTGGAATTGGTAGACACGCAACCTTGAGGTGGTTGTGACTAAGGTCGTGAGAGTTCGAGTCTCTCCGTCGGCACCAAAGGTTTAATGTAGGTTTTTGGATTTTATAGCGTCTTTTTGTTATGAGTTAAACACGGAATCAAGTCGTTAAACAGGTTGTGTTTGTCACGGCCACATAATAAAAACCATGTAAAAATAGGTGTTGTTTTGAATTTATTGAATGCTATTTACAGATTTCAGTCTGGGGCTGACCGGTGCTAGAAAATTATTTCCCAATATTATTGTTTATCCTCGTTGGTTTAGCCGTTGGCGTTGGTCCCTTGGTTTTATCCAAATTGGTTTCTCCCAGTAAGCCTGACTTTGCAAAAAATTCCCCCTACGAGTGTGGTTTTGAGGCGTTTGAAGATGCACGCATGAAGTTTGACGTGCGCTATTACTTGGTCGCTATTCTGTTTATTCTTTTTGATTTAGAAATCGCGTTTTTATTCCCATGGGCGGTGGTGTTGCAAGAAATTGGCTTGTTTGGGTTTCTCGCCATGATGGTGTTTTTGGGTGTGCTTGTGATTGGCTTTATCTATGAGTGGATGAAGGGTGCCTTAGAATGGGATTGATGGTAATGGGGTTGATTCAGCCATGAGTATTGAAGGTATTTTAGAAAAAGGGTTTGTTACCACCACGCTGGATACGGTCATTAACTACACCCGTACTGGCTCATTGTGGCCAATGACCTTTGGGCTTGCTTGCTGTGCGGTTGAGATGATGCACGCGGGTGCCTCGCGATATGACTTAGACCGTTTTGGTATTGTATTCCGCGGAAGTCCGCGTCAAGCTGATGTGATGATAGTAGCGGGTACGCTGGTGAATAAAATGGCGCCGGCATTACGTAAAGTGTATGACCAGATGGCGGAGCCGCGCTGGGTGATCTCAATGGGATCATGTGCTAATGGCGGTGGTTACTATCATTATTCTTATGCAGTGGTGCGTGGTTGTGATCGTATCGTGCCGGTTGATGTCTATGTGCCGGGTTGCCCGCCAACCGCAGAGGCGTTGCTATACGGCATTATTCAGTTGCAAAATAAAATTAAACGTACTAACACAATAGCCCGGTAAGTTAAAAATATGTCAGCTAAATTAGATCAGCTATCCGCAACTTTACAGGCCGTGCTGGGTGAAAAAGTTGCCAAGCTTACGGTTGCGTTGGGTGAGGTGACCGTTGAATGTAGGGCGCAAGATTATCTTGCTGTATGTCAGGTGTTACGAGGTGGCGCTGGCTTGAAATTTGAGCAGTTGATTGATCTGTGCGGTGTGGATTATCAAGAGTATGGTGAAGGTAGTTATGATGGTTTGCGTTATGCTGTTGTAAACCATTTTTTATCGGTGTCATTAAATCAGCGTCTGCGCGTGCGCGTGTTTGCGACTGATGAAGACTTTCCGATTTTGCCAACGTTGGTTGATTTGTGGCCTGTCGCCAATTGGTTTGAGCGTGAGGCCTTTGATTTGTATGGCATCATGTTTGAAAATCACCCGGATTTGCGCCGTTTATTGACCGACTACGGCTTTGTAGGCCATCCATTCCGTAAAGATTTCCCGATGATAGGTAACGTTGAAATGCGTTATGACCCAGAGCAGCAGCGTGTGATTTATGAGCCAGTTTCAATTGAGTTACGTAATAACGTGCCGCGTGTAATTCGTAACGAAGGAGCGCACCGTGGCTGAAATTAGAAACTACACCATGAACTTCGGCCCGCAGCATCCTGCTGCGCATGGCGTTTTGCGCTTGGTGCTGGAGTTGGATGGCGAAGTTATTCAACGTGCTGACCCACACATTGGTTTGCTGCATCGCGGTACTGAAAAATTAGCTGAAAATCGCACTTATTTACAATCTATCCCGTATATGGATCGCTTAGATTACGTGTCTATGATGTCTAACGAGCATGCGTACGTGATGGCGATTGAAAAAATGATGGGCATCGATGTGCCTATCCGCGCACAGTACATTCGTGTCATGTTTGATGAAATTACGCGCGTGCTTAACCATTTACTATGGCTAGGCGCACATGCGCTAGATGTAGGCGCGATGACCGTGTTCTTGTACGCTTTCCGTGAGCGTGAAGATTTGTTTGATGTGTATGAGGCGGTTTCAGGTGCGCGTATGCACGCGGCTTATTACCGTCCAGGTGGTGTGTATCGCGATTTGCCAAATATCATGCCGCAATATGAAGTATCACCACTGCGTAATGCTAAAACGGTTAAAGCGCAAAATGAAAATCGTCAAGGTTCATTGTTGGACTTTATCGAAGACTTCACTAACCGCTTCCCTACTTATATCGACGAATACGAAACATTGCTTACAGATAACCGTATTTGGAAGCAGCGTACTGTTGGTATCGGTGTGGTGAGTCCAGAACGTGCTTTGGCACTAGGTATGACAGGCCCAATGTTGCGCGGCTCAGGTATTGAGTGGGATTTGCGTAAAAAGCAACCGTATGAAGTGTATGCTGATTTAGATTTTGATATTCCTGTTGGTGTAAATGGCGATTGCTATGACCGTTACTTGGTGCGCATGGAAGAGTTTAGGCAATCTAATCATATTATCAAGCAATGTGTAGATTGGTTGCGTAAAAATCCTGGTCCTGTGATTACTGCGGATAACAAAGTGGCACCGCCAGACCGCGAAAGCATGAAAACCAATATGGAAGACATGATTCATCACTTCAAGTTATTTACTGAAGGTTTTCATGTGCCGGCAGGTGAAGCTTATGCGGCAGTAGAGCATCCCAAAGGTGAGTTTGGTATTTACATGGTGTCCGATGGTGCCAATAAACCTTATCGTTTAAAAATCCGTGCACCAGGTTTTCCGCATTTGGCCGCTTTAGATGAAATGACTAGAGGCCACATGCTTGCCGATTTGGTGGCAATTATTGGTACGCAGGATATCGTTTTCGGCGAAATTGATAGATAAAAAATAGACAAATAAAATGTTAAGTCCAGAAGCCATCAAAAAAATAGACTACGAGCTGACTAAGTATCCAGCTGACCAACGCCAAGCTGCGGTGATGAGTGCGCTGCGCATTGTGCAAACCGAGCGCGGCTGGTTGTCAAAAGAAAGCATTACTGAAGTAGCGCAGTATTTGGGTATGCCCGAAATCGCGGCGATGGAAGTCGCTACTTTTTATAATATGTATGACTTAAGCCCAGTCGGAAAATACAAGGTCACGGTGTGTACTAACATTTCATGTATGTTGCGCGGCTCAGATGAAATTGTGAATCACTTGCAACACAAACTGGGTGTGGGTTTTAATGAAATTACACCCGATGGTAAGTTTTGCCTTAAAGAGGGCGAGTGCATGGGCTGCTGTGGTGGCGCGCCATTGATGCACGTAAATAATACTGAAATGCATGAGTTTTTAACGATTGAAAAAGTGGACGCGGTTATTGAGGGGCTTAAATAATGGCGGG
>MHBU01000034.1:37709-66734 GCA_001803395.1 Methylotenera sp. RIFCSPLOWO2_02_FULL_45_14 | reverse complement strand
CGTGATGACGGATTTAACGGGTCAAACCTTAGTAACGTTGCGTACGCTCACTGAACAAAATCCTGCATCATTAGAGACTTACCTTAAGTTAGGTGGTTATGCAGCTTTAAAACGCATCGTTACCGAAAAAGTAAAAGCAACAGACATCATCACGGAAGTGAAAACTTCCGGCTTGCGTGGTCGTGGCGGTGCCGGTTTTCCAACGGGCCTTAAGTGGAGCTTTATGCCGCGCTATTTTGATGGCGTGAAGTACTTGGTTTGCAATACCGATGAAGGTGAGCCAGGTACGTTTAAAGACCGCGATATTATTCGCTATAATCCGCACCAACTCATAGAAGGCATGGCAATAGCCGCTTATACATTAGGTGCGCGTGTAGGTTATAACTATATTCACGGTGAGATTTGGCAGGATTACGAAACCTTTGAAGCGGCTCTGCACGAAGCCAAAGCTGCAGGGTACTTAGGTGAGAACCTGTTTGGCACTAATTTCAGTTTTGATTTGTATGCGGTACATGGCTACGGCGCCTATATTTGTGGTGAAGAGACCGCTTTAATTGAATCAATTGAAGGTAAAAAAGGTCAGCCACGCTTTAAGCCGCCATTCCCGGCAAGTTATGGTGTGTTTGGTAAACCGACTAATGTCAATAATACCGAAAGCTACGCCAGTATTTCATGGATTATGCAAAATGGCGGACAGGTATTTGCAGATTTAGGTGTGCCAAACTCAGGTGGCAGCAAGTTATTTTCTGTTTCTGGCCATGTAGAGAAGCCAGGTAACTATGAAGTGAAAATGGGTACGCCATTTACTGAGTTGTTAGCAATGGCGGGCGGTATTTGGAAAGGGCGTCAGTTAAAAGCGGTCATTCCTGGTGGCCCTTCTACTGCGGTAATGCCTGCTTCAGCTATTCTTGGTGCAACGATGGATTACGAGGGTTTAAGTAAGGCAAGATCAAGCCTCGGCGCCGGTTCCATGATTGTGATGGACGAAACTACTTGCATGGTAAAAACCCTGCATCGTTTATCCTACTTTTTCTATGAAGAAAGCTGCGGGCAATGCACCCCGTGCCGAGAAGGTACGGGTTGGGTGTATCGTATCATTGACCGTATTGTAAAAGGTCAAGGCAAGATGGAAGACTTGGACTTGCTGACAGATGTCAGCAACAACATTGCAGGTCGCACGATATGCGCGCTAGGGGAGGCGGCCGCAACGCCAGTATTAAGTTTCATTAAACACTTCAGGCCAGAGTTTGAGTATTACATTCAGCATGGCAAGAGCATGGTTGACGGTAAATGAAAAATCTATTTTGTGCGTATATTGCGGCGTTGCGCGGTACTCAAAATCCTCATGTACTTAATGTACATACGGTTTCTGCGTTCCGTGCGCCTTGCACGCCAGTACATTGCAAACCAGCGCACTAAATAAATTTTAGAGATTGATTAAATGTTAAATATTGAAATAGACGGCAAGGCGTTAAAAGTTGAACAGGGCAGCACCATTATTGATGCCGCTGATAAAGCAGGCGTTGCAATTCCACGCTTTTGTTATCACCCGAAACTATCGGTAGCGGCTAACTGCCGTATGTGTTTGGTGCAGGTTGAAAAGTTTAATAAACCGTTGCCAGCTTGTGCCACGCCAGTAGCTGATGGTATGAAGATATTTACACGCTCTAAATCCGCCATTGAAGCACAGCAAAGTGTGATGGAATTTTTGTTAATCAATCACCCGTTAGATTGCCCAATTTGCGACCAAGGTGGCGAATGTGATTTGCAGGATATTGCAGTAGCTTATGGTGTGAGTGGCTCGCGCTATACGGAAGAAAAGCGCGTGGTATTCAATAAAAATATCGGGCCATTAGTCAGCACCGATATGACGCGTTGCATCCAATGTACGCGTTGTGTGCGCTTTTTAAAAGAAGTGGGTGGCATGCAGGAGCTCGGTTTGGTTGGGCGTGGCGAACATGCTGAAATTACCGCCTATGTTGATAAAAGCGTGAACTCAGAACTCTCAGGCAATATTATTGATTTATGTCCTGTGGGCGCACTGACCAGCAAACCGTTTAGATATTCAGCACGTAGCTGGGAACTCACGCGTCGCCCAAGTATCGCGCCACATGATAGCTTAGGTTCTCATATTGAGGTGCATGTCAAAGACAACAAAGTCATGCGCGTGTTGCCGCGTGAAAAAGAAAGTATCAATGAGTGCTGGCTGTCAGACCGTGATCGCTTCTCTTACGAGGGGCTAAATAGCCCGGATCGCCTAAAAGTGCCGATGATTAAGCACAATGGTGCATGGGTAGAAACTGATTGGAAAACCGCGCTAGAATTCGCGGCAGGTCAGTTAAAAGATATTACCAATGAATATGGCAGCGAAGCCTTAGGCGTTTTGGTTTCACCAAACAGCACCATGGAAGAGGGATATTTAGCCAAAAAACTAGCCAATGGTTTGGGTTGCGGCAACGTTGATTATCGTTTGCGCCAAACTGACTTCAGGTTAGATGGTAAACGTCTTGGTACGCCATGGATGGGTTGTAACATTAACGAGATTGAAGAACTGGATCGCATTATTGTGATTGGTTCTAACTTGCGTAACGAGCATCCATTATTAGCACAACGTTTCCGCAGAGCGGTAGCTAATGGCGCAGAGTTGTCTATCGTGAGTCCTTTGGATAATGATCCGCTGATGGACATTGCACACAAAGTGATTGTGCGACCTAACGATATGGTTAACGTGTTGGGGCAGATATTAAAAGCCATGTCTGGTTTACAACGTTTGTCACTGTGCTTGCCATCATCACTGATCCAATTGTTAGACGACATTAAAGTACGACCTAATACACAAGCGATTGCGGAAAGCTTGGCCGGGCATGGTAAAGATTACGATTTAATCGCACCAAAAGTCGGTATCTTTTTAGGCAATATGGCGTTAAGCGACCCACGCTTTACTGAAATGTACAGTATGGCCGAGGCTATCGGCGGCATTACAGGCGCTAAAGGCGGCATATTGCCAGCAGCTGCAAATAGTACCGGGATGCATTTGATGGGTGTGATGCCATCAAGTACTGGGATGCATGCACGTGCGATGCTTGAAGTGCCGCGTAAAGCTTATTTGCTGTTGAATATTGAGCCTGAGTTGGATTGCCAGCATGCCGCATTGGCAAAAGCTGCCGTGGAAAAAGCGGAATGTGTCGTCGCGTTGACAGCGTATAAGTCTCAAGCATTAGAAAATGCGGATATTTTGTTGCCAATCGCACCATTTACAGAAACCTCTGGCAGCTTCATGAGTATGGAAGGCCGCGTGCAAAGTTTTTCCGCTGCGGTTAAACCATTGGGTGAATGCCGTCCCGCTTGGAAAGTATTGCGTGTATTGGCCAATACTTTGGGACTTGATGGCTTTGATTACGAATCAAGTGAGCAGGTCAAAGATGCGATTTTTGCAGGTGAAAAACCTTCAGCGGTAGTATGGCGTAGTTTGAATAACAACTTGAGAGAGTTAGTGGAAATTCAAGTCAACATTAAACATGATGGTCTGCAGCGTATCGGCGAAGTGGCACAATATGAAGCTGACCCGATTGTGCGTCGCTCACTACCTCTGCACAAAACCAAATACAACATCAAGCCTATGGCACGTATGTGTAGTAAGCAATTAGATGCATTAGGTTTAGTTGAGGGCGATGTGGTATTGGTGAAGCAAGATAAAGGCAGCGCGGTATTGACCGTTCGCCTCGATGATCATGTTTCTATGGGTTGCGTACGTGTAGCTGCAGCACATGAAGATACAGTAGGCTTGGGCGATTTGATGGGTGAGATTACGGTTGAAAAACTCATCCCACAGCAATTGCAAGGCGATAAAACAAATAATACGGAAGCGCGTGTCTGATGGAATGGTTATCAAATCTATTCGGTAGTTATTGGCCAGCAGTGAAAATCACTGGCTGGACTTTGATTAAAATTGTCGCCATTGTCGCGCCGCTGATGGGTGCGATTGCGTATCTTACCTTGGCGGAACGTAAAGTCATTGGCTATATGCAGGTGCGCATTGGCCCTAACCGTGTTGGTTATTTTGGTTTATTGCAGCCTTTAGCGGATGGCATCAAGCTGTTGTTCAAAGAGGTTATTTTACCCACGGCTTCAAATAAGGCTTTGTTTTTATTAGGGCCAGTCTTAGCCATTGCACCAGCTTTTGCAGCGTGGGCGGTGGTACCATTTGATATGAATATGGTGCTGGCGGATATTGATGCAGGGTTGTTATACATACTTGCGATGACCTCAGTCGCAGTTTATGGCGTGATAATCGCGGGTTGGGCCTCTAACTCTAAATATGCGTTTTTAGGTGCGTTACGATCAGCGGCACAAATCGTGTCTTACGAAATTGCCATGGGCTTTGCACTGGTAGGCGTGCTGATGTGTGCAAATAGCTTGAACCTAGGCAAAATTGTCATGGGGCAGGCGGGCGGTTTTTGGCATTGGTATTTCTTGCCATTATTTCCGTTATTCATTGTATATTTCATTAGTGCCGTGGCTGAAACAAACCGTGCCCCGTTTGATGTAGCCGAAGGCGAGTCTGAAATTGTAGCGGGCTTTCACGTTGAATACTCTGGCATGGCGTTTGCGGTGTTCTTTTTAGCTGAATATGCCAATATGATTTTAGTATCGATGCTGGCCGCTTTAATGTTCTTGGGCGGGTGGTTGTCCCCCGTGCCATTTATTCCTGATAGCTTCTTATGGTTATTGGCTAAAGTTGGCTTCTTATTGTTCTTCTTTTTATGGTTCAGGGCGACATTCCCACGTTATCGTTATGATCAAATCATGCGTTTAGGCTGGAAAGTGTTTATCCCCATTACTATTGTCTGGATTGTGTTTGTAGGCGGTATGATGCAAACCCCTTGGGCGCACTTATTCCATTAGGCTGTTACGAATAGACTTTGTAAATTAAAAACATGATTAAATTGATTAAACAGACACTTGGCAGTTTGATGCTGTGGGAATTGCTGAAAGGCATGGCGCTCACAGGACGTTACTTTTTTGCGCCAAAAATTACAGTGCAATATCCTGAAGAAAGTACGCCACAATCAAATCGCTTTCGTGGTCTGCACGCGTTGCGCCGCTATCCCAATGGTGAAGAGCGTTGTATTGCTTGTAAGTTATGTGAGGCAGTATGCCCAGCCCTGGCAATTACCATTGAGTCAGAACAGCGTGAAGACAACACGCGCCGTACCACACGTTATGATGTTGATTTAACCAAATGTATTTTCTGCGGCATGTGTGAAGAATCATGCCCAGTGGATTCTATTGTAGAAACGCGCGTGTTTGATTATCACGGTGAAGTGCGCGGTGATTTGCTCTACACCAAAGAAATGTTATTGGCGGTGGGCGATAAGCACGAGAAACAAATTGCAGCTGACCGTGAGCAAGATAGACAGTTTAGATAGACAAAGCAGTTTAGATAATTAATTTTCAAATATGAAGAGATGATGGATTTTGTAGGAGCGAATTTATTCGCGATAAGTGACATCGCAAATCGCGAATAAATTCGCTCCTACATCTAAAATTAAAAATATGACATTTTTTGGCTTACATTTTCAAGATATTGTTTTTTATACCTTAGCAATTATTTTGCTTATTGCAGCGTTGCGTGTGATTACAACGCGCAACCCGGTCTATGCCGCCTTGTATCTGGTGTTAGCATTTTTTACCGCAGCGGGTATCTGGTTGCTGTTACAAGCAGAGTTCTTGGCTATTGCATTGGTGCTGGTGTATGTAGGTGCGGTGATGGTGCTGTTCTTGTTTGTGGTGATGATGCTGGACATTAACCTTGATAAGTTGCGCGAGGGTTTTTGGAATGCGCTGCCAGTGGCATTGCCGGTGGGTGGCTTGATGGCAGTAGAAATGGTGATGATTGTCGGCGTGCGTAATTTTGGTGTGGATAAAGTGGTAGCGCCTGCCGCAAAGCCTGCGGATTACAGTAATACGGCAGAACTGGGCCGAGTGCTTTATACCGATTACTTATTGGCTTTTGAATTGGCATCGGTGGTGCTGTTAGTGGCGATTGTAGCGGCTATTGCACTGACCTTGCGTGAACGCAGAGAGAGTAAATCAATGGATCCGGCAAAACAAGTGTTGGTTAAAAAAGCTGACAGGCTGCGCATTGTGAAGATGGATGCAGTGGTCGAGAATACTGATGCATCAGCAAACGCTGAGGAGGTTAAATAATGGTTGGTTTATCGCATTACCTAATTTTAGGGTCGCTACTATTTGCTATTAGTGTGGTTGGTATTTTCTTAAATCGCAAAAACGTCATTATTTTATTGATGGCCATTGAGCTGATGTTGCTTGCGGTAAATCTGAATTTCATCGCTTTTTCACATTATTTAAATGATATTGCTGGCCAGGTGTTCGTGTTTTTTATTTTGACAGTTGCGGCGGCTGAGTCTGCAATTGGTTTAGCGATATTGGTGGTGTTGTTTAGAAACCTACGTACGATCAATGTTGACGATCTAGCTTCATTAAAAGGATAAGTAATTAGCATGACCATGCCGCAAATTTATTTGGCAATTCCCTTACTGCCATTGTTCGCAGCCATTATTGTTGGCTTATTTGGCAAGCAGTTGCCACGTGCTGCCGCGCATATTGTGACCATTGCGGGTGTAGCGGCCTCGTTTGGCTTGTCACTTTATGTGCTTAAAGATGCGATGACTAGCGCGCCTTACAACGAAACCGTGTATTCATGGCTAAAAAGCGGCAACTTCTCATTTGAAATCGGCTTTTTGATTGATCGTCTTAGCGCCATGATGATGGTTGTCGTCACTTTTGTGTCACTGATGGTGCATATTTATACCATTGGCTATATGGCCGACGATAAAGGTTACGCACGCTTCTTTAGTTATATTTCACTGTTCACCTTCTCTATGTTGATGCTGGTGATGTCGAACAATTTTATGCAGTTGTTTTTTGGCTGGGAAGCCGTAGGTCTGGTTTCTTATCTCTTGATTGGCTTCTGGTACACAAGGCCAACAGCGATTTACGCCAATTTAAAAGCATTTTTAGTCAACCGTGTGGGTGACTTCGGTTTTTTGCTTGGTATAGGCTTGGTGTTATTTCACTTTGGCAGTTTAGATTACGCCGCCGTGTTTTCAGTGGCGCCACAGATGGCAGATACTAAAATCAGCTTGATTGGCAATGCATCGTGGTCACTGATGACAGTGACTTGCATTTTGTTATTTATCGGCGCAATGGGTAAATCAGCACAGGTACCGTTACATGTTTGGTTGCCTGACTCGATGGAAGGCCCGACGCCAATCTCCGCGCTGATCCATGCGGCAACGATGGTAACAGCCGGTATATTCATGGTGGCACGTATGTCACCATTGTTTGAGTTGTCTTCTACTGCGCTGTCATTTGTATTGATTATCGGCAGTATTACCGCGCTGTTTATGGGCTTTTTGGGTATTATTCAAAACGATATTAAACGCGTGATCGCTTACTCAACACTGTCGCAATTAGGCTATATGACCGTGGCTTTAGGGGCGTCGGCTTATTCAGTTGCAATCTTTCATTTGATGACGCATGCGTTCTTTAAAGCGTTGCTATTCTTAGGCGCTGGTGCGGTGATTATGGGTATGCACCACGATCAAGACATCCGCAATATGGGCAACCTTAAAAAATACATGCCTGTGACTTGGATTACCTCGCTCATCGGCTCGTTGGCATTGATTGGTACACCATTTCTTTCAGGCTTTTACTCAAAAGATAGCATTATTGAGGCGGCAAAATTCTCAACCATTGCAGGTAGCGGGTTTGCTTACTTTGCAGTGCTTGCTGGCGTGTTTGTGACGGCATTTTATAGTTTCCGCATGTATTTCTTAGTGTTCCATGGCAAGGAAAAATGGCGTCTAAAAAAAGATGAAGCAGAGCATGATGCTCATCACGCCGCCGCCCACCACGATGAAGAGCACCACCATGGCTTGAGCCCAACGGATGATCCGCATGAGCCAGGCTGGGTGATTAAATTGCCATTGATTTTATTGGCTATTCCTTCACTGTTGATTGGTTATTTTGCGATTGAGCCGATGTTATTTGGCGAGTTTTTTAAAGGGGTGATTTTTGTAGATGCAGGCGCACACCCTGCAATGCATGAGCTCACCCATCATTGGCATACCATATTCCACTCCGCCGCTGGCATGGCGCTGCATGGCTTAATGACATTGCCGTTCGCATTGGCGGCATCCGGTGTTGGTTTAGCTTGGTTCTTCTACATGAAGCGCCCGGATATTCCTGCTGCAATTCAAAAACGTTTTGCTACCATTAACTGCATTTTAGAAAACAAATATGGTTTTGATAGCTTCAATGATCGTGTTTTTGCCGCAGGCTCACGTTTTATCGGCAATAAACTATGGCTGATTGGTGATGTAAAAATCATAGATGGCGCCTTGGTCAATGGCACCGCGAATCTAATCGGCAAGCTCTCTGGGATTGTGCGCAAGTTACAATCTGGCCTGATTTATCACTACGCATTCGCGATGATTATCGGCGTATTTTTTATGCTCTCATTCTACTCGCTCAAATTTTAAGTAAAGTATAAAAAGAAAATGGTTGAATATTTTACCCAGCATATTTTAAGTTTTGCCATCTGGCTGCCTGTTTTGGCGGGTGTTTTGGTGTTGTTTACGGCAAATGATAACAAACCCAATGTTACGCGGTGGCTAGCCTTGGCTGGCAGTATCGCCAGCTTTTTGGTGACCATTCCACTTTATACGCACTTCAATGTCGCTGACGGCGGCTTTCAATTTCAAGAAGGCTTTCAGTGGATATTGTCTTTCAATATCAACTATCACTTAGGTGCAGATGGTATTGCGGTACCACTGATATTGTTGACCAGCTTTACTACTGTGATTGTCGTGATTGCCGCGTGGGAAGTGATTGAAAAACGTGTAGCGCAATACATGGCATCATTCTTGATCATGAGCGGTTTAATGATCGGTGTGTTCAGTGCGCTAGATGCGATTTTGTATTACGTATTTTGGGAGGCGATGTTAATTCCATTGTTCTTAGTCATTGGTATATGGGGTGGGCCAAACCGCGTGTATGCCACGATTAAATTCTTTTTATATACACTGCTTGGCTCATTGCTCATGCTGGTGGCGTTTATCTACCTGTATCACCAAACAGGTAGCTTTGAAATTGTAGATTATTACAAATATCCTATGCCACTGAATGTGCAAGTGCTTATATTCCTGGCGTTTTTTGCAGCTTTCGCCGTAAAAATTCCGATGTGGCCAGTACACACTTGGTTGCCAGATGCGCACGTAGAGGCGCCTACTGGTGGTTCTGTGGTGTTGGCAGCGATTGCTTTGAAGTTGGGTGGTTACAGCTTCTTACGTTTTGCCATGCCAATTGCACCTGATGCCGCGCATTATTTATCGGGCTTTATGATTACCTTGTCGCTGATTGCGATTGTGTATATTGCGTTGGTGGCGCTGGCTCAAAAAGACATGAAAAAGCTGATTGCTTATTCATCTATCTCCCATATGGGTTTTGTGACTTTAGGCTTCTTTATTTTTAATAATTTAGGTTTAGAAGGCGCAATCGTACAAATGGTGTCACATGGCTTTATTTCAGCCGCCATGTTCTTGGCTGTAGGTGTGTTATATGACCGCATGCATAGCCGCCAAATTGAATCTTATGGCGGCGTTGCCAATACCATGCCCGTGTTTGCAGCCTTTGCTGTGTTCTTTGCGATGGCGAATAGTGGCTTACCCGGCACTTCTGGCTTTGTCGGTGAGTTTATGGTGATACTAGGCGCGATTCAAGTGAATTTTTGGTACGCCTTTTTGGCTGCGTCAACCCTGATTTTTGGCGCGGCTTACACACTGTGGATGGTCAAGCGCGTGTTTTATGGTGAAATAGCCAATCCGAGTGTCGCCGCGCTTAAAGATATTAACAAGCGTGAGTTTTTTATTTTGGCAATATTGGCATTGTTAGTGTTGGCGCTAGGTGTTTATCCACAGCCGCTGACAGACGTGACTAATGCTACTGTCACTCAGCTCCTTTCACATTTAGCACAAAGCAAATTGCCGGCAGGTTTATAAGTCATGGAAAATATACGTTACGACCTCATTACGGCCTTACCTGAAATCGTTGTTTTATCGATGGCGATGCTTATTCTATTGGCGGATTTATTTTTAAAGCAAACTAATCGTATTGCGATTTATGCCTTAGCGCAGCTGGCTTTATTGGTCGCTGCCTTTATCACTTTCAGCACACATACGCCAAGCATCGGTTATGGCTTCACCGGTGCATTTGTTGATGACGCGATGGCCGATGTGTTGAAGCTCATGATTTACTTAGGCACGTCATTGATTTTTATTTATACGCGGCAATATATCCAGCTGCGCAACATGTTCCGTGGTGAATTTTATGCGCTAGTGCTGTTCTCAGTGGTTGGCATGATGATCATGGTGTCTGGTCAAAGTATGTTAACGCTGTATATAGGCCTGGAGTTGCTATCACTTAGCCTGTATGCGTTGGTAGCGCTTGACCGCGACAATGCACGTGCCACCGAAGCCGCGATGAAATACTTTGTACTGGGTGCATTGGCATCTGGTATGTTGCTGTACGGCATGAGCATGATCTATGGCATGACAGGCAGTTTAAATATCGCTGATATTAACAATGCATTGATGAGCGGCGCGAACATACATTCTGTCTTGATATTAGGCTTAGTATTTGTTGTGGCTGGCTTGGCATTTAAACTAGGTGCAGTGCCATTTCAAATGTGGGTGCCAGATGTTTATGAGGGCTCGCCAACAGCCGTTACTATGCTGATCAGCTCAGTGCCAAAGTTAGCGGCATTTGCTTTTATCATGCGTCTTCTTGTGCAAGGCTTGCCAACACTGGCGGTTGATTGGCAGCAAATGTTGATGATTATGGCGGTGCTATCGATTATTATCGGCAATGTTACCGCCATTGCACAAACCAATTTAAAACGTATGTTGGCGTACTCCACTATTTCACATGTAGGTTTCGTGTTGTTTGGTTTAATGAGCGCAAGTATCAATGGTTATGCCTCTGCACTGTTTTATATAGCCAGCTATGTATTGATGACGCTTGCCGGCTTTGGCATTATTCTACTTTTGTCACGCAAAGGTTTTGAGGCTGAGCAGTTAGATGATCTAAAAGGCTTAAATCAACGCAGTCCATGGATCGCATTCTTAATGCTGATTGTGATGTTCAGCATGGCAGGCGTGCCGCCAACATTAGGTTTTTATGCTAAATTCACCGTGCTGCAAGCTGCATTGCAAGCAGGTTATTTATGGTTGGTTGTGTTCGCCGTGCTGATGGCAGTCATTGGCGCGTTTTATTATTTACGCGTCATTAAGCTTATGTATTTTGATGAGCCAATTGACCACCATCCTATTCAAGCGCCGTTTGATATGCGCGTTACGTTAAGCGTGAATGCATGCGCGCTGTTAGTGTTAGGTTTAATGCCACAAGGCTTGATGAGTTTGTGTGGCTATGCAATTTTTAAAAGCTTGAACTAAGGCACATCAATGACAAACTGGGCGTTACTGGGACTTGTATTTTTTGCCGCAAACCTACCGTGGTTTTCAAATAAGCTGTTTTATCTTATTCCGCTAAAAAGTAGCAATCAGCCGACCAAAAGCAAACACCTTGGCTGGTGTTTGCTTGAGTTGTTAGTCCTTTACTTTGCTGCAGGGGCTGTGGCATGGTATGCAGAGCATGCCACCTTCGGGCAGGTTTCGCCTCAAGACTGGGAGTTCTACGCCGTGACTGGCTGCTTATTCCTAGTGTTTGCTTTTCCAGGTTTTGTTTATAAAGTGTTGTGGAAAAGAGCTTTTTAGTCTGCCATCATGCAATAACATTTTTTTGCAAAATATCGTAAAATTAACTTCTCTTTGAGTACCAATCAAAATTAAGCTTAACTAAGCCAGAGCACAGTATCAGACTGGTTTCTCATAGAAGTCCACTATGGATGTAATCAAATGGATTTAACCGAACACTGTATTAGCTCAAACACGATTGCCGCTGATGGGTTATTCAGCGTTAAGCGTGACTTAGTGCGCCTGCCAAACGGTAACACCAGTCATCGTGATTATGTGATGCATCTTGGTGCGGTGCTGATTGTGCCGATACTTCCTAATGGAAACGTGGTGTTGGAGCGGCAATTTAGGTATCCGTTACGCCAAGTATTTATTGAGCTGCCAGCAGGTAAAATTGATGCCAATGAAGAGGTATTAGCCACTGGTCAGCATGAGCTGCTAGAGGAAACGGGCTATACAGCAAAGGACTGGGTGAAGTTAGGTATTCAGCATCCATGTATTGGTTATTCTAACGAAGTAATTCATATTTATTTAGCAACAGGGTTAATTGCTGGCGCGCATCAGCGTGATGAAGATGAAGTTTTAGAAACTTTTGAAGTTAGCTTGGCCGATTGTTTAATCATGATTCAACATGCTGAAATTACCGATAGCAAAACCATTGTTGCATTGTTTTTAGCTGAAAAGTATTTGCAACAACATGGCTAGTGACACTACGACTAAAGTTTTAATCATAGGCTGTGGCGACCTAGGTGCTGCCGTAGCGCAACAGTTAGTGCAATCAGGGTTTCAAATCATCGGTGTTAGGCGTAACGCCTTTGTCATTGATGGCGTGTTGATGATACAGGCGGATGTTACTCAACCCGCTACTTTAGAGCCGCTTCGAGCTATTCAGCCAGAAATACTCGTTTACTGCGTTGCCGCCAATGCGCAGACGGATGTTGCATACAAAGCAGCCTATGTGGATGGGTTGCGTAATGTATTGGCGACTCAAGTCAAGAATACGTATTTAAAGCATGTGTTTTTTGTATCGAGTACCCGGGTTTACGGTCAAAATACCGATACTTTACTTGATGAGTCAGTGCTTGCCATTCCTGCCGATTTTGGTGGAGAACGCTTGCTTGAGGCAGAAAATCTGCTGCAAACGCTAGCTTGCCATGCAACCGCACTAAGATTATCTGGAATTTATGGGCCAGGGCGATTACGTATGATCAATCTAGCGCAGTCGCCTGAACGTTGGCCGCGTCAGAATAGTTGGAGTAACCGTATTTACCGAGATGATGCAGCTGCCTTTATCGTGCTCTTAATCCAGCAGGTCTTGGCTGGGGATACGCCGCAACCTTGCTACATCGTCACCGATTCTCAGCCTGTCACTCAGTATGAAGTGTTAAATTGGATTGCGGTTAAATTAGGTGTAGCATCACAAATAATACCTGCGGCTGAAGGTGGTAAGCGATTGAGTAATCAGGCAATGCTTGCGACAGGTTTTCAATTGCAATATCCAACTTACCAAGCAGGCTATCAGGCTTTGCTGTTAAATGATCTGACAGCAGACGCGATATCATGAACTATGCTTTTAGAATAATCACTGTAACGATAGCGCTAATTTTTACGCAATGTTTTAACGTAGCGATGGCACAAGAGACTTTCCCTAGTTGGCTCGAAGGGTTAAAGCAAACAGCAAACACGGCTGGAATTTCTGACAAAACAAGTGCAGCCACCATCAATCATATCAAATTACTGCCAGATGTCATTGTGTTAGATCGTGCGCAGCCAGAGTTTATCAGCCCGTTTCTAACGTATTACTATAAACGTGTTGATACGCGAAAAATTCAAAAAGGGCGCGAGTTGCTAGCCACGCATGATGAATTGTTAACCAGGATTGAGGCGCAGTATGGGGTGCCTAAAACCATATTGGTCGCATTTTGGGGCATGGAAACGCAATATGGCAGCTACCTGGGTAATGTCGATACATTGTCTGCCTTGGCAACGTTGGCATACGACGGACGGCGCGCTGCATTCTTTCGCAGTCAATTGCTAGATGCGATGCGCATGATTGATATGGGTCATGCCAACGTGGATGAAGTTAGAGGATCTTGGGCTGGGGCTTTCGGCAACATGCAATTTATGCCCACCACTTTTATGTTGTATGCGGTGGACGGCGACAATGATAACAAAATTGACGTTTTAAACTCCCTGCCAGATGCGTTTGCGTCAGCGGCAAATTACTTATCACAAGTGGGCTGGCGACCGGGTGAACCGACTATGATAGAGGTGCAATTACCTGAAAACTTCCCATGGCAATATGCGCAATACACGCTAAAAAAATCGACCGAAGAATGGGCGCAGTTGGGTGTGCGAGTAGTGCGGGTAGAAACTGCGATAGCTGAAACAGTAGCAACCAAAAACACCCGCCAGTTAAAATCTAAACAAGCACAGCTAAGCACAAAAAATAAAAAACGATCTATTCAGCAAGTTGTGTATCAAGCACCGAAAAATAGCGTTAGTGACAATGCAACTTTAGCTGAAGTGCTACCTAGCGTGAGCGGGCAAGCGTCTATTATTTTGCCCCAAGGCTGGTTAGGGCCTGCCTTTATGGTGTTTGATAATTTCGATGTCATTATGGATTGGAATCGTTCTGTCAATTACGCGCTATCTGTGGCGCAATTGGCTAAGCGGCTAAATCAAGAATCGCGCATTATCGGCGGACGTCTTGCTGAGGCCGGCGCACTTAGTTTTGAGAAAATGTTTGAATTGCAAAACGCACTCAATATGCGTGGATTTGATGCAGGCACACCCGATGGGTTTCCTGGTTTAAAAACGCAAGCGGCAGTGCGCGCTTACCAACTTTCAATGCAGTTACCTGCTGATGGTTATGCGAGCCCAAGTGTTTATGACAGGTTAATGTCGCAACCATAGGCTGACGGGTGTAGATTTTTAAGTGATTGCGTTTGCGCCTAATGCCACAATCAGCTAAAATCGCGTTCTGTTTGAAACAGCTGGTTCTTAGTTAAACTGGCAATTCAAAAATTTAGGCGGTTAGCTCAGTTGGTTAGAGCGCTTGGTCGACATCCAAGAGGTCAGCAGTTCGAGTCTGCTACTGCCTACCAGTAACACATTACAAAAGCCAAAGCCGTTAAATTCAACGGCTTTAATTATTTATACGGGATATGTCATGCCAGTTATACGCTTGCCAGATGGTTCACAACGTCAATTTGATGCGCCTGTTACGGTAGCTGATGTTGCCATGAACATTGGTGCAGGTTTGGCTAAAGCCGCCTTGGCTGGTAAGGTTAACGATAAAATCGTTGATACTAGTTATTTGATTGAGTCTGATAGTGATTTAGCGATTATCACGGATAAAAGTCCTGAAGGCCTAGACGTTATTCGTCATTCAACCGCACACTTGTTGGCGTATGCGGTAAAAGAATTATTCCCTGATGCGCAAGTGACCATTGGACCGGTGATTGAAAATGGCTTTTACTATGATTTTTCATACAAGCGTCCATTTACACCTGAAGATTTAATCGCCATTGAAAAGAAAATGGCTGAGCTGGCTAAAAAAGATGAGCCAGTGACACGACAAGTATTGCCACGTGCTGAAGCCGTGGCGTATTTCAAAAGTATAGGCGAGCACTACAAAGCGGAGCTGATTGAATCGATTCCATCAAGCGAAGATGTGTCACTCTACACAGAAGGCAAGTTTACTGATCTTTGTCGTGGCCCTCACGTGCCTAACACAGGCAAGCTTAAAGCCTTTAAATTGATGAAGTTAGCCGGTGCTTACTGGCGCGGTGATAGCAATAACGAAATGCTGCAACGTGTTTACGGTACGGCATGGCGCAATAAAGAAGAGTTAGACGCGCACTTGTTCCAGTTGGAAGAAGCTGAAAAGCGGGATCACCGTAAATTAGGCAAGCAACTAGATTACTTTCACATGCAAGATGATGCGCCAGGCATGGTGTTTTGGCATCCGCGCGGCTGGAGCATTTGGCAAGAAGTTGAACAGTATATGCGTCAAATGTTTAGGGACTTTGGCTACCAGGAGGTGCGTACGCCTACGGTGATGGATAAGACGCTGTGGGAGAAATCAGGCCACTGGCAAAATTATCATGACAATATGTTTGTGACGAAATCCGAAAACCGTGATTACGCCGTGAAGCCGATGAACTGCCCAGGCCATATACAGATTTTTAACAGTGGTTTGCATAGTTACCGTGATTTGCCATTGCGTTTGGCAGAGTTTGGCTCATGTCACCGTAACGAACCGTCAGGATCGTTGCATGGCTTAATGCGTGTGCGTGGTTTTACCCAAGATGATGCACATATTTTTTGTACAGAAGCGCAGATTGAAGCTGAAGTTGCTGATTTTATTAAAATGCTTTACAAAGCGTATGGCGATTTTGGCTTTACTGATGTGCTGGTTAAGCTTTCAACTCGCCCGGAAAAGCGTGTCGGCACTGATGAAACCTGGGATAAAGCCGAAGCTTCGTTAGCCAACGCACTCAATAAAAATGATTTGGTGTTTGATTTGCAGCCAGGCGAAGGCGCATTTTATGGCCCTAAAATTGAATTTACGCTTAAGGACTCTCTAGGTCGCTTGTGGCAATGCGGCACTATACAGCTCGATTTTAACTTGCCTGAGCGCTTGGATGCCGAGTATGTGGCAGAAGACAACTCTCGTAAACGCCCAGTGATGCTACACCGCGCCATTGTTGGTTCTATGGAGCGTTTTATCGGTATTTTGATTGAGAACTATGCAGGCGCCATGCCGTTATGGTTAGCGCCAGTGCAGGTGATGGTGTTGAATATTTCTGAAGGTCAGGCAGATTACGTAAGGTTGGTGGTTGAAACTTTGAAGAAAAGTGGCATCCGATGTGAATTTGACTTGAGAAATGAGAAGATTACCTATAAAATACGCGAACATAGTATGCAAAAAATGCCTTACTTGCTAGTTGCAGGTGAGCGTGAAATGCAAACAGGACATGTAGCCGTGCGTACCAGAAAAGGTGAAGACCTAGGTTCTATGCCAATTGCAGAGCTAATTGCTCGCTTGAAGGCAGAAGTTGAAACTAAGGTTTAATCTACCCTGAACTTGATTTTAGGGCTAAATCTGATGAAGCACGGCTTAACTATTTGGAGAATTTGATATAGCACAGGATAAAGAAACGCGAATTAACGGTGATATTACAGCGCCACAAGTTCGTTTGGTAGGCGTTGAGGGTGAACCTTTAGGCATCGTATCTTTGGCAGAGGCTTTTGCAAAAGCAGAAGAATCTGATATTGATTTAGTGGAAATTGCACCTAATGCCGCCCCGCCAGTGTGCAGGTTGATGGATTACGGCAAGTTCAAGTATGCCGAAAGTAAAAGGCAGCACGAAGTTAAGCTTAAGCAAAAGCAAGTGGTGGTGAAAGAAATTAAATTCCGCCCAGGTACAGATGATGGCGATTACGCGATTAAAGTACGTAATATTATTCGCTTCATACAAGAGGGTGATAAAGCGAAAATCACGTTACGCTTTAGAGGTCGTGAGATTACGCACCAAGAGTTTGGTTTAGCGTTACTTAGACGTGTAGAAGCGGATACAAAAGAGGTTGCAGTGGTTGAGCAGTTCCCTAAAATGGAAGGTCGCCAAATGGTGATGATTTTAGGTCCACACAAAAAAACTGGCTAACTGATTGAGGTCGGTCAGCATGTAAGATTAAGTAGTAAAGTTGTAGTAGTGGTGTAGTCAGAAATACTGATAAGCGTCACTAAGTCAGCTTCGCTGGCAAGTGTTGCTAATAAAAATTCCGAGTGATACGGCTTAACGGCATGCCTAAGCACTCATAACTTAAGTTCAAGGAGAACAAAATGCCAAAAATGAAAACCAAGAGTGGTGCTAAAAAGCGCTTCAAATTCTTGGGTAATGGTAAAGTGAAACGTACGCATTCACACTTACGCCATATTCTCACTAAAAAGACCACCAAGCAAAAGCGTAAATTACGCGGCACGGCGATCATCTCACCAACAGACGTCAAACGCGTTCGCGCCATGATGCCAACACGATAAGGAGACCGATATGCCTAGAGTAAAACGTGGTGTCATCGCTCGCGCTAGACACAAAAAAGTATTAAAAGCCGCTAAGGGTTACCGCGGTCGTCGTAAAAACGTTTACCGCGTTGCCAAGCAAGCGGTAATGAAAGCGGGTCAATACGCTTATCGTGACCGTCGTCAAAAGAAACGTCAATTCCGCACATTGTGGATTGCGCGTATCAATGCCGGTGCACGTGAGTGCGGCTTAACTTACAGCCGCTTCATGAATGGCTTGAAAAAATCAGCGATTGAAGTGGATCGTAAAGTATTGGCTGATTTAGCCGTATTTGATAAAGCGGCATTTGCTAAATTTGTTGAATTAGCGAAAGCTGGTTTAGCGGCTTAAGTATTTCAAGCTGGTATTTTCAAACTTATTATTAAGTTTGAGTGAAAAAAGAGGCTTCGGCCTCTTTTTTTTACTGTAAAATTCTATCCTTATAATTTTTAATGCAAAATCAAGGCATTAAAGGCAGTATGCCAGAATAACGCTGGCTTAAAATTCCAGTAAATCTACAACGACTAAAGATAAAATGACATGGCAGATTTAACGCATTTAATTGCAGAAGCAGAAGCCGACTTTGCAAATAGCGCTTCGATGAATGACTTGGAAATTGCTAAGGCAAAATATCTAGGTAAATCAGGTTCACTTACGGATGCATTAAAAGGCCTGGGTAAGTTAAGTGCAGAAGAACGTCCCGCAGCGGGCGCAGCTATTAACGTGGTTAAGCAAGCAGTTGAGGCGGCCTTAACGGCAAGGCGTGAATCACTATTAAATGCAGAGCAAGCCAAGCAGTTGGCACAAGAGTCAATCGATGTCACGCTGCCGGCACGTGCGCAATCGCAAGGTGGATTGCACCCTGTAACACTCACACTGAAGCGCGTAGAAGAGTTGTTCCATTCTATCGGCTTTGAAGTGGCCACTGGCCCTGAAATTGAAACGGATTTTTACAATTTCACGGCACTGAATATTCCTGAAGATCATCCAGCACGTGCTATGCACGATACATTTTATATTGATGAAGCCAACGTGTTAAGAACACACACTTCACCAGTACAAGTGCGCTACATGGAGAATACTTTAAAAACCAATAAAACACCGCCACTGAAAATTATTGCACCGGGTCGCGTGTATCGTGTGGATTCGGATGCAACACATTCACCTATGTTTCACCAAGTGGAAGGTTTGTGGGTGGATGAAGACATTAGCTTTGCCAATTTAAAAGGCGTGGTGCAGGACTTTTTGCAAAAATTCTTTGAGCGCGATGATTTAACCGTGCGTTTTAGACCTTCATTCTTCCCGTTTACTGAGCCCTCAGCTGAGATGGATATGAGCTGGAACGGCGGTTGGTTAGAGATTGGTGGCTGCGGCATGGTGCATCCCGAGGTGTTCAAGCATGTGAATATCGATAGCGAAAAATATCGTGGCTTCGCCTTTGGTTTGGGCGTGGAACGTTTAACCATGTTACGTTATGGGGTGAATGATTTGCGCCATTTCTTTAATAATGATTTGCGCTTTTTAAGCCAGTTTAGATAGGTTTTCCCTTCGACAGGTTCAGGGAACGGAACGCAGCCCGTTGCTCACTGAGCGTCGAAGGCGTTCCCTGAGCCTGTCGAAGGGCAAGTCGTTCAACATTACAATTAAGGTCACAAAAGCATTATGCAATTCTCAGAAAATTGGTTACGTAGTTTAGTCAATACTGATTTAGACAGTCAGGCGCTAAGTCACGCTTTAACAATGGCAGGGCTTGAGGTTGAAGACATGCAGCCTGTTGCTGCCGCATTTAGTAAAGTGGTTGTGGCAAAAATTATCTCGGCTGAAAAACATCCGGATGCAGATCGCCTGCAAGTTTGCAAGGTGGATGTGGGCTTGGCTGAACCTTTGCAAATTGTATGCGGTGCCGCCAATGCGCGCGCGGGTTTAGTTGCACCATGTGCCATGGTGGGTGCAGAGTTACCTGGATTTTCTATCAAGCAAGCTAAAGTGCGTGGTATAGAATCATTTGGCATGATGTGCTCATCTAAAGAGCTGGGATTAAGTGCAGAAGCCACAGGGTTGTTAGAACTAGATAGCGAAGCGGTGGTTGGACAGGATATTCGCCAGTATTTGGATTTGGATGACCATCTTTTAACACTCAAGCTCACGCCAAATCGTAGCGATTGCTTAAGCCTCACAGGTATCGCGCGCGATGTAGCTGCGATTACAGGGGCTGCTACACGTTTTGAAACAATTTCACCTGCGGCAGTCGAGTTATCACAACATAAAAAAGTCACGGTGGCTGAGCCTTCAGCTTGCCCACGCTATTGCGGCCGCTTAATTAGCGGCATCAACGCGCAGGTGAGTACGCCAGCGTGGATGGTTAAACGCTTAGAGCGTAGCGGCTTGCGCAGCATTAGTGCGGTGGTTGATATTACGAACTATGTGCTGTTAGCGCTGGGGCAGCCGATGCACGCATTTGACGCAGCCAAATTGAATGGTGATGTGAGCGTGCGCTTTGCTAATGCTGGCGAATCACTCGGTCTGTTGAATGATCAAACCATACAACTTAAAGCCGATGATTTGATCATTGCCGATGCACAGGGTGCAATTGCCTTAGCTGGCATTATGGGTGGTAAGCCAACGGCTGTGAGCGATGAAACTACCGATGTGTTCCTGGAAAGTGCGTTTTTTATACCGTCTGTGATCGCAGGCAAGGCACGTAGGCTCGGTTTGAGTACAGATTCATCTTACCGCTTTGAGCGCGGTGTCGATTTTGGTAATACACGCAATGCCATTGAATATGCAACAACGCTAATACAGAAAATCTGTGGTGGCAAGGCCGGGGATGTTACTGAAGTGATTGGCGCATTGCCTGCGCGTCACCCAGTAAAGCTAAGAATGGCGCGATTAGTATCAGTATTAGGTATTACATTTGAACAGCAAACAGTAGCACAGCTGCTCACGCAACTTGGTTTTGCCTTTAGTGTGGTTGAAGAAGTATTTACTGTTACGCCACCCAGTTATCGCTTTGACATTACGATTGAAGAAGATTTAATTGAAGAAGTTGCGCGCTTGTACGGCTATGATCATATTCCCGCAACGCCACCTGTTGCACAATTAAACATGTTAATAGCACCTGAGCAGCAGTTGCATTTGAATCAATTGCGTGATGGATTGGTATCTGCAGGTTACCAGGAAGTGGTGACTTACAGCTTTGTGGACGAAAGCTGGGAGCGTGATTTATTAGGTAACAGCACACCTATTAAGCTTAAAAACCCAATTGCGAGTAACTTGAGTGTGATGCGTACCAGCTTGTGGGGCGGCTTATTAGATACATTAAGCTACAACCTGAATCGTAAGCAAGACCGTGCCTATTTATTTGAAATTGGCGCGGTATATCATCAAATCGCTAGCGCATACCATGAAACCACGCGTATTTCTGGTTTGGCGTACGGTAGTGCCAAGCCAGAGCAGTGGGCTGAGAGCAGTAAAGAAGTCGATTTTTTTGATGTAAAAGCGCATGTAGAAGCCTTACTTGGTGCTACCCATACGGGTAGGCAGATTGTTTACGAAAAAGCCACGCATAGCGCACTGCACCCGGGTCAATCAGCGCGAATTTTATTAAACGGAAAAGTCATTGGCTGGCTAGGTAAGTTGCATCCAAAATGGCAGCAACAATACGATTTAGCTAAGAGTACTTTTTTGTTTGAAATGGACGCGGATGCCTTGTTAAGTCGTCATTTGCCTGCTTATCAAGAGGTTTCAAAACTGCTCCCGGTACGCCGTGATTTAGCCATTGTTTTAGATGAAAACATTGCCGTACAAACGGTATTAAGTGCCGTTAAAAAAGCCAATATACCGCTGATACAAGAGGTGGCATTGTTTGATTTATACCAAGGTAAAGGTATTGCAGAAAGCAAAAAAAGCCTTGCATTATCAGTACTTATGCATGATACTCAAAAAACTTTGACTGATGTTGAAGCCGATACAGCCATTGCTAATCTGCTACAATTATTGCAAAACAATTTTGATGCGACGCTGAGAAATTAACTACTTAAAAAACCAGCATGGCATTTAATTTTGCTAAAATTCAAGTTAAAAAAATGTCTGTGCATGATAAAAGCGATTAACAGCTTTAAATGAAATGGGAGCGTGTATGACTTTAACAAAAGCTGAACTTGCTGATTTACTCTATGAGCAAGTTGGGTTAAATAAACGTGAAGCCAAAGATATGGTGGAAGCATTTTTTGAAGAAGTGCGAATTGCGTTAGAGGCGGGTGATAGTGTAAAACTATCTGGTTTTGGTAATTTTGAATTACGTAAAAAGTCTGAGCGCCCAGGTCGCAACCCTAAAACTGGTGAAGAAATACCCATTACTGCACGCCGAGTGGTTACGTTTCATGCCAGCCAAAAGCTGAAAAGTAAGGTAGATGCCAACTACGCGAGTTGAATATAATGCGTGTGGTTTTTTGATTTTTTCTTAAAGCATTAGCAATATAAGTGAGAAAGCTGTCAGTATGCATGAGCAGGTCGCCAAGGTGCAGTTGCCACCCATTCCAGCAAAGCGCTATTTTACGATAGGTGAAATGAGCGAACTTTGCGGGGTTAAGGCGCACGTGCTCAGATACTGGGAGCAGGAATTTACGCAACTCAAACCTGTTAAACGGCGTGGTAACCGTCGCTACTACCAACACCATGAAGTATTGTTGATTCGTCGTATTCGAGAGTTATTGTACGAGGAGGGCTTCACTATTAGTGGCGCCCGTAATCGCTTGGATCATCCAGAAACTGCAGAGTCGCAATCTGAAAAGCCGTCAACGGCTAACGGCACGCTTGATTTACAAGCGCAGTCAAATCTAACTCAAGCTAAATTGACATTAACAACCGTTGAAAATACTGCTTTTGATTTTGTGGCAGTTAAAACAGAGTTGCGTGAAATTTTAAATCTGCTGCGCTCCAATCTGCAGTCATCCTAGCCTTTTTATTTCTCGCGCAATTTATAGAGCATAGTCTTTTGCGCTATAATGCACGCTTGTTACAAGTTACTTGTAACAACGGTTCGGGGCATAGCGCAGCCTGGTAGCGTACATGCCTGGGGGGCATGGGGTCGCAAGTTCGAATCTTGCTGTCCCGACCAAATAAAACAATGACTTACAACTTAGCGGTTGTGGGTCATTTTCTTTTATAGGTACTCGGGATAACTTTTCCAGTCATTAGGTTTTTTCAGCCATAAAAAACCCACGGCTTAGGTGGATAGTATGACCTTTCTATATTGGTCTATTCCTTGATCTTCCATTTTCCTAGCTTTCAGAGTTTTACTGCCAATTGATTTAATCTATCGATTTTTAGCTTGATACTAATTTTACTTAAATATCATCGTAATGATACATAATGCTTAAGCGCAACGTTTAATTATCACGTTACTTGATGAAATCTTACTTGAGGGTGACATGATGGGTTGCTTTTGTAGCACGCTGAAAAATAAAATCAACCATAGAATAGTTGTTGAGTTCATCAACATCATTTATATTGTGCTAAATGATTTAATAAAGAGTAAAAGTAATGAAAATAACTACTATCCCCACACAGCCATTTAATGATCAAAAACCTGGTACTTCTGGCTTACGTAAAAAAGTAAAAGTATTTCAGCAGCCGCATTATTTAGAAAATTTTGTACAAAGTTTTTTTGATACGCTGACCGTGCCAGCAGACGCTACGCTAGTGGTTGGTGGCGATGGGCGGTATTACAATCGTCAAGCGATTCAAACTCTTATTCAAATGGCGGCAGCCAACGGGTTTGTACGGGTTATTGTGGGGCAGGCGGGTATTTTATCTACACCTGCGGCTTCACATATCATTCGCAAATATCAAACATTTGGCGGCATGGTATTGTCTGCAAGCCATAACCAAGGCGGTATTGATGGTGATTTCGGCATTAAATACAATATTGGCAATGGTGGTCCAGCGCCAGAAAAAATCACCGATGAAGTGTTTGCGAAAAGCAAAGTCATTACACAGTTTAAAATTGCCGATTTGCCTGTGGTCAATATTGACACTTTAGGTGAGGTTGTCTTTGCAGGCGTGGGTGCAGGTGAAACCTTCACTGTGCAAGTGATTGATGCGGTACAAGATTACGCTGATTTAATGCAAAGCCTGTTTGACTTCGCAGCCATTAAGCAATTGCTAGCCAGTGGTTTTGAAATGAAATTTGACGCCATGCATGCTGTAACAGGGCCTTATGCTAAAGAGATTTTAGTGCACCGGTTGGGCGCACCCATTGATTGTTTAATGAATTGTGAACCATCCGAAGACTTTGGCGGTGGTCATCCTGACCCTAATTTAACCTATGCTGAAGATTTAGTAAAAATCATGTTCGCAGGTGAAAATGCACTTGATTTTGGTGCGGCCTCTGACGGTGACGGCGACCGTAATATGATTTTAGGTCAGAATTTCTTTGTAACGCCTTCAGATAGTCTAGCCGTGTTAGCAGCCAATGCCACGCTGGTGCCGGCTTACGCAAGCGGCATTGCAGGCGTAGCGCGCTCTATGCCCACCAGTGGCGCGGTAGATAGAGTGGCAGCCAAGCTTAATATCCCCTGTTATGAAACGCCAACAGGCTGGAAATTCTTCGGCAACCTGATGGATGCAGGCAAAGTGACGCTGTGTGGCGAAGAAAGCTTCGGCACTAGCTCCAACCATGTGCGGGAGAAAGATGGCCTTTGGGCTGTGTTATTTTGGTTGAATATTATTGCGGTTAAAAAAATAGGTGTAGAGGCAATTTTAAAAGCACATTGGCTGGAATTCGGACGTAATGTGTATTCGCGCCATGATTATGAGTCAATTCCGACCGATGCGGCTAATGGCGTAATAGCGCATATCAAGTCGCAGTTTACTAGTTTGCCGAATCAAAGCTTTGGCAGTTACACCGTTAAAGTTTGTGATGATTTTAGCTACCATGATTCGGTTGATGGCTCGGTAAGCAATAATCAAGGGATTCGTATTTTATTTACCGATGGTTCGCGCATCGTATTCAGGCTTTCTGGCACTGGCACAGAGGGGGCGACTTTGCGTATTTATTTGGAGGCGTTTGAGCCTGATAGCGCGAAGCATCACTTGGACGCGCAAGTGGCGTTAGCTGAAATGATACAAATTGCCTTGCAGATTTCGCAATTGGTAGAGCGCACAGGGCGCGTTAAGCCTACGGTGATTACTTAATTCCAACTTGTTTGATGGTCATTTCGCCCTTATAAAGCCGTACATCCATACGACCTAAAAACGACATGCCAAGTAATACGTCGCCATCTAAGCCGGGAGCAATCATGGCGGCAACGTTGTTGGCACTAACGCCGCCTATTTGCACGGACTCTAAGCGCACCATATAGCCGATGCTATCGCCATTGGCGGTGTTGGTACGTATGGCATTGATGCTTTTTAATTTGAGTTTGTCAGCAACGTTTTGCGATATAGCCACACCAGTTGCGCCCGTATCAACTAATACGTTGACTTTTTGGCCGTTAATCAAGGCTTCACTGCGGTAGTGGCCATCCAAACCACGTTTTAATACAACAGCACTGCCATCGCCCAAGCGGTTTAGTTTGTTGGGGTTTTGGACGTTATCAGCCAGATAGTAAATAAGCCCTGCCAGCGCAATCCAAACTATGATGGCGAAAAAAGTGTTTTTAGGCATGTTTAATATCTTCGGGATGAATTCCCTGCTACTTGCGATGGGGGTGCTTTATTCCGCTTCATCTATCCAAGCGAGTTGTATCGCCTCTAAAATCCGCTCACCGCATTTTTCAGGGGTGTCATCAAAGCCTTCTAAATCCAGTACCCACTGCATTAAATCGGTAAATCGGATGGATTTTGGATCAATATCCGGGTGCTTATCATATAGCACTTCAGCGATAGCTTGGCTGTCTGTCCATTTCATATTGAGTGTGTCCTTGTTTTTTTTAAGGCTTTGATTATAGCCTTGTAGATTAAGAAGTAGAAAAAAAATGAAAACACGTTGGGCTGATTAACATGAAGTATTGGACAAAAAAACCCGTAACTCTTTTGAAGAGAATACGGGCAAGGGGAGCACTATTGGAGATATATACTGAGAAACTAATATGCAAATTTTGGGCCAATTAAATAATGCATATTATTCAATGAGTTGATATTTTCCAGTAAATATTATTGCTTTCATATAAACCGAGTTGGTTGATTTCAGCCACCAATTTGTGCTTGGGGGTTGAGGGTATGATGCTGTTTAACTAGAAACATATTGGTATGTCGTGCTTTAATCTTGCTGAATTGACGTGGTAAAATGCAAGATATTCTTTTTATTCATATATCTGGAAAACTAAACATCATGTTACAAGCTCCATCAAATCCGGCACCATTCAACTACGCAATTACCCTAAACCAAGCTGACCCAGCCTTATGGGGCATGATAGAGCAAGAGGTGGTGCGTCAGCATGAGCATATTGAATTGATTGCTTCTGAAAATTACACTAGCCCTGCGGTGATGCAGGCGCAGGGCTCTCAACTCACCAATAAGTATGCTGAGGGTTATCCAGGTAAACGTTTTTACGGTGGCTGTGAGTTTGTCGATCAAGTGGAGCAATTGGCGATTGACCGCTTAAAAGCGTTGTATGGCGCGGAGTATGCCAACGTGCAGCCACACTCTGGTTCGCAGGCAAATCAAGCGGTTTATTTCTCTATTTTAAAACCAGGTGACACCGTGATGGGCATGAATTTGGGTCATGGCGGGCATTTAACGCATGGTTCACCGGCTAACCTTTCAGGAAAATTGTTCAATATCGTGCCTTATGGCTTGAACGACAAAGAAGAAATTGACTACGACGAAATGGAGCGTATTGCAGTTGAATGTAAACCTAAGTTGCTGATTGGTGGTGCCAGTGCTTACGCGTTACGTTTCGATTGGGCGCGCATGGCGGAAATTGCGAAAAAAGTAGGCGCGTATTTTATGGTGGACATGGCGCATTATTCAGGTTTGATTGCTGCTGGTGTTTACCCCAACCCTGTACCGCATGCGGATTTTGTGACATCAACCACACATAAAACTTTACGTGGCCCACGTGGCGGCATTATTTTGGCCAAAGCTGAGTTCGAGAAATCGATCAATTCAAACGTGTTTCCAAGCTTGCAAGGTGGTCCATTGATGCATGTAATAGCGGCCAAAGCGACGGCGTTTTTAGAGGCTTCACAACCTGAATTCAAGATTTATCAAGCGCAAGTGCTTAAAAATGCACAGGCAATGGCTGAAGCATTAACTGCACGCGGCTTACGTATTATTTCAGGTCGCACTGAATCACACATGTTCTTGGTGGATTTACGCCCTAAAGGTTTAACCGGTAAGGCGGCAGATGCTGCACTTGGCTTGGCGCATATCACCGTAAATAAAAACTCAATTCCCAATGACCCTGAAAGCCCATTTGTGACTTCAGGCATTCGCATTGGCGCACCAGCTATTACTACGCGCGGCTTTAAAGAAGAGGAAGCAAAATTGGTGGCGAATCTGATTGCCGATGTGCTGGATAATCCAACTGATGAAGCAGTCATTGCGGCAACCAAAGCGAAAGTACATGCGTTGACGGCGCGCTTTCCAGTCTATCAAGGCTAATTATGAAATGCCCCTTTTGCGGTGCTGATGATACCCAGGTGATTGACTCACGCGTCAATGATGAGGGGGATTCTATTCGTCGGCGCCGTAGATGTGGGGCATGCGATAAGCGTTTTACCACTTATGAAACTGCAGAGTTACATTTGCCGCAAGTGGTGAAGCAGAATGGCACGCGTGAGGAGTTTAAGCGCGAAAAATTGCGGCTTTCATTCACGCGTGCATTGCATAAGCGCCCGGTGCCTACTGAGTATGTAGATAACGCGTTAAATCACATCACACAAAAAATATTGAGTTTAGGTGAACGTGAAGTTCCTGCGCGAGATTTAGGCGAGATGGTAATGCATGAGCTCAAAATGATGGATAAAGTCGCTTATATTCGCTTTGCCTCGGTGTATCGAAGCTTCTCTGATGTTGATGACTTTAGCGATGTTATTCGTGATTTGGATTTGCCTTTGGTGAACACTAAACGCAGTAGTGCCGATGATGAAAAAGGGTAGCTAATTATGAAGCTAATTAACTGGGCGTCGATTGTGTTTGCTGTTTTTACTTTGATTGTGACCATCGTGTTTTTTAGTTGGTGGATGATGAAAGACCGCATTGTTTTTGGCAATGAGCGGTTTGATCAAGTCAAATGGATGCAAAGTGTTTCTACCATCAATCATGAATGTAAGCGTGGTGATATGGCGTATGATCTGCAGCAGAATGTTTTGGCAAAAGGTACTCCAAGAGAGGCTGTGCATGTGCTTTTAGGTCGTCCAAGCTATGAAGATACTGCCAGTGCAGAATATGATTTAGGCCAATGCATGCATGTTTATCATGGCTTGCTTATTTTCTTTGATAAAAATAGCCGTTTAATTTCAAGTCGTATTTCTTCGCATTAAATTGCTCATCATTTAACGGTCATTACCGTGCACTCAATCACTCAACACACTTACATGACACTTGCCCTGCGCTTGGCAGAGCAAGGTTTGTATTCCACCAGTCCAAATCCACGCGTGGGTTGTGTCATCGTTAAAAATAATCAAATTGTGGGACAAGGCGCGCACCTGAAAGCAGGTGCGCCGCATGCCGAGGTGTTTGCATTACAGCAAGCTGGCGCTCAGGCAAAAGATGCTGATATTTATGTGACCTTAGAACCATGTAGCCACTTTGGTAAAACGCCGCCTTGTGTGCAGGCGGTGATAGCGGCGCAGCCTAAACGCGTGATTGTTGCCATGCAAGACCCTAATCCGCTGGTGGCTGGGCGTAGCGTCGCCGCTTTACGTGCGCAAGGCATTGAGGTCGTGGTGGGAGTGATGGAGCAAGAGGCAGTTACACTCAATTTAGGCTTTGTTGCGCGTATGACGCGTGGCTTGCCCTATGTACGGTGCAAAATTGCAGCCAGCCTGGATGGTCGTACCGCACTCAAAAACGGTCAAAGTCAGTGGATTACGGGCGAACCTGCAAGGCTGGATGTACAACATTGGCGCGCGCAGTCTTGCGCCATTGTGACAGGTATAGGCACGGTGTT
>MHBU01000034.1:15074-37698 GCA_001803395.1 Methylotenera sp. RIFCSPLOWO2_02_FULL_45_14 | reverse complement strand
CGAGTATGACGGTGCGGCTACCTGGCACATCACGCCAACCGCTACGTGTGATTGTGGATAGCAACTTGCAAACGCCTGTTGATTGTAAAATGCTAGACGCGGCTATGCTTCAACATAGCCCGGTGCTGATTGCTTATGCCCAAAATGCAAATCATCAAGCTAAAGCCCTAATTGCCGCAGGTGCAGAGCTGATTCAGTTAACTGATGCCTATCATCGTGTCGATCTAAACGCTTTATTTAAACACTTAACACAATGTGGTATTAACGAAGTATTAGTTGAGGCTGGGCAGGGTTTGAATGGTGCGCTATTACATGCCAACTTGATTGATGAATTCATTTTCTACTATGCACCAAAATTGATGGGTGCGGATGCTAAAGCGATGTTTGCAATCCCTGAACTGACTGCAATGCAACAGGTAACAGAGTTGCAGATTTTAGATGTGCGTCAAATAGGTCAAGACATCCGCTTACGTGCGAAGCCAGTTAAGCTGACGACTAACAATTAACGACGCTATGCTCATTGATACCCATTGTCACCTTGATGCCGCTGAATTTGATGCAGACCGTGACTATGTTGCTGTGCAAGCGCTTAAGCATGGCGTGTTGTGCATTGTTGTGCCCGCTGTCGCGTGTGATAACTTTGATACTGTCATTGCGCTATGTAATCAACATAAACATTGCGCCTACGCGCTTGGTGTTCATCCTATGTTTGTGGATAGCGCATCTGCAGATGATATTGAAACGCTCAAAGTTTATGTGCAAAACAATCACCCAGTAGCGATTGGTGAAATCGGTTTGGATTATTTTATGACCAATCCTAAAATGCACCCTGAAAATACTACGCGCCAGACTTACTTTTTTACTGAACAGTTAAAAATTGCCCGGCAATTTGATTTGCCGGTGATTTTGCATGTGCGGCATGCGGTAGATGATATATTGAAATATTTGCGTCGTCATGAGGTGGTGGGCGGTATTGCGCATGCGTTTAATGGTAGTTTTCAGCAGGCAGAGCAGTTTATTGCGTTAGGATTTAAACTTGGATTTGGCGGTGCGATGACGTATGAGCGCGCATTAAGAATTCGGGAGCTTGCAACAAAGTTGCCATTAGAGGCTTTAGTTTTGGAAACAGATGCGCCTGATATACCACCAGAATGGGTAGGTGTAAAAGGTAGAAATAGCCCCTTGGAACTACCAAGAATTGCACAGGTTTTAGCTGATTTAAGGCAAGTAAATGTGTCGCAAGTGCTTGATATTACTAGCGCCAATGCGTTAAAAGTTTTGCCAAAATCAGCCGACTTATGCACACCAGTTAATGTGCTACTTTAAGTATGGTAAAAAAACCTTAGCAATCAATGGGTGTTTTGTAACTTATTGATTATAATAGGTTTAATAATAGATTAAAAATTAAGCGATTTGAAAAAACCCTTATAAATTGGTAGGTTACATTTTAGAGTCACAGTTATTCACAAAGTTATCCACAGATAATGTGGAGAGTATTTTTAACATTCGGGAACTTTTTAAAAGTCAACTTTTTAATTTATTTTTTTTGTTAAAAATAGATGGCTTTATGATTGGGTCAACTTAATTTCCATGCTAGTAAATCATCAGCAATATCGCACCATTTGGCCCAGTTCTTATTTTGGACAAGGTTCTAACGCCGAGCTTAGAACGGTTGAGGTCATCGATCAAACAAAATTGCCACATGTGTTTGAGATTGCAAAAATTGACAGCTTGCAACAAATGATTGCAGCGATTAAAACCATGCAAGTACGCGGAGCGCCACTTATAGGTGCTGCCGCAGCTTATGGCGTTGCTTTGGCTATGCAGCAGGATAGCGGTGACTATCATTTGCAACAGGTGGCAAAACTGTTGATCCAAAGCCGCCCCACTGCCGTGAATTTAAGGTGGGCAGTGCAGCGTATGCTGGGCAGGTTGCTGCCATTACCTGTTGCGAATAGAGTGCAGGCTGCCTGGGCAGAGGCGGCGTTGATTTGCGATGAAGATGTGCTGTTAAATCAGGCGATTGGTGTACATGGCTTAGATTTAATTCGCGCGCTGCATCTTAAAAAATCTCGCACCATTCACATTCTTACGCATTGCAATGCTGGTTGGTTAGCCACGGTGGATTTTGGTACGGCGCTTGCACCCATCTATGCAGCACATGACGCAGGATTGGATGTGCATGTGTGGGTAGGTGAAACCCGCCCTCGCAACCAAGGTGCAAGCCTTACCGCATGGGAGCTGGGTCAGCATGGCGTACCGCATACGGTAATCAGCGATAATGCAGGCGGGCATTTAATGCAGCAAGGTCGGGTGGATATGGTGATTGTGGGTGCCGACCGTGTGACAGCGACGGGGGATGTATGCAATAAAATTGGTACTTATTTAAAAGCGCTGGCAGCTTTTGATAGTTCGCTATCAGGGCATCATATTCCATTTTACGCTGCTGTACCTTCACCGACAATTGATTGGACTATTGAAGATGGAATACAGCAAATTGAGATTGAAGAGCGCGATGGTGATGAGCTGGCGTGGATGAGTGGCCGACTTGCTGACGGGACAATGGCAACAGTCAATATTTTGCCGCATGGCACAAAAGTGGCTAACCCTGCATTTGATGTGACACCAGCAAGGCTGGTCACTGGCATTATTACCGAGCAGGGAGTTTTTGCACCCAATCAATTAAGAACTATGCAGAGATAAATCAATGCCCCAAATATTAAAAAACGCTCGCGAGCAACTTTTAAGCATTAGTCAGCAACTTAATTGCTTAGGGTTAAACCGTGGCACTTCGGGCAATGTCAGTGTGCGAGCGAGTGGTGAAGCGGGGCTGCCAGGCTTTTTAATTACGCCATCTGGCATGGCAGTAGAAAAAATGACGCCTACTGATATGGTGTGGATGGATTTCGCAGGTAATGCAGAAGGTGGTAGGCAGCCATCCAGTGAATGGCGATTTCATCTTGATATCTTGCAGCATAAGCCCGAGGCTAATGCCGTTATTCACACCCATAGTATGTTTGCCACAACGTTAAGTACATTGCGGCTTGATATTCCAGCTTTTCATTACATGATTGCTTTGGCAGGCGGAGACAGTATCCGTTGTGCGCCTTATGCGCTGTTTGGCAGCCAGCAGCTGTCCGACAAAGCTTTATTGGCATTACAAGACCGCAAAGCTTGCTTGTTAGCTAATCACGGCATGATAGCAATAGGCGAAACCTTGGAAAAAGCGCTAAATATCACGCAAGAAGTTGAAACTTTATGCGAGCAATATCTATGTGCATTACAAGTTGGCAAGCCATTTATCTTGAGTCAGCAGGAGATGCTGGAGGTGCAGGAAAAATTTAAGGGATATGGCGCATGGAAAAATAGCGCTAAGGTGAAAAGTAATTCTTAATTATCAGGAGAAAATAAACCTGCTTTCATGAGTTTTCGTTTGTAGGCGCATGGGCTTTAAAGTAAAATAGACTCCCGTCTGCAATAATAAATTAAGTGCGCGTCCTATGACCAAATATGTATTCGTAACCGGCGGTGTTGTTTCCTCTCTTGGTAAAGGTATCGCCGCCGCCAGCCTTGGCGCAATTTTAGAATCACGTGGCATTAAAGTCACCATGCTGAAACTAGACCCCTATATCAACGTTGACCCTGGCACCATGAGCCCATTTCAGCACGGCGAGGTATTTGTCACTGATGATGGTGCAGAAACAGACCTTGATTTGGGTCATTATGAGCGTTTTATCAGTCAGCGCATGGGTAAACGTAATAATTTCACTGCTGGCCAAATTTATGAAACCGTGATTAAAAAAGAGCGTCGCGGTGAGTATTTAGGCAAAACCGTACAGGTTATTCCACATATTACCGATGAAATTAAAGCCCATGTGAAACGTGGTGCTGAAGGTGCTGAGGTTGCCATTGTTGAAGTGGGCGGTACCGTGGGCGATATTGAATCGTTGCCGTTTCTTGAGGCTATCCGTCAGATGGGTTTTGAAGAAGGTAGAAACAATGCCTGCTATATTCATTTAACCCTTTTGCCTTGGATTCCAACTGCGGGTGAACTCAAAACCAAGCCTACGCAGCACTCTGTGAAAGAGTTGCGAGGAATTGGTATTCAGCCTGATATCCTGCTGTGCCGTGCCGACCGCGACATCCCTGAAGAAGAGCGTAGAAAAATAGCCTTATTCACCAATGTAGCTCCAGAGGCGGTGATTAGCGCGATTGATTCAGACTCTATCTATAAAATCCCCGGTCTGTTGCATGATCAGCATTTGGATACGATTGTTTGCAAAAAACTAGAGATTGAAGCGAAGCCAGCCAATTTGTTTGAATGGGAAAAAATCACCACCGCACTTGCAAACCCGAAGCACTTGGTGAATGTTGCGTTTGTAGGTAAATATGTTGATTTAACTGAATCTTATAAGTCGCTCACTGAAGCGCTGATTCATGCAGGTATTCATACTGAATCCAAAGTCAAAATTCACTATATAGACTCAGAAGATATTGAGAAAAATGGCACTGATGCCCTCATTGGTGTGGATGCGATTTTAGTGCCTGGTGGTTTCGGTAAGCGCGGGACTGAAGGCAAAATTGTTGCCATTCAATATGCGCGTGAAAATAAAATACCGTACTTAGGGATTTGTTTAGGCATGCAATTAGCGGTGATTGAGTTTGCACGCCATGTTGCAAATTTAAAAGATGCAAATAGCACAGAATTTAACCCAGAAGCCACGCATAAGCTCATTGGTTTAATTGATGAGTGGCAAGACGCTTCAGGTAATATTGAAAAACGTGATGAAAATTCCGATCTTGGCGGTACCATGCGTTTAGGCGCACAAGCTTGCCCTGTTGTGCCAAACACCTTGGCGGCGAGCATTTATGGTGTTCAAGTAAATGAGCGTCATCGTCATCGTTATGAAGTTAATAATCATTATGTTGAGCAATTAAAAGCAGCAGGTTTAGTGGTTTCTGCCAGAACGCCAACTGAAGACTTGTGCGAGATGATTGAGTTGCCGCAAAACGTGCATCCTTGGTTTGTTGCTTGCCAATTTCACCCTGAATTTACATCCAATCCGCGGGCAGGGCATCCACTATTTACTGCATACGTCAAAGCGGCTTTGGCAAACAAAAAAGCTTAATCTTCAGGCATCTGCAGCAAAATTAAATAAGGTTTTGAAAATGAAATTATGTAACTTTGATGTAGGTCTTGAGCATCCTTTATTTTTAATCGCGGGTCCTTGCGTGATTGAATCGAAACAAATGGCGATTGATACTGCTGGTCAGCTGAAGGAAATTGCGGCTGCACTCAACATTCCATTTATTTACAAATCTTCATACGATAAAGCCAACCGCAGCTCAAACAGTACATTCCGTGGCTTTGGTATGGAAGAGGGTTTAAAGATTTTAGATGAAGTGCGTCGCCAAATCGGCGTACCAATTTTGACTGACGTACACACAGAAGAGCAGGTGCCACATGTGGCAGCAGTGGTTGATGTGTTGCAAACCCCCGCATTTTTATGTCGCCAAACTGACTTTATTACCGCCTGCGCAAAATCAGGTAAACCTGTGAATATCAAAAAAGGCCAATTCATGGCACCAGGGGACATGCGTAATGTGGTGCAAAAAGCGCGCGAAGCGAACGGCAACCAAGATACCATTATGGTGTGCGAGCGTGGTGTTTCGTTTGGTTACAATACGCTGGTATCAGATATGCGCGGTCTTGCCATTATGCGTGAAACCAATTGCCCGGTGGTATTTGATGCGACGCACTCTGTGCAACAGCCTGGTGGTCAAGGTGATAAGAGCGGCGGTCAGCGCGAGCATGTGCCAGTGTTGGCGCGTGCAGCCGTAGCCAGTGGCATTGCAGGCATCTTTATGGAAACGCATCCTGATCCTGCTCAGGCATTGTCAGATGGCCCAAACGCCTGGCCACTCCATAAAATGAAAGATTTGTTAGAAGTGTTGGTGGATTTAGATAGATTAGTGAAAAAAGCTGGTTTTATTGAAAGTACGTTGTAAGAATATTTTAGCCACAGATTCACACAGATAAAAATCTAAAATATACATGATGATTTAAAGGGTTATAAAGGTTTCATCTGCGTTTGTCCGTGTTCCTCGGCGGCTAATAATAAAAATTATTTTTAGGAGAAAATCATGAGTGCTATTGTAGATATTATCGCCCGCGAAATTTTAGATTCACGTGGAAACCCAACCGTAGAAGCTGATGTTTTGCTGGAAAGCGGTGTTATCGGCCGCGCTGCCGTGCCGTCAGGCGCATCTACTGGCGCTAAAGAAGCCGTAGAACTGCGCGATGGTGACAAAAACCGTTATTTAGGCAGAGGCGTGCTGCAAGCGGTTGAAAATGTAAACACGGAAATTACCGAAGCTATTATCGGTTTAGATGCTGAAGAACAAAGCTTTATCGACAAAACCTTGATTGAATTAGACGGTACAGAAAACAAAGACCGTTTAGGTGCCAATGCTATTTTAGCGGTTTCGATGGCATGCGCACGTGCTGCGGCTGAAGAGTCAGGTTTGCCACTTTACCGTTACTTAGGCGGTTCAGGTGCGATGCAATTGCCAACACCGATGATGAATATCATTAACGGTGGCGCACACGCTGATAACTCTGTTGATATGCAGGAATTTATGATTATTCCAGCAGGTTTACCATCATTCCGTGAGGCGATTCGTTGTGGTGCTGAAGTGTTTCACGCACTGAAAAAAACCTTGCATAAAAAAGGTCTAGCCACGACAGTAGGTGATGAGGGCGGTTTTGCACCAAATTTACCGTCTAATGAGTCTGCAATTCAATACATTTTAGAGGCGATTTCAGATGCAGGCTACGAGCCAGGCCGTGATGTTTATTTAGGTTTAGATTGCGCAAGTACCGAGTTCTACAAAGATGGCCGCTATCATTTAGAGTCAGAAGGTTTAGCGCTGACTTCAGCTCAATTCACGGATTATTTAGCTACTTGGTGTGATAAATACCCAATCATCAGTATTGAAGATGGCATGGGTGAATTTGACTGGGACGGCTGGGATATTTTGACTAAACGCCTAGGTAAAACTACACAGTTGGTGGGTGATGACTTATTTGTAACCAACACCAAAATCTTGCGTGAAGGTATCCGACGTGGTGTAGCTAACTCGGTGTTAATCAAAGTTAACCAAATTGGCACCTTGACTGAGACATTCCAAACCATTGAAATGGCGAAGCGTGCGGGCTATACCTCAGTGGTATCACATCGCTCAGGTGAAACTGAAGATAGCACCATTGCTGATATTGCAGTGGCTACCAACGCATTGCAAATTAAAACAGGCTCACTCTGCCGTTCAGAGCGTATTGCGAAATACAACCAATTATTGCGTATTGAAGAAGAATTGGGTGACGCAACTAGCTATGCAGGTAAAGACGCGTTTTATCAATTGTTCAAATAATTGATAGCTGAAAATTGAAAGCCCTCACGCTTATTTTTGTGATCCTTATTGCCTTGCTACAGTATCCATTGTGGCTAGGCAAGGGTAGCTGGTTACGCGTGTGGGATTTAAACCGTCAACTATCTGAGCAGAAAATAAAAAATACAGGTTTAAAAGCGCGTAACGATACACTGGATGCCGAAGTACGCGATTTAAAAAGTGGACGTGCCGCCATTGAAGAACGCGCACGCAGTGAGTTGGGCATGATTAAGCAAGACGAAGTGTTTTATCAAGTGATTGACCAACCTTTGCCTATGCCTCAATCTGCAAACTCAGTGCCTACTGCTGAAACTGCTTTAGCAAAGGCTAATGAAAAAAAATCACCTTAACATTTGTTATTGGGTTCTACTCATCGCATTCTAAAACACCGGCAGCATCATTGTATTTGGGGAACTGTACCTGCTAAAAAGAACCAGTGCTGTACAACCTGAACAAGTAATATACACCTACCGCCATCATGATGTACATTGGGAAATCGCCACTTTTTTTGGTTTCAGATTTATTCGGGGAGCTAATCCAGCGGTTAAGTAACCAAAGTACAAAAATAATGACGGGGATAAACATCATAGTGGTGGTTGATTCAAAAAGCTTGCCTAGCAATTTTGACAGCCAGCCGTTCTCACGAAACATTTCCAGTGCAATGCCGATAATGCCAGCAAGCACTAAGCCCATGCGCACTATGGCGATTAAAACGCTTAATTTGCTTTCAGCCTTAATATCTTTGTTCTTGAGATATTTGTTCGGGTCAATACTGGCCATACTTAAATTCCTTCACGTGGGATTTAACTTAATTTGAAGCTAAAAACTTATTTGGGTCAACAGATTTTCCCTGTTGCCGAATTTCAAAGTGTAACTTTATCGTATTGCTATCGGTATTACCCATTTCTGCAATTTTTTGTCCACGAGTGACGACTTGACCTTCTTTAACCACAATCAAGTTGTTATGCGCATAGACCGACAAATAGGTGGCGTTATGTTTTATGATGACCAATTTACCATAACCGCGTAGGTCTGAACCGCTGTAAATAACTTTACCTGCTGCGGCTGCGTTAATGCTTTGCCCCATAGTGCCCGTGATATCAATACCTTTATTCCCCGCATCATTAAAATTGGCGATAACTTTACCTTTTGTTGGCCATGCCCATTCAGTAATGTCAGCAGTTTCAGTATTAGGCTTAACGTCAGGCTTAGGCTCGGCTTTAGTTTCTGGTTTTATTTCGCTACCAGGTTTAGTTGTATTTGTACTTGGGGTGGATGTTGCCACTGGTTTTGTGACAGAGATAATCTTTTCATTCTCTGGTTTTGCAACGGGCAATGGTTTTTTAAAGGCATCATCGCTGTAAGGTTCGCGTATCGCCTTGGGTTCGCTGAGTGCAATTACCTGTGGCGTTATTGGTGGGGTATTTGTAGCAGCCGCGCTGGGTTCGGTGCCAATGGGATAGGTAGTCACACCATCAGTATTTTCTTGCACAGCTTTGTTTTCTACATTTGTTGGTTTGTCTTTTAAGGTGCTGAATTTAAGTATTTGGCCAATTTTAATAATATAAGGCGCTTTAATATCATTGAGTTGCGCAATTTCCTTGTAGTCGTAGCCATATTCCAGACCGATGCTAAATAAGGTATCGCCTTTTTTTACAAGATAAGTGTCAGGACGCCAATCACCCGTTACTTTGCCAGTTGAGGGCTTTGTACTCGATTTTGACGCTGTATTTGGCTTGGTCGCAGGCAAGCGATCAATGACGGGAGCGGGGGTGCTACTGCAGGCAAGTAATGCCCATGTGAGCAATAAAATGAAACCATTACGCAATATTGCCATCCTTAACTGGTACCTCCTAGTAAAGGCACGAACTTTACCGGTTCTAATTTGGTTTGACGATATTCTGCCTGAGAAATGCGCTCTACAAGATGTAACACTTGTTCGTCAGTGCCTACGGGAATCACTAAACGCCCGCCAATTACTAATTGGTCTAATAAATCCTGTGGAATATGGCTAGCGGCAGCGGTGACGATGATGGCATCAAACGGTGCTAGTTGTGGCAAGCCCATGTTGCCATCTGCGTGGTCTAGTTTGACGTTGATGCATTTGAGTTCGCGTAAATGCCCGCGTGCTTTCATCACTAATGGACGAATGCGTTCTACCGAGTAAACCTCTTTAGAAATTTTAGACAACACGGCGGTTTGATAGCCACAACCGGTGCCAATTTCCAGTACTTTTTGTAAAGGTTGGTCGTTACGTAACAGCTCAGACATGCGTGCCACAATATAAGGCTGGGAGATGGTTTGACCAAAGCCGATGGGTAATGAAACATCTTCATAGGCGCGAATGGACAAGGCTTCATCTACAAAAATATGGCGCGGAATCGCAGAAATGGCAGAAAGTACCACTTCATCTTTAATACCTTGTTCGCGTAAGCGTGTGAGCATCCGCTCGCGGGTGCGAAGGGAGGTCATGCCGATGCCGGCTTGCGAAGATCTAATAAGCGCCACTATTTACTCAACCAGTCTTTAATATCGTTAAGTTGTGCGTGGTTGGTTAAATCCACTTGTATCGGTGAAATTGACACTTTGTTGTTAGCCACGGCATAAAAATCGGTGCCTTCACCACCATCGTTAGGTTGCCCGGCGGCGCCTACCCAATACACGGTTTCGTTGCGCGGTGTTTTAAGCTGTACCACAGGTTCTGCTTTATGACGCTTACCTAAGCGTGTGACCACGCGGCCTTGCAGCTCATTGTAGGCAATATCTGGTACATTCACATTGAGCAGTGTGGCAGATTTGAACCCGGTTTTTTGATAATGTTTGATGAGTTCAACGGCTACCCTTGCTGCGGTTTCAAAATGCGTAGAGTTATGCTGCGACATCGAAATTGCAATTGAGGGGATGCCAAGTAAATAGCCTTCCATCGCGGCAGCTACTGTACCTGAGTAAATGGTGTCATCGCCCATATTGGCGCCATCGTTAATGCCGCTAATCACCATATCCGGTATGGTGTCCATTAGCCCTGTGAGCGCTATGTGCACGCAATCGGTGGGCGTACCATTGACATAAAAAAAGCCGTTTGCGGCTTTTTTTACGCTAAGGGGTCGATCAAGCGTGAGCGAGTTGCTGGCACCGCTACGATTTCTTTCAGGCGCCACCACAGTAATATCGGCAATTTGAGCAATATGTTCTGCAAGAATATTGAGACCCGGTGCAAAATAGCCGTCGTCATTTGAGAGTAGTATTTTCATACGTAACTTACTAAGAGTAATTTCATGCTTAAATTATAGTAGAAGAGTGCTGGTTTGGCGTGGTTGTTATGTAAAAACTTATGGATTTTCTCGCGTTAAACGTGCATAAAAAATGGCACATCCAAAAAACAGTACCGAAAGTGCAATTTCAACGTTTGCAAGTTGCGCTGAAATGCCGCCATCAGACCAAGCTCGCACCACGCCTTCGGTAAAGTATAGCAGTATAAACATGCTTGCCCATTGGTAGGTGTAACGTTTACCACGCAAAACGCCAAATAATGGCAGCAACAGAGGCACCGCTTTTAACATGAGCAGTGAGCCACCAGGTTTTAGGGGCGCTAAAATAGTTTCCCACGCAACCGCAAGCAATATGAGGGCGATTAAACTGAAGGATGCGCCCAGTTGAAGATTTTTAATCATATTATTCCTATGCATAGCGTCCTTATGTTTTTGCTAATTGTGACATGCGCACTAGTGCTGCACGGGCAGACTGGGCATCATGAATGGGGTGGTTGAAATCAAAACGTAAGATTTTTGCATCCTTGTCATTATTGGCATTAACGTCAAAACCCTCGCTATCAATGCCTAACATTTGCGCATGCGTTGCTTCTACTTGGTGAAAGTATTTGCAATAGGCAATTAAGCTCTGTGCATGATCCGTATTCATGTGTTCAATAATAGCGGTTTCTTGGGCCGCTAGTAGTGAATCAACCGAGGTGCTAAAAAAATCGTCAGACGACAGCCAGCTCATGTTGCCAAAGCCACCAATATAGCGTGCATGGGCGATGTTTATCCGATAAAAAGCAAAGTCATGCATATCAAAATAACTGGCGGCCTGTGGCAAGTAGCGCAAATAACGGGCGCGTAAATCCGCATCGTTTTTTTCAATCTTGACGGCTGTACCTAGCAGCGTGAGCCGCGAGTTAGCTTGCAAATCTTCAGCCCCTGCAAATACCAATAGCGAAACTTTTGGGTTGAGTATGATGTTTTTAGTGTGCTCTGCAATGCTGCTGATAAGTATCACGGGCTGGCAATCATGCCCCAATACAAAAGGCGCCACCGAGCCAAACGGGTAGCCGTCAAATTTTGCAGAATGCGTAGAAAGTATGCCGCTATGTGTACTGCGCAGAAACTGTTTGGCTTCTGGTGCTAAATTCGACATATTTTAGAGGTTCCTGGATAATTTTAAGGCGGTTTCAGCGAGTCGCTTACCTAGCGCGATACACAGTTTTTTTTCGTCATCGGTGATTGGTTTGTCATCCATGGTGCCCCCAACATGGCTTGCGCCGTAAGGTGTGCCGCCAGAAGCGGTTGCAGATAAAGCAGGTTCTGCATATGGTAAGCCTACCATGACCATGCCATGGTGCATTAAAGGCAGCATCATGGTGAGTAGCGTCGTCTCATTGCCGCCATGCATAGAGCCGGTTGAGGTAAACACTGCAGCGGGCTTACCGATGAGCGCGCCTTTGAGCCACAAACTGGTGGTGCCATCTAAAAAATACTTCATCGGCGCCGCCATATTGCCAAAGCGGGTTGGGCTGCCAAGGGCCATGCCTATGCATTGTTCTAAATCTTGCAATTCAACGTATGGGTCACCGCTGGCGGGAATATCTGGCTCGGTGGCTTCACAATTAGCTGAAACTTTAGGCACGGTACGAATGCGCGCTTTTGCATTAGCCACACTTTCAACGCCGCGCGCAATCAGTTGCGCCATGCTACGTACTGCACCACCTTGGCTGTAATAGAGAATTAGGATTTCGCTCATTTTTTTCTTTTGTCCTTGATGCGCTGTTTCTTTGCGTCTAGCTCAAATAAGCCGATGGTGTTGATAAGATCACTAAATTTGGCGTAACCATAATTTCGAGAGTCAAATGCAGAATAATTTTTGACGATGTGCTTTTTTACTTCACTTAAATTAGCAAAGCCGTCTTCAGTAGATTCGGATATGGTTTCTATTGCTGAACGAATTAATGACACCAGTTTGGCGTCCATTGCTAATTGTTGCGAGGTTTTTTTGACAACAGGCGACAACAGTGTGGTTTCGTCAACTGAAACATTGGCAGATTTTATTTCTGAGCTGGTCTTGGTTTTATCTTTCTCTGTATTGGTAGTGTCTAGATTAGGTGCTATCGACTCTGATATTTTTTCTTGTGACAGAATTTCAAAGTATTTAAATTCGGTGCAGGCCGCCCTTAAAGATTCAGGCGTCTTCTTTTCTCCAAAGCCATAAACCAGCTTACCAGACTCGCGAAAGCGAATGGCTAAGCGAGTGAAGTCACTATCACTTGAAACAATACAAAATCCATCAAGCGGCGCGGTATAAAGCAAGTCCATCGCATCAATGATAAGCGCACTATCGGTCGCATTTTTGCCTTTAGTGTTCGCATATTGCTGCATGGGCTGAATGGCATGCTTGGGTAATATTTCCTTCCAGCGACTTAATTGGGTTTGCGTCCAGTCACCATAGATACGCCTAACGCTGGCATCACCAAATTTGGAGATCTCTTCAAATAGCTCATCAATAATCGGGATGACGTTAAACGTATTATCCGCATCAATCAGTACGGCTAGTCTAGGGTTACTTTTATCTGCATTCATTGATATCTACCTTTTGCTGGGCATTACTTGAAGCTGAAAGTATATAACACATCCACTGCACTATCAGTGCCGGTTTCAGCGCGTAGCGACCAGTGTGGAGTGATGTTGAAAGTGAGTCGGGCGACATCCAGCAAGCCGGTATCGCTTTTTTCGTAGCTTAAATAAAGTTGCGAGGTGAGGCGTTTGCCAAATACAAGGGTTGCGCTTTCAGTCGTAGGGTGTGCAAAAAGTTTTTATTTGCACACCAATCTTCATCAAAGCCAATATAGATATATCTAAACACATGTCCAATTACATCAGAAGCCAAGTCGCTGGTGCCACCTATTTTTTCACGCTCACCCTGACACAGCGAAACACAAGCTTATTGACCGACCACATTGATTGGTTAAGACTAGCGTACCAAAGAGCCAATACCTTACATCCATTCAATACCCTTGCTATTTGCATATTGCCAGACCATCTTCATACAAGGTGCGGATATGGATGGATCTACTTGCCGATGAAGTTGAAAAGCGATTTCACGCCTCCAAAACCGAGAGTTCACCGCCCCTTTAATTCCACGATTATCATCGACCGCCGTGAGAGCAAGCGTAGGGTGGCAAAACGTTTTAACTTGCCCACCAAACTGTAATGCTGCATCTAAAATGGTGTGCACCGCAGGCACTCCGATTTTCTAAGTGCTAAGCCAGTATTTGGCTTCCCCACATAATATATGAGCTATACCAGTGCTTGGCATCCCCGCAGAATATATCTGCTAAAGCAGATTATTCATGCGTGAAAGCTCATTATTCTGAGTGAAAGCATTTGAAAAGTCGTATGCAAGAAAATCACTTGCACACCCTACACATTAAACTACCAGCATGTCCACAAATTGGTTTGCTGGCGTCGTTTCTAGCTTGGCTTGGTCTAAACAGTTTTCATCTGCTTGCGCTGCAATACCCCACAAGCTAAAGCAAATAGATTAAAAGGCGCTTGTTCAACATTATGCTGCCTTTAGTCATCTATCTGAGTACACATTTGTCGAAACTTAAATGGTTTTTACAAGCTCCGTTGCTTTGCCAATGTAAGTGGCTGGCGTTAGCACAAGCAAGGCTTGTTTAGCATCATCAGGGATTGCTAAGCCACTAATGAATGTGTGCAATGAAGTTTTATTTATACCGCCTTTGCCACGGGTGAGTTCTTTAAGTTGCTCGTAAGGGTTTTTAATGCCATAGCGGCGCATCACGGTTTGTATAGGCTCGGCAAGTACTTCCCAGCTGTTGTCTAAATCAAGCGCCAGTTTTTCTGGATTGATTTCCAGCTTATTCAAACCACGTAAGCAAGAGTCGTAACCTAGTAAAGTATAGCCGAATGCTACGCCCATATTACGTAAAACCGTTGAGTCGGTTAAATCGCGTTGCCAGCGTGAAATAGGTAATTTCTCCGCCATGTGGCGTAATACTGCGTTGGCTAAGCCCAAGTTACCCTCAGAGTTTTCAAAATCAATCGGATTGACTTTATGCGGCATGGTGGATGAGCCCACTTCGCCATCTTTAAGTTTTTGTTTGAAGTAGCCCACTGAAATGTAACCCCAAATATCGCGGTTAATATCAATCAAAATCGTGTTGATGCGCGCAAGCGTATCGTACAACTCTGCCATGTAATCATGCGGTTCAATTTGTATCGTCATCGGGTTGTAAGTCAGCCCTAATGATTCAACAAAGCGCTTGGCAAAACTTTCCCAATCAAAATTTGGGTAAGCAGATAAATGGGCATTAAAGTTACCCACGGCACCGTTAATTTTGCCAAGAATTTCGTTATTGATAAGCTGTTTTTGTTGACGTTGCAAACGATAAACCACGTTGGCTAATTCTTTACCCATGGTGGTAGGTGATGCAGTTTGACCATGTGTGCGTGAAAGCATGGGCTGATCTGCCAATTGGTGCGCTAGTTCGCTTAAACGTGCAATCAGGCTGGCCACAAATGGCAACATCACGCTATCGCGCGCGGTTTTTAACATCAAGCCGTGTGATAAATTATTGATGTCTTCCGAAGTGCAGGCAAAGTGAATAAATTCACTGGCTTTTTTGATCTCTGGATTGCCATCAAACCTCTCTTTTAACCAGTACTCAAGCGCTTTTACATCGTGGTTGGTGCGCGCTTCAATGGCTTTTACTTGTGAGGCATCATCTTCACTAAAGTTTGCAATGGCAGCATCCAATTCTTGAATAGTCTCTACACTAAACGGTGCGATTTCAGCTAACTTTTTTGCGTTAGCCAATGCTTTTAGCCACTCCACCTCTACCCATGCGCGGTGCTTAATCAGTGCATATTCGCTAAAATAAGGACGCAGAGCATCCAATTTAGATTGGTAGCGACCATCAAGAGGGGATAGTGCGTTAAGAGTAGTAAGAGGCATAGCTAACTTTCTGCAAACATTCTGTGAAATAATGTACTATTTTAACCTATTTATGGCGTGTTAATAATGCGCTGAAGCGCATATGTGATGATATGAACAAACTAACCACCATTAAACAAGAAGATTTTATTCAAAGTATTGCGGATGCTTTGCAGTACATTTCGTACTATCACCCAGCTGATTACATTCACGCTTTGGGCGAGGCTTATAAGCAAGAAGAATCTCCCGCCGCTAAAGATGCAATTGCACAAATTTTAACCAACTCACGCATGTGTGCTGAAGGTAAGCGCCCGCTATGTCAAGACACCGGCATCGTCGTTGCCTTTGTCAAAATAGGGATGAATGTACGCTTTGAAAGTGATTTGTCATTAGAGCAAATGGTGAATGAGGGCGTGAAACGTGCCTATTTGCTGCCAGAAAATAAATTGCGCGCTTCCATCGTAAGTGAGCCCGCGGGCAAACGTATCAATACCAAAGATAATACGCCTGCGGTGGTACATGTTTCATTGGTTGTTGGAGATAAAGTGGAGGTGAGTATCGCTGCAAAAGGTGGTGGCAGTGAGAATAAAGCCAAACTTGCCATGCTCAACCCGAATGACAGCATTGTGGATTGGATCGTTGAAACGGTGCCAACCATGGGTGCTGGCTGGTGTCCGCCGGGTATACTCGGTATCGGCATCGGCGGCAGTGCTGAAAAAGCCATGTTGTTAGCCAAAGAATCACTCATGGCGTCGATTGATATGCATACCCTGAAAGCCAAAAGCCAAAATAAAGAAAAGCTCAGCCACCTTGAAGCACTGCGTCTGGAGATTTTTGATAAGGTGAATAATCTTGGCATCGGCGCGCAAGGTTTGGGCGGTTTAGCCACGGTTTTGGATGTGAAAATTTTAGATTACCCAACCCACGCCGCGAGCTTGCCAGTGGCGATTATCCCCAACTGCGCGGCAACGCGTCACATACATTTTGTGCTGGATGGTAGCGGTGCGGCTGTGTTGGAAGCGCCAGATTTAGACGATTGGCCAAAGGTAGATTGGGCGCCTAGTGAACAAGCCTTACGCGTCAATTTAGATGCTGTCAGCAAAGAAGAGATTCAAGCCTGGCAGCCAGGTCAAACTTTGTTGCTAAGCGGAAAATTGCTCACAGGGCGTGACGCTGCGCATAAGCGCATGGCAACCATGCTGCAAACAGGTGAAAAGCTGCCTGTTGATTTAAACAACCGTTTTATTTATTACGTAGGGCCAGTCGATGCGGTGGGCGATGAAGCCGTGGGTCCCGCGGGACCCACCACCGCCACGCGCATGGATGACTACACGGATGTCATGCTTAAAACTGGATTGCTTGGCATGATAGGCAAGGCTGAACGCGGTGAGGCGACTATTGCGTCTATTGCAAAATATCAGTCAGTCTATTTGACAGCGATTGGTGGTGCAGCATACTTGGTGAGTAAGGCGATTAAAAAAGCCGAAGTGATCGCTTTTGCAGACTTAGGCATGGAAGCGATTTATGAATTTACTGTGCAGGACATGCCAGTCACCGTGGCGGTAGATAGCCGTGGCGTATCGATACATGCATCAGGCCCCGCGGAGTGGAAGCAGAAAATAGCGCAGCGTCAATCCATTGCCATTCGTTCTGTGTCATAAGTCACAGTAGTGATTGCACTTTTTGGTTTAACATTAGTCTCATCACTAAAGGTTTAAATGATGGGTAAACATAAAATGCTGAAAATTATTACGCTGGTTTGCTTGGTTTTTGCCGCAAATGCAGCCAGTGCTGAAGATATGTTGGGCTATTTGACCAACAAAGAGGGTAAGTATATTGGCCCAACGGTAGAAGATAATGTCACAGCGATGGATACCGATAAAAATGGTTTTGCCGATGCCAGTGAAGTGCGCGCTTTTTTAGAGCTAAAACATGGCAAGGGTTACGAAAGTGAGCTGCTGGAAAAATTTGAAGCCTCAATAAAAGGCACGAGCTGCGCTACCCCATTTGCCAAGAGCTTTTATTTGAGCAATTAGTGGCTCTATTTTCCACAAATTTCGCATAGGGTTTATCCAGATCCTTAAATTAGATTTTCGTGCTGTTTTCATGTGTAGAGTGTGCATCACGGGTTTATAATACAGGCTGTGTTTAATTCAGTCAGAAAATCACCATGTTAAAAGCCTACGCAACGCACGTGCAAGAACGTGCAGCCCAACAATTACCGCCATTGCCACTTACGGCCGAACAGGTTGCTCAGCTTGTTGAGCTGCTTAAAAATCCACCAGTGGGTGAAGAAAATACGCTATTGGATTTACTTGAAAATCGCATCCCCGCTGGTGTAGATCAAGCGGCTTATGTGAAAGCAGCATTTTTATCAGATATCGCGAATAGCAAGGCTGTATCACCTTTGCTTAACGCAGAAAAGGCCGTGCAATTATTAGGTACGATGCTCGGTGGTTACAACGTGCAAGCTTTAGTTGCTTTGTTGGACACCTCAATGGCAGCGGCTGCGGTTAAGGCGCTATCACATACTACTTTAATGTTTGATGCTTTTCATGATGTTGATGAGAAGATGAAGGCAGGTAATCCGCATGCGAAAAAACTGATTGAATCTTGGGCAAATGCCGAATGGTTTACCAATGCACCAGTACTGGAGGATGAAATCAAAGTGGTGGTGTTTAAAGTAGATGGCGAAACCAATACCGATGATTTGAGTCCCGCACAAGAAGCATGGAGCCGCCCGGATATTCCATTGCATGCTAAAGCCATGCTGGTGAATAAAATGCCTGATGGCTTAAAAACCATTGAAACCTTAAAACAAAAAGGCCTGCCATTGGCCTATGTGGGCGATGTGGTTGGCACGGGTTCTTCACGTAAATCAGCCATCAACTCAGTGCAGTGGTTTATGGGCAATGATATTCCTAATATTCCTAACAAGCGCACAGGCGGTGTAATTCTAGGCACTAAAATCGCGCCAATTTTCTTTAATACCGCTGAAGACTCCGGCGCGTTGCCGATTCAATGTGATGTTTCAAAAATGCGCATGGGCGATGTGATTACCATTCAGCCTTATGCCGGCAAGATATTGAACGCGCAAGGTGAGGTGATTTCGAGCTTTGACTTGGCGCCGCTGACCATTCCCGATGAAGTGCGTGCGGGTGGCCGTATTCCATTGATTATTGGCCGTGGCTTAACGACGAATGCACGTCATGCTTTAGGGTTGCCACCCACGGAATTATTTATTACAGCCGCAGCACCGAAAGAGTCAGGCAAAGGCTATACACTGGCACAAAAAATGGTGGGCAAAGCCTGCGGCGTGGCTGGCATACGCCCGGGTTCTTACTGTGAACCTAAAGCGACCACTGTCGGTTCGCAAGATACCACTGGCGGCATGACGCGTGATGAACTCAAAGAGCTGGCTTGTTTGGGTTTTAGTGCAGATTTAGTCATGCAGAGCTTTTGCCATACCGCAGCTTACCCAAAACCTGTGGATATTAAATTGCAACATAGCTTACCTGAATTCATCAGTAGCCGTGGTGGCGTGAGCTTGCGTCCGGGTGACGGCGTGATTCACTCATGGTTAAACCGCATGGTGTTGCCGGATACGGTGGGTACTGGCGGTGATTCACATACGCGCTTCCCGATTGGTATTTCGTTTCCCGCTGGTTCGGGTTTAGTCGCCTTTGCCGCCGCCATGGGGGCAATGCCGCTGGACATGCCTGAATCTGTATTAGTGCGTTTCAAAGGTGAAATGCAGCCTGGCATTACCTTACGTGATTTAGTCAATGCCATTCCTTACGCGGCAATACAAGAAGGCACATTGACTGTTGGTAAGCAAGGTAAGCAGAATGTATTCAATGGCCGTATTTTAGAAATTGAAGGGCTGCCAGATTTAAAAGTAGAACAAGCATTTGAGTTTGCAGATGCCTCAGCAGAGCGCTCTGCTAATGGATGTACGGTAAAGCTTAACAAAGAACCTGTGATTGAATTTTTAACTTCTAATATTGTGTTGTTGCAAAACATGATTGATAACGGCTACCAAGATGCGCGCACCTTGCAACGCCGTATTGAAAGTATGCAGGCATGGTTAGCAAAACCCACGTTGTTAGAAGCCGATGCAGACGCAGAATATGTGCATGTGATTGAAATTGACCTTAATACCATCAAAGAGCCATTAGTAGCTTGCCCGAACGACCCTGATGACATTAAGCCGTTGTCGGCAGTGGTGGGAGATAAAATTGACGAGGTGTTTATAGGCAGTTGCATGACCAATATCGGTCACTACCGCGCCGCGGCAAAAGTGCTGGAAGGTTCAGGTAATATTCCAACACGGTTATGGATTGCACCGCCAACACGGATGGATGAAGCGCAATTGCGCGATGAAGGTGTGTATTCAGTGTTTGGTGTGGCGGGTGCAAGAACAGAAATCCCAGGTTGCTCATTGTGCATGGGGAATCAAGCGCGGGTGGCGGATAAAGCCACCGTGTTTTCAACCAGTACACGTAACTTTGATAACCGCATGGGTCGTGATGCGCGTGTTTACTTGGGTTCGGCTGAGTTGGCAGCGGTGTGTGCCAAACTAGGCCGTATGCCGTCACACGCAGAGTATTTAGAGACTGTAGGCAATAAGCTCGCCAATACGGCTGAAATTTATAAGTATTTAAATTTTGACCAAATGACAGAATACAAAGCGGCGTTGGATACTTTAAGTAATGGTAAAAAAGTGATCCCTATTACCGAGTTGGCTTAGTTGATTGTCGTTTAACTGTTATCTAAATTGGCATGACATGAACCTGCATCTACCAGAACCCCCTGAAATTTTTGACCAAAAAACCATCACGCGACGACCTAAACGCGGGGCATGGAAATTGATGGTGCCACTGAGTATTGTGCTGATCACCACCATCTATGCGGCTTTGTACTATGGCTGGGATGTCAAAGCCGTGGCAGCAGGAGTGGTGTTATTCGGTACGCTTTCAAACTTGTTTATCTGGTTGCTTGGTGTCATCGGCTTGGTGCCTATCATTGGGCCGTTGATTGTTAAAGTGTTGAGCTTGTCCATTATTTGGCTACTTAACGCGATTGGTTATCTGGTGTCTTATGTGGCGATAAAACGGGGTTATTCAAAAGATGTGCTTACCTATCGAGGGGTCACTGTTGCGCTGATCACGGGCATTGTGATTGGCTACGTGATTGGTCATTATCTTTAAGTGCCTGCTCGCGTGTTTAGTCAATTAAAACAGTTGGCCTGGGTGCAGAAGGGGCTTCATCGTGCGCGAAAATCCGCTGACTTTTTACCCGCCATTTTCTTTTTTGGTGGCTTTGTGTGGGATGCGCTCACTATTGGGCGCTTCGTCACAGCCTTAGATTTAGCCATATTTGCAGTATATTTACTCAGCGCAGCCGTTATCCTCTACCTGATTGGTCGCCCAGTTTCACTTGAGACTGAGTCTGGTAAATTTACGGCTATTTTTGAAAAGTTCTACTCTCCACGCTTACCTTATTTTTTACTGCAATTTTTATTTGGCAGCCTATTTAGCGCGTTATTTATTCTATATTTTAAAAGTTCCAGTCATTGGCTGGCGTGGTTCACATCGCTGGTTTTAGCTGTGTTGCTGGTGGCGAATGAGTTTTTAGAGAGTGAATACAAGCGTTTTACTTTAAGTTGGGCCTTGTTCGGTTTGTGCGCCATGTTATTGTTTAACTTTGCGTTGCCTTTTCTGTTGGGCAGTATTCACGCCGTATGGTTTTATTTAAGTACCTTAATGGGCGCAAGCCTAGCGTATTGGCTCTATAAAAAAACGCCCAATCATTTGGGTAGCATTAAACCTGTTGGGCTAATTGCCGCAATACTAATGTTGGCTTATGCCGCAGATATGATCCCGCCCGTACCGCTGGTGAAACGCGATGTTGCGGTTGGCTATGAAATCAGTAAAGTAGAGGGCGATTATCAATTAACACAGCAGGCCTCACAATGGTGGGTGTTTTGGCGCAAAACTAGTAATGATTTAGAAGTCACATCAGGTCAGCACGTGACTTGTTTTTCCTCTGTATTTGCACCTTCTGGCTTAAAAACAAATCTGTATCATCGCTGGGAACATTACGATAAAAAACAAGGCTGGCAAACGCAATCGCGTATTGGTTTTACTTTATCAGGTGGTCGTTTTAACGGCTTTAGGGGTTACACCTATAAACAGAATTTGGCAGAAGGTGATTGGCGAGTGAGTGTAGAAACTGAAAACGAAAAAACCATTGCGGTTCATACGTTTTCAGTGCATTACGTGCAAGCTGCAACACCCAGAGTGCTGCAGTTGTTTTAGCTATTAATGCTGCTCAGGGCGATACATTAGCTTATCAATATAAGCAATGGCAACAGCAGAAAACACAAATGTCATGTGAATAACGGTTTGCCAAATCAACACTTTATCAGAAAGATTTTCTGCGTTGATAAAGGTCTTAAGCAAGTGAATAGATGAAATGCCAATAATCGCAGTTGCGAGTTTTACCTTAAGCAAGTTGGCATTGACGTGTGAAAGCCAATCAGGTTCATCAGGGTGACCTTCTAAATTTAGGCGAGATACAAAAGTTTCGTAGCCGCCCACAATCACCATAATCAGCAGGTTTGAAATCATCACCACGTCAATTAAACCTAGCACAATCAGCATGATGTCAGCTTCTGCTAGCGTAGTCGCCTTTGCAACCATGTGAACCAACTCTACGCCAAAGAAGAACACATAGACCGCCTGCGCAACGATTAAACCTAAATAAAGCGGCAATTGTAGCCAACGGCTACCAAATAGAACGTTGCTCATAATGCTGCTTTGTTTGTATTCTGTAGCGGTTGGTTTGGTTTTTTGTTGCATGTTTTTAAAGCCTTGTGTGTTGAGTTTAAATATTTTGCGTATTGTATCAGCTAAAAGCGATCGTTAATTTAAGCTATTTTACTTTC
>MHBU01000034.1:0-15065 GCA_001803395.1 Methylotenera sp. RIFCSPLOWO2_02_FULL_45_14 | reverse complement strand
TTAATAATAAACAAGCCGCTGCCATGCATGCCAAAACCTTCAGTTGATGGCTCGTGTATGGTCATTTCAATATTCAACCAATCTGGTAGGTTTAAACCCATTAAATCACTGATCATGTCGTGCGGTTCTGGGCGTTGCAACAACGGATACCACACAATATAAGTGCCAGTCGCAAATCGCGTCAGGCTATCTTTAATCATTTTCACCACGCGCTGATAATCTTGTTTATCTTCATACGGCGGATCTATCAATACCACAGCGCGGCGCGGTGGCGGCGGCAGGCAGGCTTTAATACCAGCAAAGCCATCTTGCATTTCTATTTTGACTTGCTTACCTTGACCTCTAAAATTTTCAATCAGTAATTTGCAATCATTAGGATGCAGCTCAAATAAGCGCATTTTGTCGTCTGCGCGTAAAAAATCTTGTGCAATCGCTGGCGAGCCAGGGTACAAGTTAAGTGAATCCGAAGAACTTGAGTTAAGGTTAAAGCTTTTAATCTGCGCTACAAAGTCGGCAAGCGGCTTGGGCAAATTGTCAGCCGTCATTAGTTTAGCAATGCCTTGCTCAAACTCTGCATTTTGCGTGGCATAACCTTCAGTTAAGCTGTACATGCCAGCACCTGCATGCGTATCAACGTACCAAAAAGGCTTGTCTTTTTGTTTGGTGTACGCAAGTACTAGGCCCAAAACGTAGTGTTTAAGTACATCGGCATGGTTGCCTGCATGAAAGGCGTGACGGTAACTGAGCATGGCACCTCTAAAAATTAAAATGTTGGGCATATCGCACCACAAGGGTACTCCGAGTTGCTAAGTGCTAAGCCAGCATTTGGCTTCCCCACATAATATAGGTGCTAAAGCACTTTATTCTGAGTGAAAGCACTTGCAAAGTCGTATGCGCTGTTGCGCGGTACTCAAAATCCTCATGTACTTCATGTACATTCCGGTTTCTGCGTTCCGTGCGTCTTGCATACCTCCTAACATTTCAATGTTTGAGAGGTGTCCAAAGTTATCTATACAGTAATATAAATTTAGAGCAACATTATCTCAGATTTTTCAGTTAGCATTTCATCTATGACAAGTACACATCAACACCCAGACCACGCACATGATGATCACGACGACCACGATCATTACCTGATTCCATTTTTATTGATTTTTATTTTTGCCATTGTTGAAGCCGTAGGCGGCTGGTGGACAGGCTCACTGGCGCTATTAAGCGATGCGGGGCACATGTTTTCAGATGTCGCCGCACTAGGCTTGGCATGGATGGCAAGCGTAATGGCTAAAAAGCCAAATGTGGCGCGGCATAAATCTGGCATAAGTTATGTAGAATTGGCGGTTTCTATCATCAATGCGCTTACCATGCTGGCGGTGATTACATTTGTTGTTATTGAGGCGATTGCAAGGTTTAAAGAGCCGCATCAGGTGCAAGGTTTGGCGCTTACTATCATTGCAACTTTAGGTTTAATCGTTAACTTAATTGTTGCTAAGCAACTACATCACCAAGCGCTTCACCATGGAAAAAGCCTGAATAATCGCGCTGCATTTTTGCATGTAATAGGGGATTTATTAGGTTCGGTAGCGGCGGTTGCTGCAGGTGTAGTTATTTATTTCACTGGCTGGATGCTTATTGACCCGATTTTATCTTTGCTAATCTCTGTATTGCTGTTGGTGTTTACCTTAAACCTGATACGCGATATTTGGCATATCCTACATGGCAAGCCTAGTTTGAACTCTAACGGATTGGACCAAGGTGACCATGCGCATTAATCCTGAATTATCTAGACCTGTATTTGATATTGAGTGCAGACAATGCCCGCGTTTAGCCAGCTTTCTCCATGAGGTTAAAGCAAAAAATCCCACTTACTTTTGCAAACCTGTGCCGCCATTTGGCGATGCTAGCGCCAAGCTGATTATTGTAGGTTTGGCGCCTGGTATGCATGGTGCAAACAGAACGGGGCGTCCTTTTACCGGCGACCACGCAGGGATTTTATTATACGAATCGCTGTATAAATACGGCTTTGCCACTAAACCACAATCGTTTGCGGCCGATGATGATTTGCAACTCATCAATTGCCGCATCACTAACGCTGTGAAATGTTTGCCGCCAGATAACAAACCGTTACCCGCGGAAATTTCAACATGCAATCAGTTTTTAGCCGCAGAATTGCAACAATTAAACTCAGGGAGCGTCATACTAGCCTTGGGTAATGTGGCGCATTTGGCGGTATTAAAAGCTTTTGGTTTGAAGATTAAAGATTATAAGTTTGGTCATGCTGCCCAATATACACTTCCCAATGACTTGATTTTGGTTGATAGTTACCATTGTAGCCGTTATAACACGCAAACACGCAGGCTGACAGAAGCGATGTTTCATGCGGTGTTTGCTAGCATTAAAGCAGAAATTCTGGGTCGGTCTGTGATGGCGAAGATATGATTGTTTTTTTATTAAGGAGAATAAAACATGCCATACGTTAATATCAAACTTGCAGGTGAAGTAACGCGTGAACAAAAAGCGCAAATTGCCAAAGAAATTACTGAAACTTTGGAGCGCGTTGCACATAAACCAAAATCTTATACCTACATTACGTTTGAAGAAGTAGCCTATGAGGATTGGGCGATAGGCGGGAAGCTGCTGGATGAATGATGGGCTGATGTTAAAATAACCCTATGAAAACTCCTAAAAGACTAGAACCGCTGCTTGAAGACGGTTTGATTGACGATGTTGTGCGCCAGCTCATGAGCGGTAAAGAAGCGACTGTGTATGTGGTGCGTTGTGGCGACGAGGTGCGTTGCGCCAAGGTTTATAAAGAGGCGAATAAACGTAGCTTTCGTCAGAGTGTGGATTACACCGAGGGTCGAAAAGTAAAAAATAGTCGCCAAGGCCGTGCAATGGCTAAAGGCTCAAAATTCGGTCGAGAATCACAAGAAGCAGCTTGGCAAAGTGCGGAGGTGGATGCCTTGTATCGCCTTGCGGATGCAGGGGTGCGCGTACCCGTGCCGTATAATTTTTATGAAGGTGTGTTGCTGATGGAGTTAGTGACCGATGCCAATGGCAACGCCGCACCGCGCTTAAACGATGTAACTTTTAGTGCAGAAGAGGCGCGTATTCATCACCATACTTTAATTAAAGAAGTGGTGCGTATGTTGTGTGCCGGCATTGTGCATGGCGATTTATCTGAGTTTAATATCCTCATGAGTGCCGATGGCCCGGTGATTATTGATTTACCGCAAGCGATAGATGCCGCCGGCAACAATCAGGCCAGCAGCATGCTGGAGCGCGATGTAAGAAATTTAAGTGATTATTTTGGGCGTTTTGCGCCTGAGCTGCTGAACACGCAATACGGCAAAGAAATTTGGGCGTTGTATGCGCATGGCGATTTAACGGTGGAAACCGAGCTAACAGGTCGTTTCAAGCAGAGCAATAAAGCGGTTGATTTAAAAAGCGTGATGCGTGAGATTGATGATATAAAAGCGGCAGAAGAAGCACGGCTGTTACGTATGGCGGAAGCTAAAGCGGAGTAAATTTAAAGAAGTTTTCGCACAAAGTTATTTTAACCATCAAGACATCCCATCTTCATTCTGAGCGTAGCGAAGAATGACGGAGGTGGTGCTAAAATAACGCCATGTTCGACCCTAAGCCCATCTTAAAAAACCTACCCAATCTGCCTGGCGTGTATCGCATGATAAACGCCACAGATGAAGTGATTTATGTAGGTAAAGCTAAAGATCTCAAAAAACGCGTTTCATCGTATTTTAATAAAAACTTGCCTAGCCCGCGCACGCGCATGATGGTGAGTAACATCGTCAAAATAGAAACCACAGTTACTCATAACGAAGCGGAAGCTTTGTTACTGGAAAACAATCTAATTAAAGGTTTGATGCCGCGTTACAACGTGTTGTTTCGCGATGACAAATCCTATCCTTACATCACGCTCACGGGTGATGCATTTCCGCGTTTGGCATTTCATCGCGGCTCTCAACGCAAAGGCAGTCAGTATTTTGGTCCTTTTCCCAATAGTGTTGCCGTACGCGAAAGTATTCAGCTATTACAAAAAGTATTCAAATTACGCACTTGCGAAAACACCGTATTTGCCAACCGGAGTCGTCCATGTTTGCAGCATCAAATTGAGCGTTGCACTGCGCCGTGCGTAGGTTTAATTTCAGATGATAATTATCGTAATGATGTCTATCAGGCCGCACTGTTTTTGCAGGGAAAAACTACGGAGGTGATGGATACGCTTGCTGAGCAGATGAACACGGCTGCCGCGAACCAGGAATATGAGAGGGCTATGGTATTTCGTGATCGTATTCAAGCCCTGCGCCAAGTGCAGGCCAAACAGTTTGTCAGTGACTTTAATGTGTCGGATGCGGATGTGATTGCCTGCGCCGAGCTGCAAGGTCAGCATTGTATTAATTTGGTGATGATACGCGGCGGTCGGCATCTGGGTGATAGAAGTTATATGCCTAAAAACACCGATGGCGAGACGCTGGAAACCAGCATGGCCGCCTTTTTAGCACAGCATTATGTGGCGCAGAATACGCCGCCGTTGATTGTGGTGGGCATTAAAATTGAAACAGAAATTATTGAACAAGTGCTAAGCGAGCAAGCAGGGCGTAAGGTAAAAATCAACACCAATGCGATTGGTGATAAACGTGTGTGGCTAAAAATGGCGCAAACCAACGCTGAGCTTGCATTGGCTCAGCGTGCAGCGACTTCAGCGAATCAGGCGGCTAAATTGGTAGCGTTGAGGGAAGCGTTGCACCTGCCGGATACAACAGAGCGCATAGAGTGCTTTGATATTAGCCATACCATGGGCGAGGCCACCGTGGCGAGTTGTGTGGTGTTTGATCGGGGCGATATGCAAAACAGCGAATATCGTCGCTATAACATCACCGGCATCACGCCAGGGGACGATTACGCCGCCATGCGTGATGTACTCACACGCAGATACAAAAAAGTGGCAGCGGGTGAGGGCGCGCGCCCCGATTTGGTGTTTATTGATGGTGGTAAAGGACAGTTAGGCATTGCCATTGAGGTGATGGCAGAAGTGGGCTTGGATGATATTTTACTGGTAGGCATTGCCAAAGGTGAAGACCGCAAGCCAGGCTTGGAAACCATGATTTTTTCTGACACTGGCGAGATGCTCAATTTAGGAAAAGACAACAAAGGCTTGCATTTGCTGCAGCAAATACGAGATGAAGCCCATCGCTTTGCCATTACTGGGCACAGAGCCAAACGTGCCAAAGCCAGGCTGCATTCAAGTTTAGAAGATATTGAGGGGATAGGTGCCAAAAGACGCAAAGCTTTATTGACGCGCTTTGGTGGATTGGACGGCGTAAAAAATGCTAGTATTGACGAAATTGCAAATGTAGAAGGTATAAGCCAAGGTTTGGCTGAGAAAATATACGGAGCACTACATTGAGAGATCACCTTGACTTCAAATTTTATTAAAAGCGAGCCTAATTAAATGACCTGCAACATTCCCACCATGCTCACATGGCTACGTATTTTGTTGATACCAGTATTTGTAGGTGTTTTTTATTTACCAACCGATCCGCAAGCGTTTGGTGCTATTCCAGCGCATTGGGTCAATGTTACAGCCACCATGATTTTTGCTGTGGCAGCATTTACTGATTGGTTAGATGGCTACTTAGCCCGCAGGTTGAACCAAACGTCTGCATTCGGTGCATTTTTAGACCCCGTAGCTGACAAACTAATGGTAGCGGCTGCCTTAATTGTATTGGTGGAGTTTGAGCGCGTAGGCGCGATGATTGCATTGATTATCATTGGTCGTGAAATTGCCATTAGTGCTTTGCGTGAGTGGATGGCGGGCGAAGGGCAAAGTAGCAGTGTCGGTGTGGCGATGATAGGCAAAGTGAAAACCGCAGTGCAAATGATAGCGATTTTATTTTTACTGTATTGGGACAAGGTCGGCGCGTTCCCTACAAAAACCGTAGGACAAGTTTTAATCGCGATTGCGGCATTTTTAACATTGCTATCAATGGCTTATTATTTACAGGCCGCGTTACCTAAATTAAAGCGTAAATAAATAGTGAATATTTACGTAATTTGTACTTGACGACATGACCAAAATCTCTATAATGGCGCCTGTCTTAACGACAACGCGGGAATAGCTCAGCTGGTAGAGCGCAACCTTGCCAAGGTTGAGGTCGCGAGTTCGAGTCTCGTTTCCCGCTCCAAACATTACAACGGCGAATGCATTTATGCTTTCGCCGTTTTAGTTTCAACAAGTAAGTTTAGTGTGTTTGGCGACACACTAAATATTCAGTTTTGGCATACAATGCCAAAGCAACATGGCGCGATAGCAAAGCGGTTATGCCGCGGCCTGCAAAGCCGTTTAGGCCGGTTCGACTCCGGCTCGCGCCTCCAGTTACCTGTATGATTTTTCAACAGTTTCTACACTGTATCTGACAATTTAAGTAACGTATTGTTGTAGGCGCTGATAAAGAAGCATATACCTAAGAGTGCGTGCCTTCCACACTCTAGTTCACGACTTATTTTTTAAAATCAGCATGTTAAGTCGCTAATGTTTAAGCATTAAATGTGTCTAAAAAATACATTTATTTAAGTGACGTAAAAAATAAAGAAAAAAGTTGTGAATTGTTGCTTAAAAAAGTACAGTAAGTGATAGAATACGCACCGTTATTTGATCTACACCTTCCATCCGCCCGGGTGGTGAAATTGGTAGACACAAGAGACTTAAAATCTCTCGCGCGTAAGCGTGTGCCGGTTCGACTCCGGCTCCGGGCACCATATAAAACAGAAAGGCTGATTCCACAAGGGTTTCAGCCTTTTTTATTAACCACCATACATAGATGATTCTAGGCACTTTTCTACATTAGCGTCCGCTAGCGATCCAGACTGTGTAAAAACATTTTTCATTTTTTACAGGTGGGATTTTATCCTTCAGATTAGCTATAAATAATTATATAAGTGGGTATTAATTGTAAAATAATGCTTAAATATTTAGCCTTAGTGGGGAAATTTGTCAATACTTCACTATTTATTTGTGTTTTTACACAGCCTCGACCCAGAGCGGACTATAAGATTTAATCTCAAAGCTAAGATGTCGAAAGCAAAACGTAATAATATAGTTGAATTAACTTAATTTAGAGTGATTGATTATGGGTATATCCATTAATTCTCCTGTCATTGAACTGTTACAGCATGAAAGCATTGCTTATGATGTTATAGAAATTCCATTAACAGAGGATAAAAAACCTGTTAGGAATTTGGAGGAATTGCTTTTAAAGCAAGGAATAGATCCACAATCAGTGGTTAGAAGTGTGTTGTTTAAAACAGCTTCAGACAAGTTTGTTTTATTAGCTGTCGCAGGTGGTGGTCGTGCTGACTGGGGAGTATTACGTAAACATTTAAATGAGCGTAAGTGTCGTATGGCGGAGTTTGATGAAGTACCAGAAGCCACAGGATATGTTGTGGGTGCTGTCCCACCTATCGCACTACCAGAGGACATTAAAATATTGGTCGATATCAGTGTGAAAGACTATGAAACCGTAGTGATTGGTAGTGGCGTTTTGGGATTTGCCTTATCACTTAAAGGAGCTGATTTACTTAAACTACTTGGTGATGCCGACCAAGGGGTATTTGTAAGTGGTGACCATTAAATTTGTAATCACATGTTTATGATCTGCTTTTGGCCGATTTATGACGATTATTCAATTGTAAAAGTGCAAGTTCTGAATGGCTGCTTGGACCTGCACCATGCGCGGCGTCAGTATTACGAAAGGGTCTATACGGAACACCGTTCCAGATAATACGTGCTCAGAAGTGAGTAGCTGAAAACGGGCAACGGGTTCGAGCCTACGCCGGGGACGTATCTCGGGCTCGAATCCTTAAACCACTCGCAGACAAGTTAGCGCAGGGGTGACTTGCTGGATAGTCTCTAAATCCGCCGCCGCGCCTCGATAACATTCGGTACTTGGCGGATCAGCGCCAGTAGGCGGTTGAGCTGCTCCAGGTCAGAGATCTCGATCGAAAACTGCATCAGTGCCAGATTGTTCCTGCTCAGGGTGTTGGCCTTGGTGGCGTTGACCTTTTCCCGCACGAACAGGTCGCTGATGTCGCGTAGCAGGCCTTGGCGGTCGAGGGCTTCCACTTCAATATCGACGTCCGCTCTGACGTCCTGGCTGCCTCCCCATCTGGCGTCGAGCAGGCGGTCGCGCCGTTCTACCGGTAGGCGCGTGATGAAGGCACAGGCCATGCGGTAGATGGTCACCCCGCGGTCGCGCGTGACGTAGCCGACGATCGCGTCCGGTGGCGCGGGCTTGCAGCATTTGGCGGTGCTGGTGAGCAGGTTGCCGACGCCTTCGACCACGACCCCTGTCGGAGAGGTTTGTGTTGCGGTGCGTCTGGGGGTGAATGGCAGGGTGGTTTCTTCCGGCCTGGGTGCCGCATCTTCCTGAATGGCTAGGGCGATCTGATGCTCGCTGACATCTCCACGCCCGATGGCGGCCAGAAAATCTTCCAGTTTCTGGAAGTGCAGTTTCTGCGCGATTTTTTCCTGATTGACGGCGCCGACGCCGGCCCGGTGCAGTTCGCGATCCAGTCTCGCCCGGCCCTGGGAAATATTTTCCTCAAAATGCTGGTATTTGAACCAGTGTCTGACCTTGGCACGTGCGCTCGGGCTTTGCAGGTAACCTAGCGTGGGGTTTAGCCAGTCTCTGCTAGGCGAGCCCTGTTTTGAAGTCAGGATTTCCACCCGCTGGCCGTTCTGCAGCTTGGTGTTGAGCGGCACAATGCTTCCATCTACCTTGGCGCCGCGCGTGCGATGCCCCAGATCGGTATGCAAGGTATAGGCGAAATCGATCGGGGTGGCGCCCCTGGGCAGATCGATGACCTTGCCCTGCGGCGTTAGCACGTAAACCTTGTCCTGGAACAGTTCGCTCTTGAATTGCTCCAGCAGGTCGCCGCTGTCGGATACTTCGTCCTTCCATGCCAGTATCTGGCGTAGCCAGGCAATTTTCTCGTCAAATTTGGCGTCAGTTTTGCCGCCTTCCTTGTAGCGCCAGTGTGCCGCGACCCCTAGTTCAGAATGCTGGTGCATCTCGAAGGTACGGATCTGAACCTCCAGCGCCAAGCCGCGTGGTCCACTGACGGCGGTATGCAGCGATCGGTAATTGTTGCTCTTGGGGCGCGCGATGTAGTCGTCGAACTCACCGGGAATGGGCTGCCATAAGTTATGGATCAGACCGAGTACGGCGTAGCAGTCCTTGATGTCATCGACCAGAATCCGCACCGCACGCACATCGTAGAGTTCGCTGAAATCCAGGTGTTTGCTCTTCATCTTCTTGATGATGCTGTAGATGTGCTTGGGCCGTCCACTCACTTCTCCCTTGATGCTGGCCTGGTGCAGTTCTTGTTTTAACTGGACCACGACGTCGATGATGTATTGCTCCCGATCGACGCGGCGCTCGTCCAGCTGTCTGGCGACTTCCTTGTAGAGCTGCGGTTCCAGGTAGCGCAGCGAGAGGTCTTCCAACTCCCATTTGAGCTGCCACACGCCGAGGCGGTTAGCCAGCGGCGCAAAGATTCCCTGGCTTTCCTGCGCAATCCGCTTCTGCTGGTCCGGGCTGGCTCCCGACAAACGGCGCAGGGTCTGCGTGCGCTCGGCGAGCTTGATCAGCACCACGCGGATGTCTTGTACCATGGCCAGCAGCATTTTGCGCAGGCTCTCGATCTGCTGTGCATGGTCGTCATTTTTCCGGTGCGGGTCGTGCAGGCCTTCAATCTCGCTGAACTCCTGGATTTGTTCTATACGTGAAATGCCTTCGACCAGGCCGGCGATGTTGGCGCCGAAACGCGTTTCCAGCGTTGCCCGCCAGTCGCCCAGATACTCCGGCACCGCATGCAATATAGTGGCAGCGATTGTTTCTACATCCATGTTCATGTCGATGAGGATGGTCGCCGCGCCCAGTGCATGCTGCAACAGAGGTGCACCCGTCAGTTCGGCGTGGCCGGAATAGAGCGGGGCAGCCAAGTCGCAGGCATGGCGGATCACCTCGACTTCAGTGGGCGAAAAGCGCTTCGCTGAAGATTCAATCCACGAGGAAACATCGTTCCCGTCCGAAGCGGGTAAAGCAGAAGTTGGGTGATGAACAGAAATCATGGAATATTATCGCATCAAAGCACTAGCTTATGCATTGGACAGATCATGTTCGACGATATTCGAATGCATGTGAATTTTTCATAGCATGAAACAAAATTGTCGGAAAGATTACAAAGCAGTAGAAAAAATCACATAAGAACTGGTCATGACTGACAGCTATTGGCCGTTTTGAGTCCTTCATCCAAGCTCAATAACTTCCAACCAGTGCCCAGTTTCATCACCTCGGGCGCACCAAGAAATCATCTCCCCAAAGTTTAATACGCGCTGTTCTTAGAAATGGTAAAAATAGTGTTACCTAATTTATTTTTAGCTTGGCTCATTTAGGAATAAGCAGTTAATGACTGCAACTAATTTTTATATTTAGTACCCTCATCATTTTGTAAGTTTGCGTTGGTTGCCCAGCTGCATCCCTTTGCTGAACTAGATAGCACCGCTGCAGTGCGTTTGAATACCGTTAATTAAAGCCGTGACGCACGGCTGGGGCCAGTTGCTTTAATTCTTCGTCACTATATAAGCAGCCACGTGTGATAAATGCCATTCCAGTACCGCAATCCAGTGAAAACGAACCGCTAGAGCCAGCAACAGCATCAAGTATGGTATGTGTGTTTTGTGAAAACGTAAAATGGCTATCGCCCATATAAAACATTGCGCCAGCGATTTCGCCTAATTTTACATCCGATGGGCTGGGTTTGAACTCATTGGCGGGCATACATAAAGGGCCGCTTCCTTCACAACATCCGCCAGACTGGAAGAAAATAATCGGGCCAAATTTAGTAGTAAGTTGTTGTATTAACGCTATCGCGGCAGGAGTAGCAGAAACGCGTTCAACCATGATTTAATCTCCAAAAAAAAGAGGCGGGGTTAGCCGCCTCTCTATTTTAATTTTACATGCTGTTCTACTTAAATCAGCATGCAGACTTAGCGGGTAAGTCGTTTGTTAGAAAAAGCCTAACTTTTTAGGACTATAACTCACTAACAGATTTTTAGTTTGCTGATAATGATCCAGCATCATTTTATGTGTTTCGCGACCAATGCCAGATTCTTTATAACCACCAAATGCAGCATGTGCTGGGTAAGCATGGTAACAGTTCGTCCATACGCGACCAGCTTTAATGCCACGACCCATGCGGTAAGCACGGCTACCATCACGTGTCCAAACGCCAGAACCTAAGCCGAACACGGTATCATTAGCGATAGCCAACGCATCTGCTTCATCTTTAAAGGTGGTGACAGCCAGCACGGGCCCAAAAATTTCTTCCTGGAACACGCGCATTTTGTTATGGCCTTTAAGTAAAGTAGGCTGAATGTAATAACCATCGGCAAATGTGCCAGTTAATACGTTACGCTCGCCACCAATCAATACTTGGGCGCCTTCTTGCCTGCCAATGTCCATGTAAGACATAATTTTATTGAGTTGATCTTCTGATGCTTGCGCACCAATCATCGTGTTAGGGTCTAATGGGTTGCCTTGTTTAATGGCCGCAACACGAGGTAAAACGCGCTCCATGAATTTCTCATAAACAGACTCTTGAATCAACGCACGTGATGGACTGGTGCAGACTTCACCTTGGTTAAAAGCAAATAATACCAAGCCTTCAACCGCTTTATCAAAGAAGTCGTCATCTGCTTGTGCAATGTCTTCAAAGAAAATATTCGGTGATTTTCCGCCTAATTCCAACGTTGCTGGAATCAAGTTTGAGGCAGCAGCCTGTGCAATTACGCGGCCTGTAGCCGTTGAACCTGTAAATGCAATTTTGGCAATACGACGGCTGTTGGCAAGTGGTGCACCTACTTCACGACCATACCCGTTGACGATGTTCATGACACCAGGAGGTAAAATATCCGCAATCAATTCAGTAAGGATGAGAATACTGATGGGCGTGAATTCTGCTGGTTTCATCACCACACAGTTACCTGCTGCAATCGCAGGCGCTAGTTTCCAAGCCGCCATTAAAATTGGAAAGTTCCAAGGAATAATCTGACCAACCACACCCAGTGGCTCATGAAAATGATAAGCAACAGTGGTCTCGTCAATTTCGCTCAAAGAGCCTTCTTGTGCGCGTAGGCATCCGGCAAAGTAGCGAAAGTGATCAATCGCGAGCGGAATGTCTGCATTGAGTGTTTCGCGAATGGGTTTGCCGTTATCAATGGTTTCAGCGGTAGCTAATAACTCCAGATTAGCCTCTAAACGATCAGCCACTTTAAGCAGTAAATTGGCACGTTCACCTGGCGCGGTTTTACCCCATTTGTCAGCTGCGGCATGTGCTGCATCTAGCGCCAGTTCAACATCCTCAGCGCTAGACCGAGCCGCCTGCGTGTAAGGCTTGCCAGTAATGGGAGTAATGACGTCAAAGTATTCGCCCTTAACAGGCGCCACCCATTTACCGCCAATAAAATTATCATATTTAGCCTTGTAAGGTATTTTTACCCCAAGACCTTTTAATAAATCTAAACTCATGCCAACTCCTTTAGTTTTCTGTTGTTTATAGAACTTTTACTTGTTGAACTGCTTTAATTAAACTGAATTTAAGTATGGGATTTTTGCGGTGAATCCTTGCAACAATAAACCCAAGTGGCAATCAAATCAAGGGTATTAAGCATTCTTTTTACAATTTTATTATTTTATTATTTTACTTAGTGAGTGAATTGCAGGATAAAAAAACAATGACTTTTATGTGCAAGGCATAAGCTAGAAAAATATTATAGCTTGCGCTATAGTGCATCAATGAAGTTAACTAATAAGATCATTATCCAATGCTGATATGTCAGAAAACCTAGCCCTCCCGTCTATTTTAACGCGCGAGTTTTGGAGCAGGCTTTCTAATCCATCATCTGCCGCATTGGGTAAATCCATTTTATCTATATTAGTATTTGCCGAAACGCTAGTTAGTTTTTTTTGGATATTTACGTTATCAGGCTTGGGTGAAGGTTACGCACTGATAGCGGCCGTGCCATATTTTTATTTAGTGATCTCTTACCTAAGTTTATTTATTTTCTACCGATCTAAGCGTTTTGAATACTTTACATTTACGCAATTGGTAATGTTGCTGGTGATGCCGTTTTTTATGCAATGGGCGATTGGCGGCTTTGAGGCTTCTAGCGGCGTTGCAATTTGGGCTATTTTATCTCCAGTGGGCGCGCTGATGATACTTGGCACGCGTCAATCAACGCCTTGGTTTTTGCTTTTTATTGGGTTGGCTTTTCTTTCATGGAAAATGAATCCTTACTTTGCTGGCAATGCAATGCCAATACCTAGCGGCGTAAAAGATACATTTTTTTTGATGAACATTACGGGTACCGCCTCAATTTTATATGGTGTATTACACTTTTTTCAGGCACAAAAAGAGCGTGTTATGCTGTCGCTTGAAATTGAACAAGCGCGGTCAGAAAAATTATTACTGAATATATTACCTGCGCCAATCGCTGAACGTCTTAAAGCAAATGATATGCGTATTGCTGATTACTATGACTCGGTGACCGTCATGTTTGCTGATTTGGTAAATTTCACGCAAATGTCAGAAAAAATGTCACCGACCCAGTTGGTTGACTTGTTATCACAAGTGTTTTTAAAATTTGACCAGCTTGCAGAGAAGTATCAAGTAGAAAAAATTAAAACTATTGGTGATGCATATATGGTGGTTTCCGGTGCACCAGTGGTTTGTACTAACCATGCACAGAGAATTGCTGCAATGGCACTAGAAATGCAGTCTGCGCTTAAAGAAGTTGCAGCAAGAACAGGGTGGGACTTAAATATGCATATAGGTATTCATAGTGGCGCCGTAGTGGCTGGGGTGATTGGAAGTAGCAAGTTTAGCTACGATTTATGGGGGGATACCGTCAACTTGGCAAGCCGTATGGAAGAAACCTGTATCGCTGGATCCATTCAGATAACTGCAGAAACGCAACGATTGTTAAAAGACGATTATTTGTTTTCAGCAAGAACCGCTGTTGAAGTAAAAGGTAAGGGCGTTTTAGATACGTTTATGCTGCTTAAACAACTGTGAATGTAACGCGGGTGCCTGGATGTTGGGTTTTGTTCCAATATGCACTATAATTCGCCCCTCTCGGAAGGGTGGATGAGCGGTTTAAGTCGCACGCCTGGAAAGCGTGTTTAGGTGAATAACTTAACGCGGGTTCGAATCCCGCCCCTTCCGCCAGCAACTTTATATATGCAATTGATTTATAAGAATTTTATCTTTAAGTTTACTTCAGTTCTTACCCACTTCATTTGGTTACATCAAAAAAGCCCACTTTTAGGGTGAGTGGAGAGCTAAGCTTAGTTTTTGACAAGATTTATGCTCAAAAACCAACTAACTCACAACAACCTGCATTTACAATCCTCACCATATATAACTAAAACAACTTACTGCAAAACAACAAGATGTAGTGCCTCTGGGTGGAAAAAATCGAGGGGGAAAACATAACCTAAACTTTTTGATAATCCTTCTGGGTGCTATTATCAATGAAAATTGAAAAACAATAAGTGCACCCATGAATATTCAACAATACATTGGCAATGTAAGCTCGCTATTTAATGCGGGAAACAGCACCGAGCATAGCTATCGTGGTGACTTGCAGCAGCTACTCTCCAGCTTGCTAAAAGATGTGGCGGTGACCAACGAGCCCAAGCGCATTGAGTGTGGCGCGCCTGATTACATCCTTACCCGTAAAGACATCCCCATCGGCTATATTGAAGCCAAAGACGTGGGCGTTAAGCTGGGTGATAAAGCGCACAAAGAGCAATTTGACCGTTACAAAGCGGCGCTGAATAATCTGATTATTACCGACTATTTGGAGTTTCATTTCTATAAAAACGGTGCGCTGGTGGAGAGCGTTTCAATCGCCACCATAGAAAATGGCAAAATATACGCACAGCCTAGTAGCTTTGACCGCTTCACCGCCTTAATTGAAAACT
>MHBU01000033.1:9444-51335 GCA_001803395.1 Methylotenera sp. RIFCSPLOWO2_02_FULL_45_14 | reverse complement strand
TTCAACACGCGCAGCTGGTCAGTTTTAAACGCGCGCCAACAGCAAAAACTATCAGGTGCAACAAGATACTTTTATTAGTTTTGATAACTCACAGCAAGCAAGCTTTATATCGGTCAATGAAGGGCGCACTGGGCAAGGTGTATTAGAGATTGCACAACCTGGACAATCCACTGGCAAAATGATCAACCGTAGTTTGATTGAAAAGCTACTCAAAAAGCAATTAAGCGATGATGACAAACAGGCTGTTATTGAACATGCGGATAACTTTAATACATCATTAGATGCTGTAAAAATATGCGACCCTGCAATTGGCTCAGGTGCTTTCCCCATGGGCTTATTGCAAGAAATTTTTACCGCAAAGCAAACCATTCATAACTTTATGCTTGGAGATTTAAATAGCTTCGAACCAGCCAAAGTAAAACTCAATATTATTCAAAACAGTATTTATGGAGTGGATATTGAACGCGGTGCAGTAGATATTGCGCGTTTACGCTTTTGGCTTAGTTTGGTAGTGGATGAACCAGCACCACAGGCTTTGCCAAATTTAGATTATAAAATTGTAGTCGGCAATAGCTTAATTAGTAAGCTGGGAGATGACGTCATTGAGATTGATTGGGACATTAAGCCAAATAATCATGGCTTGTTTGGCGCAGAAGAAGCAAAAAGCATACAAACCATTCTTAAACAACTCAGCAGCTTGCAAAAAGATTTTTTTAACCCGAGCACGCGTAAAAAAGACCACGCCACTCAAATCCGCAACCTAAAAATTGAACTGCTAATTAACCAGCTAAATTTAATGATAGAAAGCCAAGGGCTTAAACAGCCTCCGCGCAAAACAGCCACTCTAAGCCAAAAAAACTTTGTTGCCCAAACTGAGCTTTACTTGCAAACTCAAGGCTGGTTAAGCCAAATTTCTCAGTTAGAAACACTTAAAACCACTCCTGATGCCGCGCTAGCTTTTTTTGACTGGCAATTGAATTTTGCTGAAGTCATGAATAAAGAGGTTGCTGAAAAAGTTGGTTTTGACATTGTGATTGGCAACCCACCTTATATTAACGTAGAAAATCTAGACCCTACCACAAAAAAATATTTATTTGAAAGATATAAACATATTCAAGGTCGAGCAGATATCTATGTTGGTTTTATTGAAAGATGTACAAGTATCTTAAAATCAAAGGGTATCTTAAGCTTCATTATTCCTTATGCATTTACGAATCAAAATTATGCTGAAGCAATGAGAAACTACCTAATTAACAATACCTTTATAAGTAAACTTGTTGATTTAACAAGTTTTATGGTTTTTGATTCTGCGACTGTTAAAAATATAATTCTATCTGTACAGCAAATCATTCCGAATGATAAAAGAACTCAAATTGTTAAGTTAAACTCTATTAGCGATTTTGAAACAAGCAACTTTAAAATTAGCTATTTGAATCAGAACAACTTTTTATTACTAAATAAGTGTCGGTTGGAAACTAAAGAAATTTTTCATTTATTACCTTTGAAAAACAGAATAGATGAAATTTCCATAAATTTTGAATCAATTTATCTGGTTGCTTATGGGGCAAGGCTAAACAATAAAGTAAATGGGGGTAAAAAAGACACTTACGTGAGTGACTCGCCACTGCCGAGCTACAAACCTTTTGTTGAAGGTAAGGATATTAATAGATACAAGCACAAGCAAACTGGTTGGTTAAATTATCAACCAAGAGAACATTACAACTCTATGTTTAAGGAGTTATTCGAAAATATAAAAATTATGTTTATAAACGTCGTATCAGATCAATTGAGGTTTACTATTGATGCCGATGGTTTGTATAACAGCCACACAGTAATTAATTGTGTGAGGGCGGATTTGCTAGTAAATGCAGAACATACCACTGCAAAGTCATGTGTGCAAAATACTGATCTAAACTTATCTAAAATGTATGAGCATAAATTTGTATTGTCACTGTTAAATTCAAATTTAATTAACTGGTACTTCAGAAACTTTCAGAGTGAAGGCCTGCATTTTTATCCTGATGACGCAAAAAAACTTCCGATCATAAAATTGGATCGCCACGCTGTAAATCAAGCGGTATTTATTCAAATTGTTGATCAGATATTAGAGAGTAAAATTGAAAATAAGTCTACGGAGCACTTAGAACAACAATTAGATAAGATGGTATACAAACTCTATAACCTAAAATTTGATGAGGTCAAACTTATCGACTCAAAATTTGCCTTATCTGAAGCTGAGTATAACGCTATTGTAATTTAGTTTTTAATTTTTCTTTGTATTAGCGTGTTGAATGCCTTGCGTGAAACTTGATAACAAAGCTTCAGCAACATCCAAAGCATTTTCATTGCCAGATTGTGATTTGGCCATTTGCAGAGCTAGGCTATCTTTTTTGTTTTCTATTAGCACCGTAATTGCTTCATTTGTATCAGCACCTGAAATTGCTGCTACGTCATAACCAAGTAGCCAAGCCCCCATTTGTTCAGGGTTGTGATCTACAGCCTCCATAACTTCTGGCGGCAATACTTCATAAATCGTTTCTTTATTGCCTGCTTCACGATAAGTGAGCAGCAGTGTCAGCAAATCAAGTGCGTCTTTGTTTTTGGTAGTTGTTCCTCGCTCTGACCATGCAAATATCTTCAATATTGCTAGCCCAGCCAGCGAGACCACTTTTATAGCTAAATCTATATCTAGCTCTACCAATAGTGCAGACTCAAGCGCCTCTTGATAACCACTTACGCTCATCACTACATCCATCTCAGGTGGCCATGCGATTCTATTTTTAGCGTCTTGCACGGCACCAAATGGGATAATGTCTACAATAAACTCATGCTCAATTAAGCTGGATTTATAGAGCAGTCTCTGCTTTTCTTTGGGAAGCTCCCTAAATTTGCCAGTGGCAACTAAGTTTTGCTTAATTTGGTTATATTGATCCCAGCTTTCAACAACAAACGCAAAATCAATATCGCCTGTTGCGCGGCCAGGGTTTAAGCCATGTATATTTTCAAGCAAAATTACTTTTGCCTGAGCGCCAACCAGCAGTAACTCTAACCCTAGCGTTTTACTCACCTTTTCAATTTCATGTGCAATCTCAACGGTTAGCACGTCTACTGGTTTGATGGGCTTAATTATTTGCATGTTGAATTAACCTGTCATAAATCATTTTTGCCGTCTCTAAGTTGCGTGGATCATTGCTTGCAATAAGGTCTGCGTAGACCAGTAAAGTTGGTACAACCTCTGGTAAAAAGTCAGCGTCATCAAAATCCCAAAAAGCTTCTAATAACTCAATATCGCCATTGGGATCTGGCACAAGCCTATTTTCAACAATCAGCTTGTTCATATTTTTCTTGAACTCCTTGCCATGCAAGTACAAAGTGTAAAAGTTTGGTTTTAGGTAATGTGTAAGCCTATCAGCCGCCACTTCGCCGCCCCATTGGGCTTCGTATTTCTTAACATCAAGATTTTTCCACCAATCCAAATTATTTGCCTTGAACCGTCTTGGGTTTAATTTGGGGCGCAATTTAATTGGGTAGTTTGTCACCCATTCCTGAATGAGCTTTTCTTGCTGAATCAGTACACGATTGTTTTTCTTACCATCCCCAAGGGTGAGCGCTCTTGCGGCTAGGTCATTAAAACCCCAACCTACTGCACCCAGTGCAATGCCTGCCACTTTGGCAATTTCACGGTAAGGTGCATTTAACATATCAGTATTACACAGCAACGCAAACACCATGCGCAGGTTGGTTGGCGTAAGTGCTTTGCCACCTTTGAAATAGTTCATCGGGTTATTTTGATATTGATCTAGTTTTTGACCCTTTATCAAAATGAAGAAATCTGGTGTATTAATGTAAGCGTTACCTGCCAAGTCAATAAAGTTAAGCCCTAGCTCTTTGCAATTATCTGCGGCCGCATCTGTCAGTTTGGGTGCAATTAGTAATGGTGCTTGGTTAAACTCTTCTAGCTGATGTTTAACCTGGGCAACTGTAGCAAAACGATCAACATTTTTAACTTCAACTACAAAAGCGTAATTTTTGTTGTTATGCGCAATTTTGATATGCGCATCTGCACGTGCGTGCGTAGCTGTTGGCTCATACTGAACAACTTCAATATCCAATCCAGCAGTTTGCCTCAGGGCATCTATCGCCTGATCAAGCATGTCTTTATCTTTAATGTTATGTAATTCCATTTCGTTCATTTAATACTCTTGTTCACGTTACGTGAACATTACATCAAACTGAACATCACAGTCAATACTTTTGTTCAATTATATTTACCGTTCACGTAACGTGAACTATTATAATTAATGAACATGAATTCAAATATGCGCTGTATTCTAAATATGTATTAGAGTAGAATTAATGCTGAGGATTAGGCAAAGTTTCGAAGAGTTTAAGATGTTTGGGGTAACTTTAGGGGTAACATATTTTTAATAAATACTTAAACCCATGTAGATAAAGGCTTGCAAGAACATGTTTGGTTGACTCTTTCCCACCAATTACCATTCCTAGTTAGTCTAGGTAATTATAGAGAACCCGCATAAGTGCGGGTTTTTTATTGGTTTTTTGTCCTCACTTGTCCAAAGTTTACCTCCATAATCCTGCATTTAACTGGGGTATGTTTGGGGGTACGCTTGCATATACCCCACTTTTACGTGCTAAGATATCCTCCCCTCCATCACGCCATTCAGGCACGAAGTCCACAAGAATGCACTTTCTGCATTATAAAAATCAATAAATTGCGCGCAGACGAGTCAAGTAATTTGACTCTAGTCATTGGGTAACGAGGAGGATTAACGATGCTTGTAAACTGCAACTTTCGACCGCCGTTCGAGGCTCACACATTCCCGCTGATTATCCAACCTTGCAGTTCTCAGACTTCTCTCTGGCCCCGCACATACGCCTCGAACTGATCGACCGGCAATGGTTTGCTAAAGTAATACCCCTGCACTTCGTTACAACCCTGTAAACGCAGAAACGCCAGTTGCTCTGAAGTTTCAACGCCTTCGGCAATGGTTTGCATACCAAGGCTATTCGCCAAGCTGATGATGGCGGTGACGATGGCCTTATCTTCTGGGTCTTCGGTAATGTCGCGCACGAAGGACTGGTCGATTTTGAGCTTGTAGACCTGGAAGCGCTTGAGATAACTCAACGAAGAATAGCCGGTACCGAAGTCGTCAATCGACATGCGCACACCGCGTTCGTGCAGATCGTCCATCACCGCGATGGCTCTGAGCGGGTCATCCATCGCGACACCCTCAGTCAGCTCCAGCTCCAGATACTGCGGCGGCAGCTTCGTCTCTGCAAGAATCTGCGTGACCAATTCAGGCAGGCGAGGATGGCGGAACTGCACGGCTGAGAGGTTAACCGCGATGATCATCGGCTCAATGCCGCTGTCCATCCAGCTCTTTAACTGATGCACAGCGCTACGCAACACCCATTCACCAATTTGCAGAATCTGGCCGCTGGCCTCCGCGATCGGGATGAATTCAGCCGGTGAAACCGCACCCAACTCGGGATGCTGCCAGCGCAGCAACGCTTCCGCACCGATGATGCGCCCATCATGCAACGACACCTGGGGCTGATAATGCAGCCGCAGCTGGTCGCGTTCCAGCGCATGACGCAGGGCGTTCTCCAGCTGCAAAGTGCGAGCTGAATGCGTCTGCATTTCCTGCGTAAAAAACCGGTAAGTGTTGCGCCCATCGCGCTTGGCGCGGTACATCGCAACGTCGACGCACTTGTAGAGCGACTCAAAATCTGCGCCGTCGCTGGGGTACATGGCGATGCCAATTGAGATCGTAATGTTCAATTCATATTGTTCGATCTGGTAGGCATGGGCGACTGCCTCCAGTAATTTCTCAGCCACATGCGCTGCACCGTCGGCATCGGTGCCCGGCAATACCAGAACGAATTCATCCCCACCCTGACGTGACAGCGTATCTTCCTCACGCACTGCCGATTTCAAGCGTTTTGCCACCTCTATCAGCAACGCGTCGCCGATGCGGTGGCCGAGCGTATCGTTGATATTCTTGAACTGGTCGAGGTCAAGATATAGCACTGACAAAGGCACATTGCTACGCTGAGCCATGCTAAGGGCATGGTTAATGCGGTCGTTGAACAACGTCCAGTTCGGCAGCCCTGTGAGTTGATCAAAATACGCTAGCAGTTGAATGCGTTCCTCGGCTTGCTTGCGCTCAGTGATGTCTTGTACGGTACCAATGCCAGATATAGGGCGATCTTGATAGTCCCTTTCGATTTCGGCTCGCTCCCTTACCCAGCGAGTCTCCCCATCCACCACGACTCGATGCTCAACGTCGTAAGCTGCGCCAGCAAGCGCCTCGTTCCAGGATTTGAGCACCATTTCGCGATCATCGGGATGTATGGCAGAAATCATTGTATCCAGATCAATAGTTTCTTGCCTTGGGATGCCCAATATACGATTAGTTTCCGCCGACCACTCAAGCCGATTAGTATTGACATCGAGATGCCAACTTCCGACGTGTGCAACGGCCTGAGCACGATTGAGGTTATCCTCGCTATGTTGCAGTACGATCTCGGTAAGTTTGCGCTCCGTAATATCCTCGTAGACGCCAAGTACGCCTATCATTTTGTTTTCAGCATCATGTAGTGGTACTTTGGATGTGCGCAGCCAGATGGTTTTGCCATCAGACGTGGTCTGTGGCTCGTCATAGGAAAGTCTGGGGATGCCTGTGTCCATGACCTGTCGATCATCGGCGCGGTATAGTTCCGCCTGCTCCTGCCAGCCCAACTGGTAGTCGTCTTTGCCGAGTAGATCCGCTGGTTCGGCTTCTCCTGCATCCTTGGCAAAAGAGGGATTGCAACCCAGATAACGTAATTCTTTATCTTTCCAGAAAATGCGCATGGGTGCTGTGTCAATGATGGCCTTGAGCAAATTTTTTGAATCAGCAAGTGCGCCTTCCGCTTGCATGCGCTCTGCCTCGCGAGCGAAGTTGTCCAGTGCAAAACTAATATCTATCGCCATTTCAACCAGCAGGTTGCGCGCGGCTTCGTCGAAGGCGTTGACCTCGTCGGCATATAGTACAAAAACACCAATGCCCACACCGTTCCTGAGCAACGGCAGCGCGGCCGCAGAACCCCAACCGAAGCGCACGCCGCGCTCATGCCACGGCGTTAATGCAGGGTCATGCTGAAAATCCTGGCACCAGAACGGTCTATTTTCGCGGATAGCGGTACCGCCCGGACCACGCCCAGACGGATCATCGGCGTCCGTCGAAATCTGGATGCCTTCCAGATATTCTGCACCTTCGCCGTAGAAGGCAACCGGCTTGACCCGCTGACTCGCCTCGTCCACCAAGCCAATCCACGCCATTTTCATGCCGCCGGACTCTACCGCGATGCGACATATTTGCGGGAACAGTTCCGCTTCAAGGGTGCAGCGCACGATAGCCTCATTGCACTGGCTCAATGCGGCGTAAAGTTGGGTCAGCCGCTGATTCTTTTCTTCGACCACCTTGCGTTCAGACATCTCACGCTGGAGTTCTTCATTGGCGCGCAATAAGTCTGCCGTGCGTTGTTTAACCCGAGCTTCCAACTCATCGCTTCCGCGCTGAATCCGTTCGTTCGCCACATGAAGCTGATGAACATGATCGCGGCTCTCGAGCAATGTCGCGACTGTATTCGCCGTATTCGCCAAATAGGGTTGACAGAAGGTGAACTGATCCTCGTTGTCGAAGGAGAGGAAGAGTGCGCCGTAGACTTGATGTGAGGTACGCAGCATGAAGAGCTTGATTGACGGCGGTGTGGCTAGCGGCGATCCATTTTCCCGGCAATCTTCACAAGCACGGCAGAGATCCCGGTACATCGCATCGTCCGGCGTGAGCACGCCGCGGATACAGACATGCACGTCCTTCACACCCGGGATGGTGGAGAAGGATCGGCACAAAAAAGAGGCTATTGATGTTTCATTCGGCAGCACCTCCAAAGCGTGCTGAATGAGCAACAATTTTCCCAGTGCTATTGATTGGGCGTCCGTGGTGGGCATCAGGAGATCAGCCTTTGCTTACAGCGATGCCAGAAATTCGGCAGGCGGCACATAATATGGATTGCGCACCACCTGGCCGCGAACAATCATCATCGGATGGACATTCAGGACATCGTAAATCGTGGCGCCATCAAATCGATTGGCGTCATACTGGCATATCAGCGTAATCGGATTTTGTTCCACCAGAAGATTGAGGCGCGACTCATATTCGATCAGCTTCTCGCTCCCTGGAATTCCACGCAGCGCCCACGCCATTTCACCCGTGGCGCGCGCTCCGTTGTAACCCTCTGTCTGGCTCCGGCGATAGAACTCGCCCACTTTCTCCAGCATGGCTGCGGGTTCGAAGCACCCATCGCAGCAATAGGTTTTCACAGCGTCAGAAATCGCGAGTTGCTCTTGCTTTGCACCCGGCGAAAGCGAGATGCCAAGCGAAGACAGATGATCGCGCATTTCTGCCGGGGAAATTGCATCCACGAAATACCCTACCAGTTCACCGCCAAGCAGGCCGCTTTCAACGAACTTGGCAATGACTTCCTTGCGCTCTTCCTCGTCCTTGTAGATGTAACAGATATGTGTCCCCTGTGGGAATAAATCCGATGTAAAGCCAAGGGATATGTTATTCATTTGGTGCTCCTTATTAAGGGACATGACATTAACTTGTTTGATCAAATTGCATCTAGTTTCAATAGTTGGTTCTGGTTAATTGGCTGTTAATTAAAGTTGATCTCCGACTCACTTTTCCTCTAAGTGTCACGGGGGATTACCACGGGAAGCTATGTATTTAATAGCCTACTATTTAACAGAGTTACAATTTTCTTACTATGATGTAACGAATTGTCGCAGCTTTTTTTAATTACTAACAAATGACATCTTTGGGTGATACCAAACAGCGGCGACGTACCCACCTTAATATGTGCTTAGATCCCTTTTTTATCTTTCAAATTCGCCCCAAGACGCTTCAGAAACTTTATAACCGATTTTGGATTTATCTAAGTCCTGCACATCCAAAAAATAGAAATCATCGTTCACTAGATTATTTTTTTATCTGCTGATATTGAGCCTTTGTGAAGCTGAACTGGAAATCTCCAGTAAATTTTCACCACCACGTTGCCTGTGATTTTGGAAATATGAGCAATTAAATTGCTTTCTAAAACATTGGAGTAACGGAACCGCTTTAGCGGTTCCGATTCTATCAATGTAACGAAGCGTTTATTTCCTTCTAATTTAAAACAGGTTGCCTGCACCTCCGCTCCAGTCCTCATAAAATACTGTGTAATGAATTTCGATATACTGTTGATGGACTTTTCTAAAAATATTGTCATAGGATTACATATCCCATGCAGAGATTGCATCAATTTAGCAAACTTATCCCGCAACGATGAGGACTCTAAACAAGTGATACAAAAGCCCGTTTTCTATATGTATTAATCTCCACATGTATAAAAAAATGCATTTTCTATACATGTTTGAGTTAGTATATCTAAAAATTAGCATTTTCTATACATGATATGGTGAGGAAAACGTTGGATGCATACTATCAACCCACTTGAGCAATTAAACGTAGCGCGTTTTTAATCGCCTGCGATATTAAAAAAACTGGCCATCAGCAGCCGTCGCTTGGCGGAGCTGAAAGGCATTGCGGGGTCGATTCCAAATCAGGGTATTTTGATCAATACGCTGAGCTTGCAAGAAGCGAAAGACAGCTCTGAAATTGAAAACATCATCACCACGCATGATGAGTTGTTTAAAGATGATGTGCTGCCAGAAGCGTTTGCCAACCCAGCTGCAAAAGAGGTGTTGCGCTATCGTCAGGCTTTGCGTGTGGGGTTTGAGCAAGTCAAGCAAAGCGGGTTGATTACCGCCAACCATATTATCGAGATTCAGGCCGAACTGGAACGCAACAATGCGGGTTTTCGTAAGCTGCCAGGTACTGCGTTAAAAGATGGTGGCGTGTAAACAGTGTTACCGCCACCGCAAGATCCAGCCGAGATTGTAGCTTTGATGCGGAACTTAGAATGCATTATCAATGATGCAGGATTATTTGCTGTAGACCCGTTAATTAAGATGGCGTTGATTCATCACCAGTTTGAGAGCATTCATCCGTTTTACGATGGAAATGGCCGTACAGGCCGTATTTTGAATGTGCTGTATTTGGTGAAAGAAGGCTTGCTGGATATTCCCGTGTTGTACCTAAGCAGCCACATTGTGCACACCAAGGCAGACTATTACCGTTTGCTGCAAACCGTGCGCGTGGATGACAGCTGGGAAGATTGGGTGCTGTATATGCGTATATGCTAGAAGCGGTAGAACAAACCGCAGTGCAAACGATTGCTACAAATGACATTTTGATGGGTAATACAGGGCAGAAATCATAACTAAAGATCAACCAGAATAAGAAGTGCTAGGCTGACGACCGATGTTTACTACGTCCACGCTGACGGCCCTGATATATTAGGTAGATTAAATTCAAAATATGCTTGCTATAAAACCGACATTCAATGAAATGAGGACAACCGTGAACCAATCAAATCAACTTGGTTGGTCATAGTAAAACGCACATTCAGCATTTAGGCATCACTATTTTATTTCTTGTTTCGTTACATAATTATGAAAAATAAATTTGCTTAGGGATGCAAGAAAAGAATACGATTTTAGATTGCAACTGGTGTCAGTTTTGTATCTTTTCAAGGTGATGCCGAGATTAAGTTTAAACAGCATTTGGGAAGATTTAGTTTTTCTACATTTAAGATGTGGGATAAAATACCCCAAATGGTGTTTTAATAAACACTTATATTTCAAATGGTTAAAGAATAAACGCCAATTAACGACTAATAATAAGCGAGTAAGATCTAACAAAAAAACACCTGATTTTCGGATTCACTATCCTGACTATATCGAACGTTTTTTTGCGGTGTCTGTTGCCTGTTTGTTTTTGCGCTTATCAACAGGCAGCGTTTCTGCTTCAAGTAACTTTTGTTGTTTTTCAGCTTCTAACAAGGCTTCTGAGGCTTTTCTGCGCTCCACTATGCGGGCTTGCGCTTCTAGCAGTTCATCTAATGAAATCAAGCCATCCTGATTAGTATCTACACTACTAAAATGCCTGGCAATTTGTGGCAGTTTTTCTGTAGCCTCTTGTCGATCAAGGGTGCCATCATTATCGTTATCGGCATCTGAAAACCGAGCTTCAATGCTTTTTTTCATCGCGCGACGACGCTCTTCAATTTGGTCATGGCTTGAGTCAACGGAACGCGCGTAGTCCTCTAACGCCTTACGTAATCTCTCTCGATGTTCCGGGCTAAAGTTTAGATTAAGCGTTTGTTGCATACCCTCAACTCTCACTTTTTCGTCTGCTATGGGTTGCTCTACATCTAATATGCGCCTTGGTTTATCTTCTGTAGGATAAAATTGATTGCTGCGTTCACCCGCGCTCACGCTAAAAGAAACGCCTAGTCCAACACATAAGGTTAAGCATAGGTGTTTGGCAATTGATAAATTGTTTTTCAAAATCAAATTCAAGGATTCAACTTTCAAACATTAACCAGCAGGATTCAAGTCGCATAATCATGAACTGCGATTGTAAACTGAATGTTTCAGCAAGTCGCCAAATTGTAAGAATTTGTAAAAAGTTATGGTTATGATCTTTACTACAAAAAACTTCGTTAGTTTACTACTTGAGCATTTAATGTTTATCCAAATTAGCTTACACTTTGTCAGCATTGAAAATTTAATTGCGTGACCTGACTTTTCAATATAGTCTAGATTAAATGAAAACATCGCTGAGTACAATCCTAGTTGGGGAAAATAATGGTTGAGCAAAATAAAAAGATTTTAGTTGTGGATGACGATGTGCGATTACGTGAGTTATTACAACGCTACCTAACCGAGCAAGGTTTTAACGTTAAGGCCGTGGCAGACGCAAAAGAGATGGATGCTACGCTAGCCACCGACACCATTGATTTACTCGTGTTAGATTTAATGCTTCCAGGCGAAGATGGTTTATCTATTTGCCGCAGAATGCGTGGCTCTGGTGCAATGATACCTATTGTGATGCTAACCGCACGTGGCGATGAAGTTGACCGTATTATCGGGCTTGAAATGGGCGCCGATGATTATTTGCCTAAACCGTTTAACCCGCGTGAATTGTTAGCTCGCATCAACGCTGTGCTGCGCCGGCATGAACGTTTAGTCCCCAGCGCACCCGCTAGTAACGCTGAAAGTGTCACCATTGGTGACTTTGCATTTAATGCTTCCACACGCTCTTTAAGCAAAAATGGCACCGCAATTGCTATTACTAGCGGTGAGTTTGCATTACTCAAAGTATTTGTTGATCATCCACGCCAACCATTGTCACGCGATAGGCTCATGCAACTGGCGCGTGGGCGAGAGCTAGATGTATTTGACCGTAGCATTGATGTGCAAGTGTCGCGCTTGCGTAAACTGATTGAACCAGACCCGGCACACCCGCGCTATTTGCAAACCATGTGGGGGTTTGGTTATGTATTCATACCCGATGGTGAAGCTGATCATTAACTTTATAGAGACTCCCCTTAATACACATTTAGGATTTTATTAAATTAAATTTTTTCACTTTGCACCCTTGTTAACTCTCAACATTTAAGCTGCCATCAGAATTGCGTCTTTTACCCAATACCCTACTCGCTAGAGTGATGTTGCTTATCGCTATTTTATTGGCGATTGGGCAAGTTGCCTCATTGCAAATCTTTGAGTATTTTGAACGTGGTCCGCGCGCAGAAGCAACCGCGCTGCAAGCGGTTACCGTGGTCAACTACACGCGTGCGTCGCTCATTGCCTCGCAAGAAAGTTTACGTTTGGCGCTACTTTCTGAACTCACAGGTAAAGAAGGTGTGCGTGTGTATTCAGCAGACTTTATGGAGGAAATTGAGCCACTGCCAGCTGATCCGTTTATCAATATGGTGGCGGATAAAATTCGTGAACGGCTAGGGGTTGAAACGATTATTACCGTTAATCATTACGGTATTGAGGGGCTTTGGGTGAGTTTTGGTATTGGCATGGATGACTTCTGGGTGGTGATTCCACGCATTCATGTAGACCGACCATTCCCCTGGAAATGGCTGGGGTGGGTGGTCTTGGTGCTGCTACTCTCACTTGCTGGTGGCTATTTCATTGCGGCGCGGATTAACCGCCCCCTACACTTACTCATGAATGCTGCCAACAGGCTTCGCAAGGGTGAGCTCCCAGAAAAACTGCCTGAGGGTAGCTTTGCTGAGCTACGTGAAGTAAACGACACTTTTAATAAAATGGCGGATTCATTAGCAGAACTTGATGCAGAAAGAACCTTGATTTTAGCGGGGGTTTCACATGATATTCGCACCCCTTTAGCACGATTACGGCTATCAGTAGAAATGCTGCCCGATGAAAATTGTGCCAGCTTAAAAACTGGCATGATTCAAGACATTGCCGATATGGACAACATCATTCATCAGTTTTTAGATTTTGTGAAAGGAGTAGAAGGCGAGCCTACACAAATGATAGACATCAATACGCTGTTGCAGGCACTGCATGACCGCCAAGCGCGCGCTGGGCGCGATTTAGTGGTGCAGTTAGCGCCCACTTACGTTGTGCCGGTCAAGCCGCTGGCGATGCAACGCTTATTAGACAACCTGGTTGGTAATGCCTATGCCTACGGTCGCGGGCATGTGCGCGTGACCAGTCAAATTATGGCAGATTGTATTGTGATTAGCATATTTGACAATGGTCCTGGCATTCCTGAAAGCCACGTTAAAAAATTGCTAAAACCATTTGAGCGACTTGATACCGCACGTAGCAACGCAGGCGGTAGCGGGCTAGGCCTTGCCATTGCTGACCGCATTGCAAAACTGCACCATGGCAAACTTGAGCTGATTAACCGACCAGAGGGTGGGCTAGAGGCACGGCTGAGTATTCCTATTAAGAATTAGGCTCAAACCAAGACAATTTCTCTCGCAATTTTACGACTTCACCAATAATGGTTAAGCAAGGCGGTTTTAAACCCGCTGCAGTTACTTTTTCAGCCAAGTCAGCCAAGGTAGCAACCACCACCTTTTGCCTTTGTGTTGTGCCTTGTTGCACCACGGCAACGGGCATATCAGCAGGCACTCCATGTTCAATCAGCTTTTCACATATTTGCGCCAAACCCACCAAGCCCATATAGATCACGACGGTTTGCCTTGGGCGAGACATCGCCACCCAATCCAAATCTAACGTGAGCTCTTTTGAGTTCTCTTTGGCTTTTAAATGCCCAGTTATAAACAAACAGGCTTGGGCGTAATCACGGTGCGTAAGCGGAATACCCGCATAGCTAGAAACACCATTAGCTGCGGTAATGCCTGGCACCACTTGAAACGGCACGCCGCGTGCCATTAAGGTTTCAATTTCCTCACCGCCACGGCCGAATATGAATGGATCACCGCCTTTTAAGCGCAACACACGCTTACCTTGCAATGCTAACTTAGCTAAAAGTTCGTTAATTTCCTCTTGCGGCAACGTATGCTGGTCGCGTGACTTACCCACATAAATCAGCTCTGCATCACGCCGTACCAGCGCCATCACCTCTGGGCTCACCAGTTTGTCATACACACAAATGTCACATTGCTGCATCAGGCGTAACGCTCTAAATGTGAGTAAATCCGGATCGCCAGGGCCACCGCCCACTAAAAACACCTCACCTTTATGGGCTGCAATATCTGGGTCATCAATTAAGTGCTGCAGCAACTCACGCGCTGCTTGTTCTTGGCCAGACAATACGCGCTCGACCATAGGGCCTTGCAATACGTCTTCCCAAAAAATACGCCGCTCCTGCGTTGTGGCAAACTTGAGCTTTACTTTATCTCTAAATTCACCTGCTATTTCAGCAATACGCCCATAGCCCGCAGGCAACATCGTCTCAATTTTGGTGCGAATGTAACGTGCCAGCACGGGCGCATTGCCCTCGCTAGAAACTGCAATCACCACCGGGCTACGCTCAATAATCGACCCCATGGTAAACGTGCATAAATCTGGTGCATCGACGACATTGACGGGAACATTCAGGGCTTGTGCATCGCGAGAAACGGCTTCGTTAACAGCTTGATTATCCGTGGCAGCAATCACCAAACATGCGCCTACTAGCTGACTTTGTTCAAAATGTGCTTTAATAAGCTTAACTTTTTTATCTTCGATTAGCACTTGTATTGCATCAACCACGCTTGGCGAAACAACCGTCACATCAGCGTCGGCTTTAAGCAGCATGTTAATTTTACGCGCAGCCACATCACCGCCGCCGATTACAACACAATAACGATTTTTGATATTTAAAAAAATGGGGAATGCTTGCATGTTGAAATATGGGTATTAAGATAAAGCTATTTTACCTGCTACCAAGCAACTTTGCGTGTGGCTAATGGCCAAATACGCTAAAATTACACTTTAAAATTGAGCATCACGCCCTTGAACACACCCAAAAAAGTTTTTATTAAGACCTTCGGCTGCCAAATGAATGAATACGATTCATCGCGCATGGCGGATATGCTTGCATCATCTGACGGCATGATAGAAACCTTGACGCCTGAAGATGCCGATGTCATTTTGCTTAATACTTGTTCCGTACGTGAAAAAGCGGAAGACAAAGTATTCAGCCACTTAGGGCGTTTTATTTCGCTTAAAGAAAAAAATCCAAATCTGGTAATTGGTGTGGGTGGCTGTGTTGCGTCGCAAGAAGGTGAAAACATCATCAAACGTGCGCCGTATGTAGATGTAGTATTTGGCCCGCAGACTTTGCACCGCTTGCCTGAGATGATTAAAAAAAGCCAAGACAGCCATTCATCGCAAGTGGATATCAGCTTTCCTGAAATTGAAAAATTTGACCACCTGCCACCACCGCGTGTAGAAGGTGCCAGCGCATTTTTAAGCATTATGGAAGGCTGTAGCAAGTATTGCAGTTTTTGCGTAGTGCCATATACGCGCGGAGAAGAAGTCTCACGCCCGTTTGCAGATATTTTGACCGAAGCCGTACAACTGGCAGAACAAGGTGTAAAAGAAATCACCTTGCTGGGACAAAATGTGAATGCTTACAGCACTGAATACGATGGTGTTGAAGCAGATTTGGCGATGCTGATTGAAACCATTGCTGAAATCCCGCAAATAGAACGCATACGTTTCACTACCAGCCACCCCAATGAGATGAATCAAAGGCTGATTGATTGTTTTGCTAACATTCCAAAATTGGCGGTACAGCTACATTTGCCCGTACAAGCGGGTTCTGACCGTATTTTAATGGCGATGAAGCGCAATTACACTGCGTTGCAATTCAAATCAATCATTCGTAAGTTGCGCGCTGCCAGCCCTAATTTAACGTTTACATCCGATTTTATTATCGGCTTTCCAGGTGAAACGGAAAGCGATTTTGAAGCGACAGTAAAACTGATGCAAGACGTTGGTTTTGATGCCAGCTTCAGCTTTTTATATAGCCCACGCCCTGGCACACCTGCCGCCTTTTTGAAAGATGACACCCCGCAAGAAGTTAAATTGGCGCGCTTAACTAAACTGCAAACCATTAACGAGGCACAAGCCAAAGCCATCTCACAAGCCATGCTAGGCACCACACAACGCGTGCTGATTGAAGGCGCATCATGGAAAAACAGTGACTTACTGGCAGGTAAAACAGACAACAATCGCGTGGTAGATATTGCAGGCGATGCCAGCCTGATTCATCAATTTGTACATGTGAAAATTACCGATGTATCAAACCCGCGCCGCTTATTAGGCGAAATCATTTAGGTCTTATTTAAACATGGAAATCACCTTACAACCTGAAGACAATGTCCGCTTGGCCAACCTCTGTGGTGCCTTGGATGAAAACATCAAGCAGATTGAAACCGCACTTGAGGTGAACATCAACCGCCGTGGCGGCACGTTTAACGTAAGTGGTAAATTAGAAAACACGCGTCTTGCCGTTCAGTTGATTGAAAACTTCTACATCCGCGCCAAAAAACCGATTGAGTTAGAAAACATACAATTGGGCTTGGTAGAAATCGATAAATTAAAACCTGAAGATGTGGCAACCTCTGCCATGCCCGTACTGATGACGCGCCGCGGTGACCTGCATGGACGCACACCGCGCCAAGTAGCGTATTTGCAACAAATTCAAGACCACGACATTACGTTTGGCATTGGTCCGGCAGGTACGGGTAAAACTTATTTGGCGGTTGCGTGTGCGGTGGATGCGATGAGCCGTGACCGCGTTAAACGCATTGTGCTGGTGCGCCCAGCGGTTGAAGCTGGCGAGAAATTAGGCTTTTTACCGGGCGATTTAAACCAAAAAGTTGATCCGTATTTACGCCCTTTGTATGACGCCTTGTACGATTTAGCAGGTTACGACACCGTGAATAAAATGTTTGAGCGTGGCGCAATTGAAGTCGCCCCGCTCGCCTACATGCGTGGCCGCACGCTCAACCAAAGCTTTATTATTTTAGATGAAGCACAAAACACCACGCCCGAACAAATGAAAATGTTCTTAACGCGTATCGGCTTTGGCACTAAAGCGGTAATTACGGGTGATGTAACGCAAATTGATTTACAAAAACATCAAAAAAGCGGTTTGGTAGAAGCGCAAAAAGTTTTAAAAGATATCAAAGGTATCGCCATGACGCATTTTTTATCTGGCGATGTAGTACGGCATCCGTTGGTACAGAAAATTGTGAATGCTTATGAAGAGTACGAGCATAAAAACAAAGACTAGAACCAGCACGCAAGCGCTTAATACTGCTTGCTTTTGTGTTTTAATCCAATCAAGATATTATCAAATATCGTAACGGCTTGGCTCAGGGATAAAAATGACACCCAATAGATTTAGCAAAGTAATGCAGCGTAGCCTGAGCGTGGCGGGACAAATTGTGCTCATTGTAATTGGCCTTGCCTCTATTTTTGCGGTATTTCAGGCTATTACACATATTTGGCAAGCACGCACGATTACCGTAGGCGATATTCTGTTGCTGTTTTTGTATCTCGAAGTAATGTCCATGCTCAATCACTACCTGAGCGCAGGCAGCCTGCCAGTGAGGTATCCGCTCTATATTGGCATTATTGCTTTGGCGCGCTTTCTGGTATTGGACATCAAAGAGCTTGATGCGATGAGGATGTTTGCATTGTCAGGTTCAATTCTATTGATTGCGCTGGCAATTCTCATCGTACGCTATGGTCATGTGCGCTTTCCCTATACTGACGGCACTGACTTGCAATCAAAATAACGATTAAAACTCAATGCCCAAACTACACGCATCCATTCAATATGCATCAAATCAGACCAATCTGCCTACTGCGAGTCAATTTCGCCAGTGGGCAAAAACAGCGTTACGTGTAGATACCGAAGTCACCATCCGTATCGTAGATGAAGCTGAAGGGCGCGCACTGAACAACACCTATCGCGATAAAGACTACGCCACCAATGTACTCACGTTTCCACTGACCGAAGAACCACATTTAATGGGTGACATTATTATTTGTGCGCCTGTGGTTGAAGCAGAGGCAAAGGCGCAAAACAAGGCATTACACGCCCACTACGCCCATTTAACTGTACACGGTATTTTGCATTTGCATGGCTACGACCATGAAAATGAAGCACAGGCTGAACTGATGGAAGGGATAGAAACTGCAATTATCACAAAATTAGGGTATCCTTCACCTTATCTCATTACATAGGGTGCCTACAGCATGGCTACCGAGTCGGAAAAGTTAAGTCACAATAAAGCAAGTAACAACAAAGTAAGTAACAAGCCCAGCTTGCTGGAACGTTTAAGTCATTTTTTATTACGCGAACCTGAAGATCGCGAGCAGTTAGTAGAGTTGCTGCATGGCGCCTACGAAAACAGCTTGATGGATGCAGATTCCCTCGCCATGATTGAGGGTGTGCTGCAAGTAAGTGAAATGCAAGTGCGCGACGTTATGATTCCGCGCTCTCAAATGGATGTCATCGACATCACCGACACGCCCGAAGTATTTATTCCCCACGTCATTGAAACCGCTCACTCGCGCTTCCCTGTCATTGAAGACAACAAAAATGACGTCATTGGCATTTTGCTCGCTAAAGATTTGTTGCGTTATTACGCAGGTGAAGACTTTGAAGTGCGCGATATGCTACGCCCCGCAGTGTTTATTCCTGAATCTAAACGCTTAAATATATTACTCAAAGAGTTTCGTAGTAACCGCAACCATATTGCCATTGTAGTGGACGAATATGGCGGCGTGGCTGGCATGGTGACGATTGAAGATGTATTAGAGCAAATTGTCGGCGACATTGAAGATGAATACGATTACGACGAAGACGAAGATAACGTTATTCAAAATGCTGATGGTCAATATCGCGTTAAAGCGCTCACCGAAATTGCCGATTTTAACGAAATTATTGGCACGGCATTGAGTGACGAAGAGTTTTCTACCATTGGTGGCTTGGTGGTCAATCAATTCGGCCACTTACCAAAACGTAATGACGAAATCACGTTTAGCGGACTGCATATCAAGGTGTTACGTGCTGATAGCCGTCGCCTGCACAGCATTTTAGTTGAAGTCATATCAAAAGAAACCGAACCAGACGCGGCATAATCGACTCGCCAGAAAAACTGGAGCCACTTGCAAAACCAGCGGAACTAAACCAGAACTGGTTAGTTCATAGATATTACGGGCCATTTAGTTAAAACCACTAACATTCGCTGGAGTTCATCATGAAACATTTAGTACTTGCGTGGCTGGCTATTGCGCAATTTTCATTAGTTCAGACAGTTGTTGCAGAAGAAATTCTTACCAATAAAGCAGAAATTCCAACGTTAGAGCAAGACTTTGTTAAGTCGATCAATAAATTCACCAAGGCGGAAATAATCGAGCAGTTTGGCGAACCGGCTAAAGCAGATGATGTAAAAATAAAAAGTACAGGCAAGGTCGTGGCTTCTATTTGGTTATATCACTTTATTAACACGGCAGCCGATGGTGCTTATTACGAAACAACCGAGTTAGATTTTATTGATGATAAAGTCGTGATGGTCGCATTTTTGAACAACGATGGCGCAGAAGGCCCTGAAAGTGGCAAGCAATACGAATTTCCTCAATAAACCATACGATTCATAAAATTAAGAAGGGCTTAACAGCCCTTTTTAATTGTTTCGCCCTTTTATTCCAATACGTTATTTTTTCAAAGCGTCACGGATTTCACGCAACAACACAACATCTTCTGGTGTTGGCGCTGGCACTGCTGCCTCCTCGGCTTTTTTGAGTCGATTCATTTGTTTTACTAACATAAAAATAACAAATGCCAAGATAGCAAAGTTAATAACAATCGTCAAAAAATTGCCATAAGCCAACATTGGCACACCCGCCGCTTTTAACGCAGCATAAGTGCCTACGTTGCCTTCTGGAATTGCGGCTAACGCTACAAACATATTGGTGAAATCAACACTGCCGATAACTTTTCCGATCAGCGGCATAATAATATCGCCTACTAATGACTCAACAATTTTACCGAACGCAGCGCCAATAATGACACCCACGGCCAAGTCCATTACATTGCCTTTTAAAGCAAATTGTTTAAATTCTGACGCGATACTCATGCCCATCTCCCCTAATAAAATAATCCATATTCAGCTTAAAATTTGCTACTGATCAACCTAACGTTTTTTGCAGGCTAAATATAGGTCTTAAGCATCCAAGCTGTCAATCCCAAGCGGTCAATCTTAGTGCGCCAATTTGATGTTAATTTTTGTTATCTAAACCCGTAACAAGCTACAATTGGGCCCATGTCATTATTTACCACGCACAAATTGCTCAAATTATTCTCCTTACTTCTACTCGGCGCATTCAGCGTATTAGGTTTTTCGCCGTTTTATTTTTACCCAGCCAGTATCGTTTCGCTGATTGGTTTATGTTATTTCTGGTGTTCGACTGACAGCCCCAAGCAAGCTGCACTTGCCGGCTTTGTGTATGGGCTGGGGCTATTTGGCGCAGGTATTTACTGGATCTACATTAGCCTGCACACTTTTGGTGGTATGCCAAGCTTCATGGCAGGCTTTTCAACTTTTGTGTTAGCCGCCTTTATGGCGTTATTTCCTGCAGCAGTCGGCGCACTCAGTAAGCGCATTTCTAACAGTAATCATGATGCAATGATCATTGCCATCCCTGTATTCTGGGCATTATCAGACTGGGTGAGAAGCTGGATTTTTACCGGGTTTCCATGGCTCACTATTGGTTACAGCCAAGTTCCACATAGTCCATTAGCCGGCTACATGCCAATAATAGGCGTGTATGGCGTGACGCTGATTACGGTATTTATTGCCAGTTTGACTGCATTCTGGTTTGCCAAAAAACCAGCCGCCATGATTTGGCGACGCAACAGTATTGCCGCGCTAATACTCATTATTGTCTCAGGTTATTTATTGAAACTGGTTGAATGGACTGCGCCGAGCGGCGACCCGCTCAGCGTGAGTTTATTGCAAGGCAATATTGCACAAGATATGAAATGGAATCCTGAAATCGCTCAGCACACACTCAATCAATACCTCACCATGGCAGAAGCCAGTAAAGCCAAGTTAATTATCATGCCAGAGACCGCGCTACCTGTGCTATCGAGTGAGCTTCCAGTTGAAATGGACACCCGTTTGCAGCAACACGCCATCAAAAATCAAGGCGATATTTTGGTCGGGCTAGTAGAACGTGAAAATGGCGAATACTTTAACAGCGTATTCAGTATCGGCAGCTCAAAATCTGCGGTATATCGCAAATCACACCTGGTGCCGTTTGGTGAATTTATACCATTTAAAATCGCGTTTGGCTGGATATACCGCGACTTACTCAACATGCCATTAAGCGATTTATCGCGCGGCGACAAGTATCAACAGCCCATGCCGATCGCAGGTGAAAAAGTTGCGGTAAATATTTGCTATGAAGATGTATTTGGCGAAGAAATTATCCGCCAATTACCAGCCGCGACCCTGCTAGTGAATGTGAGCAACGATGCATGGTACGGAACTTCTTATGCGGCTGATCAGCACATGCAGTTTTCGCAGGCACGCGCGCTAGAAACCGGGCGTATGATGTTACGTGCCACCAACACGGGCGCCACTGCCATCATTAATCACAAAGGTTATGTGATTGCGCATGCGCCACACTTTACACAAACCTCACTCAACGGCACAGCACAGGGTTATGCCGGCAGCACACCTTATGTACACTGGGGTAACTGGCCGCTGGTTCTGTTTTGTTTTAGCGTGATTGCATTTATTTGGCGACGTAACGCGATGGCGCTCATTAAATCATCAAGTTAAAACCTATGGTAAGACTGAAAAACAAAGTAAAATTCACCTTTTCGCCCATTTAGTAAACATTAAGTTTAATCAAACCATCATGGCTTTAACATTTCAACAAATTATTCTCACGCTGCAAAATTACTGGTCTGAACGCGGTTGCGCCTTGTTGCAATCGTATGATATGGAAGTCGGCGCTGGCACATCGCACACCGCTACCTTTTTACGCGCCCTCGGCCCAGAGCCATGGAGAGCCGCCTACGTACAGCCCAGCCGCCGCCCGAAAGATGGCCGTTATGGTGAAAATCCAAATCGCTTGCAGCACTACTACCAATTTCAAGTGGTACTCAAGCCCGCACCTGCGGACATTTTGGAACTTTATTTAGGTTCACTTGAAGCACTAGGTTTTGACTTAAAAAAGAATGACATCCGCTTTGTAGAAGACGACTGGGAAAACCCAACCCTAGGCGCATGGGGCTTAGGTTGGGAAGTCTGGCTGAACGGCATGGAAGTCACACAATTCACCTATTTTCAACAAGTGGGCGGCATTAACTGCAAACCCATCACCGGCGAAATCACTTACGGTTTAGAGCGCTTAGCCATGTATCTGCAAGGGATGGATAACGTTTATGATTTAACTTGGACAACGGGTTTAAATGGGGAGCGTTTAAGCTACGGCGACGTGTATCTGCAAAATGAACAAGAACAAAGTGCCTACAACTTTGAACATTCAGATGCTGAATTTTTGTTTACCGCATTTAACGCGCATGAAAAACAGGCACAACATTTAGTTGAAAATAAACTCGCCCTTCCAGCTTACGAACAAGTGCTTAAAGCCGCACATACGTTTAATTTGCTGGATGCACGCGGCGCGATTTCTGTGACCGAACGCGCGGGTTACATTGGACGCATTCGCAACTTGGCACGATCAGTCGCCGCAAGCTACTTGGATAGTCGCGCCAGACTTGGCTTCCCAATGGCGCCAAAAGATTGGGCGGATGAAGTGTTAGCAGATTTAAAGAAAAAAGAAGCAGCGTAACCTGTAGAAGCACAATTTATTGCGCTCCTACATAAACCGGAATAGAAAAATGTCAGAAAAAAATTTACTCGTAGAATTATTTGTAGAAGAATTACCGCCTAAGGCTTTAAATAAGCTAGGCGAAGCTTTTTCCAGCGTATTGTTCGAGTCACTTAAAGCACAAGGTTTAAGCGCGGAAAATGCCGTTGTAACGGCTTATGCTTCGCCACGCCGTTTAGCCGTACATGCCACTAACATTCTTGCGGTAGCGCCAGATAAAACCTCTACACAAAAACTCATGCCCGTGAGCGTGGGTTTAGATGCTAATGGCAACGCCACACCAGCTCTAGTCAAACGCCTAAATGGGATGGGCTTAGATGAGGCTGCCGTACCCAGACTGACCAAACAAATGGATGGTAAAAACGAAGCCTTGTTTTTAGAAGTCACACAAAAAGGTGCTGTACTTAACGATGGCTTGCAAAAAGCCATTGAAGAAGCGATTCAAAAATTACCAATTCCTAAGGTCATGACCTACCAATTGGCGGATGGCTGGAGCAGCGTTAATTTTGTACGCCCCGCGCATGGCTTGGTTGCATTGCATGGTGATCATGTTGTCGCCATTAGCGTGCTTGGCTTAACTGCCGGCAACCAAACGCAAGGTCACAGGTTTGAAGCCGCAGTATCACCCGTTATCTTAAAAAATGCTGATAGCTATGCCGCGCAACTTAAAACCGAAGGTGCTGTAATTGCCAGCTTTGCCGAGCGCCGTGCTGAAATTGAACGCCAACTTAATGCGGCAGCAGCTAGGCAAGGTCTTAAACCGATTGAAGATGACGCACTGTTAGATGAAGTCACCGCTTTGGTAGAACGCCCTAATGTATTGCTTGGCCAATTTGAAGAAGTTTACCTGGAAGTACCGCAAGAATGTTTGATTCTCACCATGAAGGCGAATCAAAAATACTTCCCGCTACTCGATAGCAACGGAAAATTGACCAACAAGTTTCTGATTGTGTCTAACATCAGCCCTGCTGACCCAAGCGCGGTGATTGGCGGTAATGAACGCGTGGTGCGCCCACGCTTGGCCGATGCTAAATTCTTCTTTGACCAAGACCGTAAAAAAACATTGGAATCACGTATTTCCAGCTTAAATAAAGTGGTTTACCACAACAAGCTAGGCTCACAAGGTGAGCGTACTGAACGCGTAGGTGCAATCGCAATCGCCATTGGCCTGCAACTAGGTGGTGCTGATTTGGCAGCAAAAGCCGGCCTCGCAGCACAACTGGCGAAAACGGATTTAATTACCGACATGGTAGGAGAGTTTCCAGAGTTGCAAGGCATAATGGGGCGTTATTACGCTCAGCATGAAGGCTTGGATAACGACGTGGCTTTTGCGATTGAAGACCACTATAAACCACGTTTTGCCGGCGACGATTTACCTCGTAACCAGGTGGGTATCGCCGTTGCGTTGGCAGACAAACTGGAAACCTTAGTTGGCCTATTTGGCATCGGTGAAAAACCGACTGGCGACAAAGATCCTTTCGCATTACGCCGCCAAGCGTTGGGTATTATCCGCATGCTGATTGAAAACAAATTGCCATTACCATTTGAAAAGCTTATTCAAAATGTGCTATCAGAATTTGCTAATGAATCTGGCAACAACGCATCAACAGTACAAGCTATCAAAGAGTTTTGTTTTGACCGCCTAAGTGTCAATTTACGCGAACACGGTGCTACGCCACAAGAAGTAGATGCAGTGTTATCACTCGACCCAGCATTGTTAAGTGAAGTGCCTCAACGTCTTGCTGCTGTGCGTACTTTCTCTGAGCTGGCAGAAGCCTCTGCCCTAGCCGCGGCCAATAAGCGCGTAGGCAATATTCTGAAAAAAGTAGAGGGTGAAGTACCCGCTCAAGTAAACGCAAGCCTGCTGCAAGAGCCTGCTGAAATTGCGCTCAACACTGCCTTAACTAAAGTAAGACCAGAAGCTGATAAATTATTTGAAAATGGCGATTACACAGCCTCGCTTCAAGCATTGGCAGCATTAAAAACGCCGGTGGATGATTTCTTCGATAACGTGATGGTGAATGCAGATGACCCTGCGCTCAAGGCAAATCGGCTAGGATTATTGGCGACTTTGCACCAGACCATGAACCGCGTGGCGGATTTATCTAAGTTGGCGGGTTAATCACTATGCCTCGATTTCGCCATTCCCGCTGTTCCCTGAGCTTGTCGAAGGGTAGTGACAATCTACTTTCTTGTTCAATTTACCGCCACCCTTCGACAAGCTCAGGGAACGGTAATGGCAATGACGGAGTAACCCTATGAAACTCGTCATCCTCGACCGCGACGGTGTCATCAACAAAGATTCCGCCAATTTTATTAAAAATCCAAGCGAGTGGATTCCTATCGCTGGCAGCCTTGAAGCCATTGCCTTGCTGAATCAATCAGGTTTTAGGGTCGCTATTGCCACTAATCAATCTGGTGTCAGCCGTGGTTTATTTGATATGGCAACACTCAATAGTATTCACGATAAAATGCACCGTGAATTAGCGCTTGTTGGCGGACGCGTTGACGCTGTATTTTACTGCCCACACTCGGCTGACGACCATTGCGATTGCCGCAAACCAAAAACTGGCATGATTAAAGAAATCGGCAAACGCTTTTCAGTGGAATTGAATCAAGTTTTCGCTATTGGTGATGCCTTAAAAGACTTACAAGCGTTTGCCAACGCTGGCTGCCAACCAATTTTAGTGCGCACTGGCAAAGGGGAAGAAACACTTAAGGCTGGTAATCTGCCAGCAAACACGTTGGTCTTTGCCAACTTAAATGAAGCGGTGCAACATATCATTTCAGAAAACACCTAACCATGCTATTTTTGCGCTCATTACTATTTTTATTGGGGCAAATCATTACTGCGCCCATATTCACGCTCATTGCATTACTTTCACTGCCACTTAACCCACTCACCCGCAACGTGTTAATTTCTGGCTGGGCACGCAGTATGCTGTGGTGGTTGCGCATCACGTGCAATATTCGCCATGAAATTACCGGGTTGGAAAACATGCCGACTTCACCCAGCATTATTCTTGCAAAGCATCAATCCGCATGGGAAACGCTGGCGTTTCAAGCCATTTTTCCTACCCAGGTTTATGTGCTCAAACGTGAATTATTGTTGATCCCAATCTTCGGCTGGGGCTTAGCCATGTCATCACCGATAGCCATTGATCGAAGTGCTGGCCGCGATGCATTGAAAAAGTTAGTAGCTAAGGGCAAGGCAAGATTAGACAAAGGCTTTTGGGTGGTTATATTCCCCGAAGGTACACGTAAAGCACCGGGTGAGCATGGCAAATACCACATCGGCGGCGCATGGTTAGCAACACATACCCGAACTCAAGTGGTGCCTGTCGCACACAATGCAGGGGAATATTGGGCAAAAAATTCATTTATCAAAAAACCAGGCATCATCCAACTACACATTGGCAAAGCCATTCAAACCACCGGTTTAAAAGCCGATGCGTTGAACAAACAAGTTGAGCATTGGATTGAAACTGAAATGGCAACATTAAACGTGTGATTAGCGTATGCACCACACCCTTATACTGCCCTGTGGGCGACAATTACATTACCAATTAGAGCGTCGTCAACGCCGAACTGTCGGGCTGAAAATCACCGCTACAGGTTTGGTGATACATGCGCCCAAACGTATTTCGCAATCGCATCTTGAAAGCCTGATTGTGCAAAAAGCAGACTGGATACGCAAAAAACTAGACGCGTTAAGCGCAAATAAAGTCCCCGCTATGCAATGGCAACATGGCGAGCAACTATTGCTACTAGGTAACACAATCGCACTAGCGGTTCAGCATGATGCACGTTCCCGAACCGTTGATTATGCCCCTGGAATTTTGCAATTGGCGATGCCGAATCACAACGAACCCACCGCAGTGGCACGCAAGGTGTTGCAATGGTACAAAAAACAGGCGCTTACAGATTTTTCTAGGCGTTTAGCTTTATTTTCGACCAAACTAGGTGTACCAGTCCCTACTCTATTTTTATCCAACGCACGCTCACGCTGGGGCAGTTGCAACTCAAAAAAAGAAGTACGACTCAATTGGCGTTTATTGCAAGCACCACCGCATATTATCAATTATGTGATTTGCCACGAGCTGGCGCACTTAAAAGAAATGAATCATTCAGCCAAGTTTTGGGCGGTAGTAACAAGTATTTACCCTGATTACAAAGTAGCAGAAAAAGAGTTGAAAGCTTGGTCGCCTAAATTACATCAAATATAAAATACGCATTAACTAAAAAAAACAACATCTATTTAAAGCAACTTTTTAATATCGGCTGCAATATCGGCAGGCTTTGTTCCATAATCTACATAAAGCCTAATTTTTCCAGTTTTATCAAACACATAAACCCCAGCACTATGGTCTATGGTATAAGCACTTTTACCTTTACTTTCGACCTTGGCAGCAAAAATTTTAAAATTGTTTGCGGTCTCATCGATTTCTTTTGTACTACCGCGCAAACCAATAAACCGCGTATCAAACGCAGGCACATATTGCGCTAGCACTTCTTGCGTATCGCGTTCAGGGTCCAGTGTAACAAAAAGTACTTGCAGTTCATCTGCCTGCGCACCTAACAACTTCATGGTTTGTTTAAAATCCGCCATGGTGGTGGGGCAAACGTCCGGGCAGTGCGTATAGCCAAAAAACAGGGCGACTACCTTACCTTTAAAATCCGTTAACGAACGTGGCTTACCTGTGTGGTCAGTTAAATTTAAGGTTTGCGCAAAATCTGCACCTGTAATATCGGTAGCGATAAATTGGCTATTTTGAGCCGTGGGCTGACATGCACTTAATACCATCATCAATACTGCCAACAATAAATTTCGCATCACCACTCCTTGAGTAAAAGCATTTAAGCGTGTAATTTTACGCGCAAAATTAAGAATATACTGCAAAGCAAGTGCGCACTCGTTTACAATAATGTTTTTTTGCAAAACTCAAGCACTTTAAGGATAAAGCATGGCGAACCCTGTAGCAACTTCTGGCGGTATGGCAGACCGCGACGGCGTAATTTGGTATGATGGAAAAATGGTCAACTGGCGCGATGCCACAACCCATGTTTTAACCCACACCTTGCACTATGGCATGGGCGTATTTGAAGGCGTGCGTGCTTATAAAACAGATAAAGGCACTGCCATTTTCCGCTTAAAAGAACACACAGACAGATTATTTCGCTCTGCACACATATTGCAGATGAAAATGCCGTTCACTAAAGAAGAAATGATGGAAGCGCAAAAAGCAGCCGTGCGTGACAACAACCTTGAATCTGCTTACCTGCGCCCAATGGCGTTTTACGGTGCTGAGGCGATGGGTATTTCAGCAAAAACACTCTCAACCCACGTAATTGTTGCCGCGTGGAAATGGGGCGCATACATGGGACAAGATGCATTGGACAATGGCATTCGTGTCAAAACATCATCATTCGCACGCCACCACGTAAACGTCACCATGTGTAAGGCCAAAGCTAACGGCAACTACATGAACAGCATTTTAGCGCACCAGGAAGCGGCGCAAGATGGCTACGAAGAAGCGTTGCTACTTGATGTTGACGGCTTTGTAGCAGAAGGTTCAGGCGAAAACGTATTTATCGTGCGCAATGGCAAACTCTATACCCCAGACCTCACCAGCGCGCTAGAAGGCATCACCCGCGACACCATTGTTCAATTGGCTGGTGAATTAGGTATTCCCGTGATTGAAAAACGCATCACGCGTGATGAAGTGTATGGCGCAGATGAAGCATTCTTTACTGGCACTGCGGCTGAAGTCACGCCTATCCGCGAGCTTGATCGCCGCAGCATTGGCGCAGGTACGGCCGGCCCAATTACTAAACAATTACAAAAATTGTATTTTGATGTCGTGACAGGTAAATCGGCCGAACATGCAGGTTGGTTAACTTTGGTGTAACCCATTGGTACAACAATACTGCGAGAAAAACTAATATGTCCAACATAAAAGAAATCGAAGTCAGCGCTAAAGACCTACCGCTACACTGCCCGACTGAAGAAGTAGCACTATGGTCATCTCATCCACGCGTGTTTCTAGATATTGCCAAAACCGGGCATGTCGCTTGCCCTTATTGTGGAACCAAGTACAAATTAAAAACGGGCGAAGTTGTTGGGCATCATTAAACCATGAAGCCTATCTCACATTAGTGATTTCAAGCGCACTTATGCGTTATCAGGGAAAAATCACCAGCTGGAAAGACGACCAGGGGTTTGGCTTTGTTATACCTAATGGCGGTGGTGAAAAAGCATTTGTGCATATAAAAGCCTTTTCTAACCGCTCGCATCGACCCATGGAAGGTGATTCAATCACCTATGAGCTTGCGACAGATGGAAAACGTCGACTGTCTGCAGAAAACATTCGGTTCGTAGGTGAGCGCGTTACTGATAACGCCCTCAAAAAAACGAAGTCATTTGATACCATTTTTGCCTTTTTGTTTTGTCTTTTCCTGGCATTGTTGGTGCTAACAGGTCGGCTTCCATTCGCGATAATCGGTCTTTACTTAGCGACAAGCACTGTTGCTTTCCTTGCGTATGCAATAGACAAAGCAGCAGCGCAAAAAAATCGCTGGAGAACTCAAGAAAGCACCTTGCATTTGTTCGCCTTGGTCGGAGGTTGGCCTGGAGCCTTGCTTGCACAAAAAACGTTGCGTCATAAGTCAAAGAAAGTAGAATTTCAAACCGTATTTGGAGCGACCGTTGTCATCAATTGCTTTGTTCTGGGTTGGTTACTCACAAAAGATGGCTCTAGTTTTTTAAACGCCATACTCAATTTGGCGGCATAAATCATGTTCAAACATTTAGCCTGCATAGGGCGTATTAGCAAAGCGTAATACGTCGAAAGAATTACCATACCTTTTATGCTTCGCGATAACCTTTCCATTGGAAGAAACCCCATTGGGCTTCTTTCCTGGTTAAATCAGAAAACAAAAATCAAGCGTATATAGGTCAGCGCTATTTTTTGTTTTTAACCCAGATTTTCCATTAGAACCTAAAAACTCAAACCCCCGTCATGCTGAGCACCGCGAAGCATCCAGCAGCATCGCTTCAAAAACCTCTGGATGCTTCGCGGTGCTCAGCATGACGTTAGGTAGCGTTATTTATTAGTACCCATCATTTAGCTAAAAATACAGGTTAAATTTCACATTAAAATTATGCAGTTAACTTTATCCAAAAACTATTATAAAGCTATTGTAAATCATATACTTACGCTAATGACTTCCATTGGAATTACGAGCTAATGGAAAATCTGGGATAATGAGTTGTAAGGAATTTAAAGTCGAACCGACTGATACATGAAAGTGTCGAAATTTGAGAAGTGTAAATTGGAGCCATCATGAATCGTCGTCAGTTTATTAGCAATTTATCGGGACTATGGCTGGTCAATACGCTACCCGCTTTTGCCAAGGAGACTGCTTCCGTGAAGCCTCTCACAAAATCCAAATCCGCATGGAAGGCACTGTTGCCGTCAGACCGTTATAACGTGCTGTTTGAAGAGGATACCGAGCGCTCGGGTAGCAGCCCGCTCAACCATGAAAAACGCACAGGTACTTTTATTTGCGCGGCCTGCTTCTTGCCATTGTTCAAGTCCAGCCATAAATTCGACAGTGGTACTGGTTGGCCCAGTTTCTGGGATACGTTACCGGGAGCCGTTGGCACCAAGCAGGACTTCAAGTTGGTTTGGCCGAGAATGGAATATCATTGCGCGCGTTGTAGCGGTCATCAGGGGCATGTTTTTAACGATGGCCCGGCACCTACTGGCTTACGTTATTGCAATAATGGGCTGGCTCTGCAGTTTATCCCTGAAGTTGATAAACTGCCTGCGCTCAGAGTGTAAAAATATCATGAAAAATTTTATTAGGTTTGCTTGCAGAATTTTTGGCGGGATTACCGCACTCCTGCTTGCTAGTTACTGCTCAGCTGGAGATTCCCCACCTCTAGTCAAACCACCATCTGCACAGTTGGCGACTGCCATATTTGCTGGCGGCTGCTTTTGGTGTTCAGAAGCAGACTTCGAGAAATTGACAGGAGTCGTCATGGCGGAATCTGGTTATACAGGCGGTCACCTTGAAAATCCGACTTACAAGCAAGTCAGCCAAGGCTTTACTGGCCATGCCGAAGCCGTGCGGATTACTTATAACCCCAAACAGGTCAATTATGAAAAGTTACTGGATTATTTCTGGCATCACATTGATCCAACGGTTAAAGATCAACAGTTCTGCGATGTTGGCAATCAGTACCGTAGTGCAATTTTTTATCAGGATGAGACCCAGAAAAAAGCTGCCGAAACCAGTAAAGCGGCACTTGAGCGTAGCGGGAAATTTGCCAAAATTTATACTGAAATCGTCCCTGCAAGTAGATTTTATCTAGCTGAAGAATACCATCAAGACTATTACAAAAAGAACCCTATTCGCTATAAATATTACAGAAATGGTTGCGGGCGCGATGCGCGGGTGAGTAAGGTGTGGGGAACAGCGCATTGATTGCTGACAGAACCCAGCAAACCTTCACTTTTAAGCGCAATGTTACCGGAGAGTAACCCGATGTGCGAAATCAAGGCGTTACGTTCACGAGGCGCTGCGTGTCTGCTGCTCCTTGTACTGCTACCTGTCATATTGCTTCAGGCTGGTTGCGCCACGGTGGGGAAACCTCCAGTGCCACTGGCAGCAGATGCTCTGGTTGGTTGCCAAACGTTATACCGCGAGGTCGATGCCGCCGTCGAGCGCGCTGGAGTACGTGACCATGGACCATCGCTAATTTCCGGTTTTCCCTACCTGCGCACGACACGCCTGCTCTCCTCGTTCCGTGACGAACTGAGCGATCAGCAGCAGTGGTCAACATGGGTTGGGCACATGGCCGCGCTGGATGTCGAGGCGCGCGCACTGGAACTGCGTAACTTGTCCGCATCGGTGGCAGGTCATTCCAAGGATACGCTGCGTGACGAACTAGACCGCTGCCGCGAGCGCCTATTGACCGCTGATCTTGCACAACCAGAGCGGCGCGCCGCTCTGGTTGTTGCCGCACACGTGCCGGATGACTACGTCACTTGGTGGCGATTAGCCGGCCTCTATCCGCTTACGGCGCCTATCGTCTCTGCCAACATAGCAGCTTGGCACACAGAGACCCGTAATACTTTTGCTACACCGTTGGCAGCGTTGCCGGTTGTGGGTGAGTTGATACGCTGGGTAACGCCGTCCATCACGTCATCCGGCATAACAATGAAAACAGCAAAGGTGAGTGAAATCCTGAACCGCTCGCGCGATATGCTCGGCATCCCTTCGCCAGTGACCGATGACCTTGACCGGTTGTTCGACACCTACGCCCCAATATGGGAAGTTGACGTGGCTGACAACGACGACCGCGTCGGCATGTTGCGTTGGGATAACAGACCAGTGGTGGATGTGGCACAGCCGACGTTGTACCGCAAGGTCTCGCATACACGCTTTGGCGACCAAGTACTGCTGCAACTCAATTACATCGTCTGGTTTCCAGCACGCCCCGGCAATGATCTCTACGCAGGACGCTTAGACGGCATCAACTGGCGGGTGACGTTGGGCCCCGATGGAGAGCCATGGCTATTTGATGCTATCCACAACTGCGGCTGCTACCATGAATTCTTTCCGAGCCAGCATCTGCGCCTGCGTAGCGACTTACCCACCAGCTACTTTGAATCGCCACTGCTGCCGCAACAGGCACCAGAACAGCGGCCGCTGGTGCTGCGCATTGCCCACCACACCCACTTCATCCAGCGGGTTTACCACGACGAATCACCGCCAGAATCGTCAGCTAAAACGCAAACGATGGCATGGGAGGAGTACGATACACTACGCTCCCTGCCCGCCGATGGCGGTCACCATAGTCTGTTCGGCGAATATGGCCTGATCGCCGGCACGGAACGTAGCGAACGCTTTATTCTGTGGCCGATGGGCATCCGCTCGCCGGGCGCCATGCGCCAGTGGGGACACCACGCCACTGCTTTCGTCGGCCGCCGCCACTTTGACGATCCCTTTCTCATTGAGTCTCTATTCGAAAGTGTCCCATGAAAAAAATACTGTATTGGGCCATGCTCTGCTGTCTGCCGCTGCTATCATGGTCAGCAAGCGAGCGCATTGATGTCGCCCGTTTTTCGCAAGGAGAAATGAGCAGCTGGCAGACCAAGATTTTTTCGGGTGAGACATATTACGCATTTGCAACCACGGATGGACGTACCGCTTTACACGCTAACAGTACAGCAGCTGCTTCCGGGCTATTTCGTAAAATAAGTATAGACCTCAGCAAAACCCCTATTCTTCATTGGTCTTGGAAAGTTGATAACGTGCTGGCAGGTGGTGATGAACGCACCCGCGCTGGCGACGACTACCCTGCCCGAGTTTACGTGGTGTTTTCAGGTGGCGTCGCCTTTTGGCGTACTCGCGCTATCAATTATGTGTGGTCAAGCAAACAGCCTATCGATAGTAACTGGCGCAATGCGTTTACTGGCAACGCGCGTATGATCGCGGTGCAGTCAGGCTCGGAGCATGTTGGGCAATGGGTAGAAGAACAGCGCGATGTGCTGACTGATTACCGCCGTATCTTTGGTGCGGAACCTGGCAAGATAGACGCAGTGGCTATTATGACCGACACCGATAATACAGGCGCCACAGCATCCGCGTGGTATGGCGATATTTGGTTTGGTGCAAAATAACTCCTTCAACAATTGCCCCCTATGCGGGCTAAAATCAGTAGGGCGGATGAGCATAGCGCTATCCGCCGTATGACTCACCTGCATCCATCTCAACACTCCCGTCACCCGCCCAATTTTCAGCGTAAACGCCAGCTTCCACCAAACGATGAAATGAGGAATATGGCCAATCTGCCACACATTTAGCCAAACCATGTTTTAACGGATTGATATGCACATAATTCACATGTGCCGCATAATCTAAATCATTTCTTATGGTATGTTCCCAATATCTGCATTGCCAAATGCCCCGCTCACCTTTGGCACGGCGCACGGCAGATAGACGCTCTGTTTTTGGGATGGTTTTTGAAAATGCCGTTTTAATGGCTTTCCAGCGCGATGCATAATCCGCATCGCCTATGGGCAAAGTCCAAATGCAATGCATGTGGTCAGGCAACACTACCCAGCAATCAATATGAAACGGCTTGTTTTTGCGCACCACACGCACCGCTTCGCGCAAGTTTTCAATATGCTCCACAAATAGGCGGGAACGGCGTTCCAGCAAGTTTACGGTAAAGAAATAAGTGCCCCCAGGCACACGGTTACGGCGATAATCAGGCATTGGTATATGTTGCCTGAAAGTTGCAGTTGATGAAAGTTTTCTTGGTGGATAAATTGTGGGGGTTGTAGGGCGGATGAGCGTAGCGTTATCCGCCAGATGTGATATTTGCCATACTACGCAGGCAGAGTGTAGTCAAAGGGTGCGACGCATTCCGCCGCATGGGGTATTTTCATACGGCGGATAACGCTATCACGCTTAATCTTGCCGCTTTAGTGGCTTAGATTAGCGGGGAAGACCTTTACGGTCTCGCTTATCCGCCCTACGCTAGCTTATTTTGGTGTGCATTACACTACAGTGAGTAGAATAGTTTCTAATTATGAGCAGTTAAATAATGGTGAGATGCGATAATGAAAGACCTGACCCCATGTTTTCCTCAAGGTGGTGATGTAGCTTTTAATGCTTTAACTAACCGTGGGAGGTTCATTTTCCATTTTTCTTGAGATGAAATATCAGCATAAACTCGTTTAGCTATTTCATCTGGGATAGTGGCACCTCGATCTAACCGTACAGGCACAATGTAGTTTTTACCTTCTGTTGTTTCTCTCTGGTGGGCTATGGATAGCTCTACCTTGACCCATGAAGTTGGAGGTTTCTCGTTAAAAGACTTGCTGACACAAATAATGATTTTTTTTGCAGCCATTATGGCTACCTCAATTTTGGCTTCTAGATCATCACCGACCAACAAGTCATCCTGATCAAACCATACATCAACGCCATGTGCTCGAAGGTCATCAATCAGCCGTTCTACTTTATCTTTATCAAATGCTGAATATGAAACAAAAGTTGTCATGGTTATAAACACTTATCACGTAGCTGTTTATATTTGTTAAATTCATTATTTGCTTCTTCATGTAATGAATTAGCTGATGATTCGTCTTGTTGTAAGAACATAAGATTAGCTTGAACCATAGTGGCCATAGCAACTGACAAAGATGCTTTTGCTTCTCCCAAGCAATCACTTACCTCAGTAGTCTCTAAATCCCTACTAATAGATTGTAGATTGCTTATTGGGCCGCTTAAAGAAATTCGTGGAGTGGAGCTAGCTAATACAATGGCATCATACCAACGCTGCTCAAGCAACTTCAGTTCCTTCATACCCTTGTCGTCAGATCCAAATATTGAAGAAATGGTTGGTGTGGATGTAGAAGAGGCACTTTCAAGATCCTTTTGTGTTCCAACATTCTGTTCGGTTTCTGGTAATTTCTCTTTTTCTCCACCCAGTAATGCAAACATTAAAACAAGCACAACGCCAATCATAATCCATGGCAATGAATTATTGGCACCGCCAGCTTTAGCTGTATTGCCATGTGCAATGGAGGTGATTTCATCAGCAGTAACTGAGGAGGCATTAAGAATTGGAAGAGGAAAACCAATCTCTGTAGCAATTTTGTTAAGTGGTCCAACTTTGATGGACTTTACTTTAAATCCATCGCCAATTAAATCTTTAATGTAAAGCTTATTGATGATGAACATGAATATGAGATTTGTCAGACCAAAAGTAATCAAGGCAAGTATTAAAATAATTGCAAACCATTTCCAATTCCCTCGAAATAACATTGGGAATGGGCCAAAAAGTAAAGTTGTCCATGAGAAACCCACTGATGCCTCCTTGATTTGGCCATTATGAGGGTTCTCGAAATAGATTGCATCATAAGCCATTGTTTTTACCCTCTTAATTTTTATTGGAATACTTATTATAACGTGCGCGGCTCATCATGCTGGTTAAAAAAATTAATTTAAGGCTTGATGCCACCAGCTTTTTACACCGTAATTTAACTTTTGTATTTCTCCAGCCCGCATAGAGCGGATTAGGTAACGTAATCCGCCCTATGTAAAATTCTCTATCTTGGCAATTACGCTGCACTATTGATACCCTATAATTCAATATCCATGCGGCTTGCAGAGCATCTGTTTTTAGCCCGCGTAGCCGTATGTAGTAATAGAGGCTCAGACCACACGTTTTTAAATATGTTGCTGATCGAGTTTCACCGTGTCGGTCACCGCAGAAGTTCCCTAATTAAGCCGTTCATTTTTTAACCTCACCATCCACCACATCAGGCGACAGCCCCAAGCTTGCTGTTTGCCTTGTCACTCGAAATGGTAGCCACAGCAATTGCATTAAACCAAGCCGGGATTGTTGCCGAATATAAGGCAGGCCCAGCAACACTTTTTCATGGCCCATGCGCGGCGGCGCATGGTGATAGGTGCCGCAAAGTCTATCCCATATCGATAGGAAAAACCCAAAATTGGTATCCATTTCATCACGGTTTATTGAGTGATGTACGCGGTGCATATTAGGGGTGACAAACAGCCATCGCAATGGCGAATCCAGCTGATCTGGATAGCGGATGTTGGCGTGAGTAATCACGGCGGCGCCGTTGAGTGTGACTTCAAATGCGATAACAACCCAAGGGTCTGCACCCAAAGCAGCGACTATCGCGGCTTTGTAGATAAGTGAAACGAGGATTTCAATCGGATGAAAGCGCAAACCGCTGCTGGCATCAATATCCAGATCAGCATGGTGCACGCTGTGCAGCCGCCAGAATACGGGCAAGGCATGAGACATCACATGCTGTAAATAAATGGCAAAATCCAGCATCAGGAATGCGATCAGCGCTTCTGCCCAGAAGGGCAGATCCAGAACGCTCATCAGCCCCCATCCGTGGTCTTGCGCATAGACAGCAGTTAAATACGCGGCAGCGCCTAAAGTAAACCGCTGCACCAGAATATCGATTCCCACCAGACTGAAATTGATGATCCAGCGCCTGACTTTAGGCTGTGTGGGCGGCCGCTTGGGGAAAAATGATTCCAGCAGCGCAGCAAGCAGGTAAACGCCCACAAAAATACCGAATCGCAGATACGCTTCCACCGATAACAACTCCTGTTTACTATAACTGAACCCAAAATTAAAGTCATGGTTGGCTACAAACCACTTTTGTAGGAGCGATCTTTAGATCGCGAAAGAACTGGTGATTATTTCCATATTGCCTTCGCGATCTAAAGATCGCTCCTACAAATACATGACTTTATTTTTGGGAGCGGCTATAAAACCAATCACAAAAAACCATATTAAACACTATAAGCTTTAATACAAACATTGCAAAATGGCTAAATAGTTACAACTTAAGCATAAAATTTTGTAAGGATTTTGCTTTACACACGTCTAAGTAACTATATGACGACTGCCTTTCAAACAGCATTTTTAGACAGCCAGCCAAAGATAGTGATAAATGTTAACATTTAAGAATCCATGCCCCAAAACCAAGACCAGGAAAAACAACATGACTGAAGCCACATTAGTTTTAGTATGCAAACGGCCAGCACCCGGTATTGGTAAACAACGTCTGGCTGCCAAACTGGGGATTACTGCAGCACTGCAGATTGCTGAAGCGTTACTTGCCTGTGCGCTGGAAGACGCCCTCGCCTGGCCTGGTCCGGTTGTCATTGCACCGGCAGCTGCTACAGACGATGCCTGGGCTGCGACGCTGTTACCGGAATTACAATCAAGTATAAAAATTCATCCGCAAGCAGCAGGCAATCTCGGGCAACGGTTAAATAGTCTGGATTGCAAATTACGTGCCAGGGGACTCAAGTATCTGGTTTACATAGGCAGCGATGCTCCCGCCCTGAGTGAAGCTGATTTTGCTGCAACCTGTGAGGCTTTATTAAATAACGACACCGTTCTTAAACCTACCGCAGATGGCGGCGTATCCATTATGGCGAGCCGCCAGCCGTGGCCGGCATTAGCCGATCTGCCATGGAGCACAGGCCGCTTGGGGGCGGCACTTGCCTACTCCTGCCATCAGGCCGGGCATTCTGTAGCCACGCTGGCGCATGGCTTTGATGTAGATGAACCAGAGGATTTGTCACGTGTAATGACCGCACTAGTCAATGACCGACGCCCAGCGAGGCGCGCGTTATACAGTTTAACCAGCAAAATAGTTTTAAATAGCAAAATCATTCATTCAACTGAAAGCAGCTATGCCTAGTTTCAGCATCATTATCCCCTGCTACAACGACGAGAAAAAGTTGGCGCAGTTATTGGCGCAGATACAACATTTGCCGCGCACCCCGCACGAGGTGATTGTGGTTGATGGTGCCGCCAGCCAGACCTGCCAAGCGCTATGCCAGCAATATCGCGCACATTGGCTGGCAAGCGACCCTTGCAGAGGCAAACAGTTACTGGCAGGCGCTACCCTGGCACAGGGCGACGTACTGTGGTTTTTGCACGCCGATGCTCGCTTGCCAAAAGACCCTATCTCAATGATGGCGCTGGAACTCGATAAAGGCGCGATTGGCGGCTATTTCCGTTTTCGCTTTGACGTGCCACGCGCCTGGCCTGCATTTTTTCTGGAGCCTGCCATCGCTCTGCGCTGCCGTTTCGGCATTCCGTATGGCGACCAAGGACTATTTATGTCCAGGCAAGCTTATATCGAAGCCGACGGCCATGCGCCCTGGCCATTATTTGAAGAGGTGCCGCTGGTCAAAGGTTTGCGCCAGCTGGGAAATTTTGTCGCCCTGCGTGAACCCATATTTGTTGACCCGCGCCGCTGGCAACGCGATGGCTGGTGGCGGCGCACATGGGAAAATCGAAAGTTAGCACTGGCATTTGCACGTGGACGTGCCCCTGAAGAGCTGGCAACGCGCTATCGTAGCCATATTACTTCACTCAAAAACGCAACATTAACGAAACAATGAACGAGGCAATAAAATGCAAGAAACCACACTCAAAAATGAACAAGGCAACATACAAGATAATGTCCAGCAATATTACGGCACAACGCTGACAAGCTCAGTGGATTTGCAAACTAACGCCTGCTGCACCGATGCAGGGCTACCCAATTATGTAAAACCTATCCTCTCACAAGTACATGATGAAGTGCTGATGCGCTACTACGGTTGCGGCCTGGTGTTGCCAGAATTGCTAGATGGTCTAACCGTACTTGACCTCGGCTGTGGTGCTGGGCGCGACGTTTATGTGTTATCTAAATTAGTCGGCGAGCAAGGTCGTGTCATTGGTGTAGATATGACTGAAGAACAACTTGCTGTGGCGCGTCAACACCAAGACCATCACTGTCAAGTATTTGGTCATGCGACAAGCAATGTGCTTTTTCTGCATGGCTACATTGAGCGTTTGCACGAATTAGATTTAGACGACAACAGTGTAGATATTATCGTGTCCAATTGCGTAATTAACTTGGCAGTGGATAAAGCCGCTGTACTAAGTGAGGCATTTCGTGTGCTGAAACCTGGTGGCGAGCTGTATTTTTCAGACGTATATGCAGATAGACGCATCCCCAAAGCACTCACGCTAGACCCTGTTTTATATGGCGAATGCTTGAGTGGCGCCCTGTACTGGAATGACTTTCACAATCTGGCAAAAGCCATGGGCTTTTGTGACCCGCGCTTGGTGATTGATCGCCCTATTACCATTGGCAATAGTGAGTTAACGGCGCGCACTGGCAATATCAAGTTTTTTTCTGCCACTTATCGGCTGTTTAAATTAAGTGGCTTGGAACCAGCTTGCGAGGATTACGGGCAATCGGTGGTGTATCGCGGCACTATCCCACATCATCCACATGCTTTTATCTTAGATAAACATCACTTGATTGAAACTGGCAAACAATTCACTGTATGTGGCAATACCTGGCGCATGTTGCACGACACACGCTTTGCCAAACATTTTGATTTTTATGGCAATTTTGACAAGCACTTCGGTATTTTTGAAGGTTGCGGCTCCGCCCTTCCTTATGATGGCAATGCCAGCGATCAAACAGGGAGTTGCTGCTAAGCAATTTTATGGACATGGCATTGAGTAAATTAAGATGGACATGAAAATTATTCCGATTCAAGTAGCACCACCAGCAAAATCGTCAGCTTGGTATCAAACACCATCGGGCGAACCACGTGGCTTTATCCAGCCGCATGCATTAGATGAACTTTGGTTTCATACAGGTACAGCTTGCAACCTCGCTTGCCCGTTTTGTCTGGAAGGCTCCAAACCAGGTGACACTCGCTTGCAGTTACTACGCTTTGCCGATGCCAAACCATACATTGATGAGGCACTTACCCTAGGTGTTAAACAGTTTTCATTCACGGGTGGCGAGCCTTTTGTAGCTAAAGATATGCTGCGTATTTTGGATTACGCGCTGCAATATCGCCCGTGCATGGTGCTCACCAATGCGACTGAACCGCTGATTAAACGATTGAAACAGTTAAAACCTTTATTACAACGCCCCCACGCGCTGCATTTTCGGGTGAGTTTGGATCACTTTGATGCGACTAAACACGATATTGGTCGTGGTGCAGGCATGTTTGATTTAGCCCTACAAGGCTTGCGCGAATTGCATGAAATGGGATTCTCTGTTTCAGTCGCTAACCAGATGTTAGCCGATAGCACACCAAGTGAGACGGCAGTATGTTTTTCAGAAGTATTTCGTGCATCAGGATTGCCTGAAGACCTGCATCGCGTTGAGTTTCCAGACTTTCATCCGCCAGGCTTAGATGTGGCAACGCCACAAATCACCACGAACTGCATGGTGACCTATCAAACCGAAGACTCGCGCCGTGCTTATATGTGCGCCTTCAGCAAAATGATAGTAAAAGATAAAGGCCGCATGCGCGTGTATGCCTGCACACTGGTGGATGACGATGCAGACTACGCGCTGGCTGAAACATTGACTGCAAGTATGGCAGAGCCAGTCAGCATGAAGCATCACCGTTGTTATAGCTGCTTTAAATACGGTGCATCTTGCAGCGAAATGAGGTAGTGAAACTAGCTAGTTACTTAACTAATTAAGTTTAAAAATATTTTGAGACCTTTGCATGAAATTTTTTCTGACAACTTTTGACTAAAAAAATCATACCTCCGTCATTCTTCGCTATGCTCAGAATGACGGTCTCGTGATAATTTTGATCAATTTTCACTTGTTTTTATTTTGTGTAAAGGTCTCATTTAAAAAACCCCAAGGAAGTAATATGAAAAATCGTGCATGGATTATTGCACTCATCATGGTGTTAATCGGGCTGTTCTTTGCCTTTGACCTTGGGCGCTTTTTAAGCCTGGATGCGCTTAAAGCCAGCCGTGATGGTTTACTGCAAACCTATCAGGCAAAGCCATTATTGGTGATTGCAGTTTTTTCTGCTGTTTATATTGTCGTTACCGCGCTGTCCTTGCCAGGTGCCACCATCATGACATTGGCAGGCGGTGCTATATTCGGGCTGT
>MHBU01000033.1:0-9406 GCA_001803395.1 Methylotenera sp. RIFCSPLOWO2_02_FULL_45_14 | reverse complement strand
ATATCCGCCACCATTGGCGCGACCTTGGCATTTTTGGCTGCACGCTTCGTACTGCGCGATTCCGTACAAAAAAGTTTTGGTGACAGGCTGTCTGCCATCAATGCCGGTGTTGAAAAAGACGGTGCGTTTTACCTGTTTTCTTTACGTCTGGTACCGGTGTTTCCATTCTTTCTCATCAACCTATTGATGGGGCTTACCCCGATTAAAATCAGCACCTATTTTTGGGTGAGCCTGGTAGGCATGGCGGCTGGCGCAGCGGTTTATGTAAATGCAGGTACACAACTGGCGGCACTGAGCAGCCTATCCGGCATTCTCTCGCCTGCGCTGATAGGCTCATTTGCTTTATTAGCTGCTTTTCCATGGGCAGCACGTTGGGGAGTGAGTGCGTATAAAACTCGTCAGCTTTATGCACGCTGGCCTAAGCCGGAAAAGTTTGACCGCAACCTGGTGGTCATCGGTGGCGGCGCGGCAGGCTTAGTGACCTCATATATTGCCGCCGCCACCCGCGCCAAAGTCACACTGATTGAAGGCCACAAAATGGGCGGTGATTGCTTGAATTATGGTTGCGTGCCCTCCAAAGCCATCATTCGTTCAGCTACCTTTGTTCATCAGGCAAAACACGCAGATAAGCTGGGTATTGCCAAGGTAGATGTTGAATATAATTTTGCCGATGTCATGCGCCGTGTGCATCGTGTGATTGGCACCGTTGAGCCACATGACTCGGTGGAACGCTACACCAAACTCGGCGTAGATGTGGTGCAAGGCACTGCGCGCATTACTTCACCATGGACGGTAGAAGTGAATGGCCAGACTTTGACCACCCGCGCCATTGTTATCGCCACGGGGGCACGGCCGACGATTCCAAAAATCCCTGGCTTGGAGTCAGTCACGCATTACACGTCAGATACCATTTGGTCCATCACCGAGCGCCCTAATCGCTTGGTGGTGCTAGGTGGCGGCCCGATTGGCTGTGAGCTGACACAAGCCTTTGCCCGCCTCGGCTGCCAAGTCACGCAAGTAGCGCGTAGCGGTTTGATGGGCAAAGAAGATGCTGATGCGGTTGCACTGGTAGAAACAGCATTACTTGCCGATGGCGTACGTGTTTTAACCTACACCAATACCATCCGTTGCGAACGTGATGATAGCGGGCAACGTCTGATTGTTCGCCACAAAGATGGCATTGAAGAGACCATCGAGTTTGATGCCTTACTGTGCGCCGTTGGCAAAACTGCACGCACTGAAGGTTTTGGGCTGAAAGAATTAGGCATACCGCTCTCGAACAATCGCACAATTGAAGTAGATGCCTGGCTGCAAACGCTCTACCCAAACATTTACGCCGCAGGCGACGTGGCTGGGCCTTACCAATTCACGCACACGGCAGCACATCAGGCATGGTTTGCAGCAGTGAATACATTATTCGGCAGCTTAAAGCGCTTTAAAGTTGATTACTCAGTGATTCCGTGGGCAACCTTTACCAGCCCAGAAATAGCACGGGTCGGGTTATCTGAAGACGAAGCCAAACAACAAGGCGTTGCTTACGAGGTGGTGAAATATGGGCTGGATGACCTGGACCGCGCCATTGCTGACGAAGCCGCTCACGGCTTTGTAAAAGTGCTCACCGTGCCGGGCAAAGATCGTATTCTGGGTGCAACCATCGTCGGCGAACATGCCGGTGACCTGCTGGCAGAATATGTACTTGCCATGAAGCACGGCCTCGGCATGAACAAGATATTAGGCACTATTCACACCTACCCCACTTGGTCAGAAGCCAACAAGTACGCAGCTGGCGAATGGAAGCGCGCGCATGTACCGCATCGAATCTTAAGCTGGGTAGAAACATTCCATACTTGGAAAAGAGGTTAGGTTTCATATGAAATATCTGAAAAAATTACTAATATCCGCGTTATTGACACTGGCGACTATTCTAACGCCAACTCAGCGACCGCTGCCGACTTGGTCGCTGCCAACAGATTTTTGAATCGCCTGCACCTGAACTCACTGCTGCCTACATGAATGGCGCTCGAAGAATAAAGTCATTAGGGCTGTCAGCTATCATGACTCAAACCATTGATCGAACCAGTGATGAGTGATAGAGTCCCATGTACATGAAATACTTACGTACAATTGCTAGCTTCCTGATTTTGGTCATGGCCTCAAGCCCTGTGTTGGCAGCTGTTTGCTCAATTTCATGCGCGACGGGATCGCTAGCAGCCAACATAACCTCCTCTGTGGATTTTGTAGCGAGTGATTCATCCGCCATGACTGCCGATCACTGCCATCATGGCGTGACTGACGCTGGCAAGCATGAATCTAGTAAGCAAACGCCTGATAAACAAGCGTCTGACAAACACCAGTCCAATGCTGAACACAAGGGTTGCACTATGGCTGGGGGCTGCCATTTTTCTCAAGCTGCCCCTGCTTCGCCAATCCTGTTGTTATCCGTAAACTACACCAGCGTCACCTTGCCGCACTTTACCTCATCCGCACTTGGTGCGGATGTTCCACCACCAATAAAACCTCCCGCCTAAATTGATGCACTAGGGGGCTAACTACGTCTGTTAGTCCCAGTATGTTATTTCAAGTATTTAGGAGCGTTTTCATGAATAAATCCTGGTTGGGGAAAATCCTGCTTGCTGCGTGGTGCCTGCTGGCCGCATTACCTGCCTATGCTGAGCAAAGTCTGGCGCAAAACTTTGCCACAAAAAAAAACTTAACCCTGATGGAAGCCATTCAATTGGCTACACAAAACCAGCCATTGCTGCAGTCGCTGGATGATGCAGCAGCTGCCGCGCGTGAAGCAGCAGTAGCTGAAGGTCAATTGCCTGACCCTAAATTGAAGCTTGGTGTGCAAAATCTGCCCATTAACCATGGCAATACACTCAACTTCAATCGCGACGACATGACCATGACCACCATCGGCGTGATGCAGGAGGTGACGCCATCACAAAAACGCGAAGCTGCATCGAACATTCTGGAAGCCGAGGCACAGCAGTTTCACACCGAACAGGCTGCGACTGCGCGTTCTATCCAACGTGATGTTGCACTGGCTTGGCTCGATACCCATGAAGCGCAGCGCAAAACCACGCTATATCAGCGGCTCGCTGATGAAATGGATGCCGAACGCAAAGTAGCGATTTCCCGCATTAGTTCTGGCGCTGCACAAGCAAACGACGTGCTGCGTCTAGACCGAGAGCTTTCGATGACAAAAGACAAACTACTCACTACCCAGCGCGATGAACGCCGTGCGCGCGCAGGGCTGGCACGCTGGATAGGCGAGGCATCATTGAGGCCACTGCCGGCAGATTTGCCAGACTTGCCCACGGCGTTAAACGGCGAACAGGCAATAGTAGAACTGGAAAAACATCCCCTACTGGAAAACGCCCGCTATGGTGAACACGTGGCCAGTTCTGAAGTCGAACGTGCCAAAACCGAACGGCTGCAAAACTGGAGTTGGGAGGTCATGTACGGCAAGCGCCGTAGCGACCTTAGCGACATGGTAACTTTACAGGTGGCAATAGATTTGCCATGGGATCGCGCCAATCGGCAAGACAGGCGCACCGCAGAAAAGATAATACTGGTAGAAAAAGCGCGCAAACTCACCGAAGATCGCCGCCGCGAACTGGCCGCCGAACTGGAATCAGCCAAAGCCGACTGGGATTTGGCACAAGCACGCGAAGACGAACATCAACAGCGCCTGATTCCAACCGTACAGGCGCGTCTTGAGCTGACACAAGCAGGATATGCAGCGGGTAAGCTAACGCTTGCCGAGGTGTGGGAGGCGCGCCGCGGCTTGATCGACGTCGAACTCGAACACTGGTCCATCCTCGCCGACCGCGCGCGCGCGGCAGTCAAGCTCGGCTATTTACTCAATAGCAATCAATTTAAAGGGAGCCAACCATGAAACGCATCCATGTGGTGATTCTAATCGCCTTACTGGCACTAGCGGCTGGCGCAGGCTGGTTTATCTGGCAAAAATCCATGCGTGCCCATGTTGCTATAACGAAGCCAGAACAAACCAATACAGTTAACAGCGTGGTGCAGGACAGTAGCGGCAAAGCTGTGCTTTACTGGTACGACCCCATGGCGCCGGCGCAGAAGTTCGAACGGCCGGGCAAGTCGCCATTCATGGACATGCAACTGGTACCGAAATATGCTGATGAAGGCGCTGGATCTGGCACTGAGGGTGGCGTTAGCATCCCGTCGCAAACCATACAGAACCTGGGAATCCGTCTGAGCAAAGTGCAGATGACGCGCTTTGGTGAAAAGCTATCCGCCATCGGTCGTATTGAGCCCGACGAACGGCGTTTTTACGATGTGCAGACGCGCCTGCCAGGATTTGTGGAAAAATTGTATGCGCGTGCCGTAGGTGACCCCGTGCGTCGCGGTCAAAAAATCGCTGAAATTTACGCACCGGAATTGCTGGCCGCGCAACATGAGTATCTGGCGCTGCTGAAACTGGATCAAGTGTCTGATCTGGATGCGCTCAGAAAAGCAGCGCGCGGCCGCCTGCAATTGTTAGGCATGACGGAAGGCGAAATTGCCGCCATCAACCGCAGCGGATCAGCCAGTGCGCGCTTCGGCATCTATGCGCCAGCTTCTGGTGTGCTGACTGCGCTGGGCGTGCGCGAAGGTGCACAGCTCATGGCTGGTGCCAGCCTGATGCAAATCGCTGATCTCTCCGCGGTATGGCTGATTGCCGAAGTGCCAGAACGTGATGCGGCGCGACTCAAGCCTGGAATTGCTGCCGAAGTGCGACTACAAAGCCTGCCAGGCGAAGTGTTCAAAGGGCGTATTGATTATTTATATCCGCTACTGGATGACGCGAGCAGAACCGTGCGCTTGCGCATTGAGCTGCCTAACAGCAGCGGGCAGCTTCGCCCCGGCATGTATGCCGATATTGAGCTTGCTGGTCAAACCCGCGAGGCTTTGTCAGTGCCGAGTGAAAGCATCATTGCCACCGGCATGCGCAAGGTGGTTATCGTCAAAGAAACACATAGCTTCCGTCCAGTTGAGATTGAAACTGGCGAGGAGCGCGATGGCAGCACTGAAATTCTCAAGGGCTTGTCCGTTGGTGAAGATGTCGTGGTTTCTGGCCAGTTTCTGATTGATTCCGAGGCATCGTTATCAGGCGTACTGGCAAGGTTGAGCCAGCAAATGCCAGAACCTCCAATAAACGCACTGCAGACACCCACTGAACATGACATGTCTAGTATGGAACAAGCGCAGAAAACACCAGAGAAAATGCTAAAAGGTCGAGGCAAGGTGGTTGCCGTGGATGAAAAATCCGGCGAAATCACCCTGGCGCATGAACCGATCTCAGCACTCGGCTGGCCGGCAATGACCATGGACTTTAAAGTACACAATGCCAGTCAGTTAGCTAAGCTCAAATTGGGAGACCAAGTGGAGTTTGAGCTCAAGTTGCAAGGTGATGAATACGTGATAGAACGTATTCAGAAACATGGGGCATTGCCATGATTGAACGCATTATTCGCTGGTCGGCAGCCAATCGGCTGATGGTGTTGCTGGTGACGCTGCTGGTAACGGCGTGGGGCGTATTTGCCATGCTGAGAACGCCGCTGGATGCGATCCCTGATCTTTCCGATACGCAGGTTATCATTCGTACAGAGTGGCCAGGGCAGGCGCCGCAGATTGTAGAGAACCAGCTTACCTACCCTTTGACTACCACCATGCTGTCGGTGCCGGGGGTGAAAACCGTGCGCGGATATTCACTGTTCGGCGACTCTTATGTTTATATTTTATTCAATGATGGCACCGATCAATACTGGGCGCGCTCGCGCGTATTGGAGTATTTGAGCCAGATTGCAGCCAACCTGCCAGCAGGTGTCAGCCCTAGTCTGGGGCCAGATGCGACCGGTGTAGGCTGGGTCTACGAATATGCATTGGTGGATCGTAGTGGCAAGCACGATTTAGGTGAGCTGCGGGCATTGCAGGACTGGTTTCTGAAATTCGAACTGAAGACCATTCCCGATGTGTCCGAGGTGGCTACGTTGGGCGGTATGGTGCGCCAATATCAGGTGCAGGTGGATCCTGACAAGCTACGCAACTACCGCATCCCGTTATCCAAAGTTGTGTCGGCAATTAAGGACGCCAATCAGGAAACCGGCGGTGCCGTAGTGGAATTAGCCGAAGCCGAATACATGGTGCGTGCCCATGGTTATCTGGAGTCACTGGACGATTTCCGCCATATCCCCATCAAGGTCAGCGATAGCGGTACGCCGATTCTGCTATCCGATGTAGCGCGCATCCAGATTGGGCCAGAATTGCGACGCGGCATTGCCGAGCTCAATGGCGAGGGTGAAGTGGTTGGCGGCATTATTGTGCTGCGCTCTGGCCGCAATGCGTTAAAAGCGATTGATGCGGTCAAGGCCAAGCTTGCCACACTGAAAAAGAGCCTGCCGCCAGGGGTGGAAATCGTCACCACTTATGACCGCTCGCAACTGATTAAGCATGCCGTTGATAATCTCACGCATAAACTGATTGAAGAATTCATTGTAGTAGCACTGGTCTGCGCCCTATTCCTATGGCACCTCAGGTCAGCATTGGTCGCCATCGTCGCTTTGCCGCTGGGTGTGCTGATGAGCTTCATCGTCATGTATCATCAAGGCATCAACGCCAATATCATGTCGCTAGGCGGCATCGCCATTGCCATCGGCGCCATGGTTGATGCTGCGATCGTGATGATCGAGAATGCGCACCGCAAGCTCGATCAATTCCGCTCCCAACAGGGCGAGCCCAATCAAGCCAAACGTGTGGCGCTGATCATCGAAGCGGCGAGCGAAGTCGGCCCAGCGCTGTTTTTCTCCCTGCTGATCATCACGCTGTCTTTCATTCCAGTATTTACACTGGAAGCGCAGGAAGGCAAACTATTTGCACCATTGGCTTTTACCAAAACTTACGCCATGGCCGCTGCCGCTGGATTGTCGGTAACACTGGTGCCGGTACTGATGACCTTTTTCATACGCGGGCGCATCCGCTCCGAGCATGACAATCCGCTCAATCGCTGGATGATTGCGCTGTATAGGCCGTTACTGGGCGGCGTATTGCGCCACCCAAAAACCACGCTGATCATAGCCTTATGCGCAGTGCTGCTGACCTTGTGGCCGCTGAGCAAACTAGGTAGCGAATTCATGCCGCCACTGAACGAAGGCGACCTGCTTTACATGCCTACCGCCCTGCCCGGGCTTTCGGCCGCTAAGGCATCAGAAATTCTGCAACTCACCGACCGCCTGATTAAGACCGTGCCCGAGGTGAAAACTGTATTTGGCAAAGCTGGTCGCGCCGAGACGGCCACCGACCCAGCACCGTTAGAAATGCTGGAAACCACCATCCAGCTTAAAGACCGTGCAGAATGGCGGCCGGGCATGACACCGGAGAAGCTCATCGCCGAACTCGACGCGCGGCTCAAAATTCCTGGTATGGCCAATGTCTGGGTGCAGCCCATCCGCAATCGCATTGATATGCTCTCTACCGGCATTAAGAGCCCGGTCGGCATCAAAATTGCCGGGCCTGACCTTGCCACGCTGGAACGGCTTGGGGTGGAGGTCGAACGCATCATGAAGCAAGTGCCCGGCGCCGGTTCAGTGATTGCCGAGCGCGTAACTGGTGGGCGCTATATCGATGTCAAAATAAATCGCCTGCATGCGGCGCGTTATGGCCTGAGCATTGCCGATGTGCAGTCGCTGGTTTCAACTGCGATTGGCGGCGACAACATCGCCGAAAAAGTAGATGGTCTGGCACGCTACCCAATCAATGTGCGCTTTCCACGTGAGCTGCGTGATTCAATTGAAAAGCTCAAAACCTTGCCCATCATCACCGAAAAAGGCGCCACGGTTCCATTGGGTACGGTCGCCGAGGTGACTATCACCGATGGCCCGCCCATGATTAAAAGTGAAAACGCACGCCCCAACGTGTGGGTGTATGTGGATATACATGACCGCGATCTGGGCAGCTTTGTGCATGACGCCAAAGCTACGCTGGATAAGGAACTGCAACTGCCCGCCGGCTATTCGCTGGCATGGTCTGGACAGTTCGAATACTTCGAACGCGCCGCCAAACGATTGAGCTACGTAGTGCCAATGACGTTGGGCATTATCTTCATTCTGCTATTTATGGCGTTCAAGCGTATCACGCCCGCTCTGCTCATCCTCGGTACATTGCCATTTGCGCTCGTAGGGGCAGTATGGTTTCTTTATCTACTCGGTCATCACTTCTCCATTGCCAGCGGCGTCGGCATGATCGCGCTGGCAGGTCTGTCGGCAGAATTCGGTATTATCATGCTGGTGTATCTGGACGACGCCATCGCACGCTATCGCGCTGAGGGACGGCTCAATACGCTGGAAGACTGGCATGCCGCATTGATGGAAGGTGCCGTGCTCAGAGTCCGACCGAAAGCCATGACTGTCGCCGTGATTTTGGCTGGGCTGATGCCGATACTATTAGGCACAGGAACAGGCAGTGAAACCATGAGCCGCATCGCCGCGCCCATGGTCGGCGGCATGCTGACTGCGCCGCTGCTGTCGTTATTTGTGCTGCCAGCGGCCTATGTGCTGTTGCGGCGCTCTTTAAAAGTGGAAAGGACGTAACTATGCCTGAAATTATCCCCAATTTTCACCCTTTGCTGGTGCATTTCCCGATTGCGCTGATTTCCGTGTCGGCATTCTTCCATGTAGCGGCAATCGCAACGCGGGGTAAACCCTGTGCCATGCATTATGCCATTCTCGCCCATACTACGCTGTGGCTGGGCGCGCTAACCGCGCTACCCACTGCTTTTTTCGGCTGGCAGGCATCCAACAGCGTGAACCACGACGAGGCAGGCCACGCCGCCATGCTAATCCACCGCGCTTGGGCGCTGAGCACACTGGCGGTACTGGCGGTTTTGGCAAGCTGGGATGCCTGGCGTAACAAGATAAATGCGGTGCCCGTGTGGTGGTTTGCAGTCGCGGTGATCGGAGCGTGTGGGATGGTGACCACTACGGCCTGGCGTGGCGGGGAACTGGTTTATCAGCACGGGCTAGGCGTGCTCTCGCTGCCTGCCGTTAAACCTGACCAGATGCACGGACATGCGCATGGTTCCACGATAAATGACGGAGAGCATGCACATGCCGATGTCATACATCCAGAAGATGACACCCATGAACATTCCCACGATAAGCATGCCCATTGAAATTTTGAACAGGAGAAAACCATGCAGTTATGGACACGCATTTGCGCTGTAACAATTATATTCAACCCGGTTTGCACATTCGTTTACTACTGAAATAAGCTCTATGAAAGGAACAATAATGGCAACTGATCCGGTATGTGGAATGACAGTGGACGAGAAATCTGCCGCAGCTAGTGTTGTGCATTCTGGCAGGACATATTATTTCTGCTCGCCCAAATGTCA
>MHBU01000032.1:19192-37247 GCA_001803395.1 Methylotenera sp. RIFCSPLOWO2_02_FULL_45_14 | reverse complement strand
TCCTGCAAGGCTTGTGGCCAGTCCCTTATAAAACAAAGTGCGGTCACGGATACAACGCGGTCAAAACTCTTGTCTGCAAATGGCAGCGCGCAACCATCACCCTCTAAGTATTGCGTCTTCGCATCACGACCTCTCGCATAAGCGAGCCATTCAGGATTCGGATCTATGCCGGTTACGCACAATTCTGGTAGTGTCGCAAAGCGCCGGGTGAGCCAGCCGGTGCCGCACCCCACGTCGAGGATACTGTCACCCGGTCTCAGATTGAGCAAATGATGCAGTAGTTGAAACTCGGTCTCGCCGATCCAATGACCTCGAGGAGTGTCATACCACGCATCATAGTCTGCTGGCTTCATTGCCTAATCATGTGTGACCAACGGCTAGTCAGCACGGTGATACCTAGAACACGAACACCTTATCTGCCCATTCCGACCAATCCGCCAACTCTTCGAGCGATCCGCGATGAGTGCCTTGTATCAGCTCATCTGCCTGAATACCTCTGGCGTCCATGCAGACGCCACAAACCCCCACGCTTCCATGCGGCCCTCTCAAAACCTTATTCAGCATAACCTGAATGTTGTAGAAACCCTCCGGGAGTTTTTGTCCTTGCTTGACGGCGACGGCTGCATCGCCCATGAGATAGACACGAACTTCGTTGTAATCTCGTTTAACCAGAGTATCTGCAAGTCTCAACCCGTTGAAAATCAGCTCGCTTCCGTAAGGTGCTGCATTCAGGATAAAAAGCGCTTTCATAGAACCTCCTACTTGGTGAACATCAACAAATCAACAATCTAATGATTGTTAGATTATAATAACTTTAACCAATTGTCCAGCCTCAATCAGGGATAAACATATTTTGCTTGAGCTGATCTAACTTCTTTCGTAGGATATGAGTATGAAGACGAATCGCGATATCAAAAATGCGCTATATGAGCAAGTTGCCCGTATTGCCAAGTCAGCTGCCAGCCCCAAGCGTCTGGAGTTAATTGAGCTACTATGCCAGGCACCCAAAGCGGTCGAGGTGTTGGCGCGGGAGGCAAACATCAGTATGAAACTGGCCAGCGCTCACCTCAAGGAACTGAAGGCTACTCGGTTGGTAGAAGCTGAGCGTCAGGGAAAGAACATCATCTATCGTTTAGCGAGCGATGATGTGGCCAGATTCTGGGTACAAATCCGACTCCTGGCTGAGGACAGGCTGTTCGAATTACAGGAAGCGATGCGAGAAATGCGCACCGTCTCCCATGAATGGGTTAGTAAGAATCACGATGAGTTACTAAAAAAGGCCAAATCCGGAGAAGTTGTGGTGATCGATGTTCGTCCCGGTAACGAGTTTGAGGCAGGTCACCTGCCATTCGCATTGTCTATGCCCCTCGCAGAATTGAAAGATCGGCTTTCTCACCTGCCGAAAGACAGGACTATTGTTGCTTATTGTCGGGGGCCGTTTTGCCTGATGTCTGCCGATGCAGTGAAATTACTCCGTGCGGAAGGATTTAAAGCATTGCAGTTACGAGATGGCGTAGCGGAATGGCTATAGGCTCACCGTTTTTAATCCTAAGGACTGCTTCGGGCTGAAACTTAACTGATTAAAAACCTAGATTTTATTAAATACCAACGCCTGCTCTATGTAATTATGGGTGGCTTTTTTGGGACTGTTTCATATGGCTTTTTTGCGGTTGTTATGAGTGGCTCTTTTGGGTAAGAATACGCAATACATTATGCGAAGTGAGTAATAACACATCCAGAGTAGTATTTAACGGCTAAAGTCTGCCTATTATCACAAAGCAGATTAAGCTCATTTTTTTCAATTAAGATGCATTTTGCCCTGCACGATCAATTTCGAGTAGCGTCTTGATCTCCAGTACTTGAAATAAATCTTCAACTTTTTCAAATGCTGCTTTCAGCCTTTCCAAGTAATAACTAAACCTAGCAATGGCGGCCTAAATTGAACACTTTAAACTATCACGCGCAATTTTTTAAACTATCACGCGCAATTTGAAGTGTTTTAAGAGCTTTTATCTATACAGTTAAGGTCGTAGTATCAACCGCATATGTTTTTCAGGCCTGGTAAATAGATTTAAAGCACTTTCAATGCTTATCTTGGAATGCCAGCATTTCAATGCCTCTGACTTTAATTTATTTGATAACTTAGTTATACATCTCATTCATCATTTGCCATGACAAGCATAATCTCGTGCCATAACAATTGGTTTTCGATATATCTCTAACTGTATAAACTATTAACTGTATAGATGAACAGCTGCATGGTTATACAGCTGTTCATCTATACGTTATTGCTCCGCTAAACAAATATTTTATTTTCAATGTTGCTTATATTTTTACACATAGACACTTGACATTAGGGTAATCAGCTGTATAGTTTAACTGTCTAATTAATGTATTGGCGTATCCAATGATTACGAGTAAACACTTGCTGGAGCAAACAGGAATTTCTCGGGCCACCCTAAACAATTATATTGGCCTAGGATTAGTGCCTAAGCCAGAGGTTAAGCGCATATCCCCTACTCCTGGCACAGCTATCACCACCCTTGGCTATTTTCCAGATTGGGTATTAAACCAAGTCCAACAAATTCTATCGCTGAAGCTTCAAGGCATGTCAATGAATGCAATATGTCAGCGGTTAAATTCAGCAAGTAAAAAGCCGAAAGCCCTCAACAAAGAGGATGGTGTAGATCCATTGGCTGAAAAAAATAATTTTGAAGACGATCTTACTTCTGAAGTATTAGAGAAACGTAATCGCGCTATCATTGACAAATCATCGATCGAAGTTAATCCTCAAGAATCATTAGATGTTTCAATTGATAAGATTCCATACCCTGCTTACATGATCAACTATGTTTTTGATCTTACTTGGCTCAATGAAGCAGCAAAACAATCATTTTTTGTTAACACATCAATTCCAGAGCGTACTGAAGATAGGTCGCTGATTCCCAACCTACTGGAGTGGGCAAAAAATTTAAGTACAAGTGAAAAAGAAGTTTTATTTACCAGTCACTTTAATGTGATTAAACATCGCCTCACCAGGGAAACTTTAACTAAAAACATCTCATTCTTAAACCCAAGCGATAGACAGTTGATAGAGCGCTGTTACGATCAGGCAATTACTCCTAAAAATACATTAATACAGGATACAAATTTTTATTACAGTAGTAATGTGGACCAACGCATAATAGCTATTAGTTTTAGAGAAGGTGTACTTTTTACTTACGTTCCAGAAAGAGCAGATGCAAATCAGCTACTTGAGTGGCTATCACATCGCGACTCAGTGATCCGCACCCTACTAAATCAGCGACTTCCTGTATTAACTCCTCTCGCTGTAATGGTTGCCGATCTACAAAACTCCATTCGTATTTGTTCAGAACTTCCACCCCAAGAATATTTTCAATTGGTTAATGAAGTATGGTCAACACTTGATCCAATTTTCAGAAAATATTATGGTGCTTATGGTAAACACACTGGTGATGGAATGGTGTATTATTTTTTCCCTCAACCAGATCATAACTATCTAATGAATGCTATTTTATGTGCCGGTAAGATTCGGGAAGCCATGAAAAAAATAAGTCATGATTGGTCGCTAAAAAAAGGCTGGGCTAATCAGCTCTATATGAACATAGGCCTTAATGAAGGTGAAGAGTGGCTGGGTACATTTAAAACCAATACCAGCTATGAACTCGTGGTTTTAGGACAAACGATTAATATCTGCAGCAGACTCTCGGATTTCGCAAGATTCGGCAAAATATGGGCAACCAAAAATTTAGTCAGCAAACTAACGCCATCAGAACGAGGTTTAATTGATTATGGCGTTAGCCGGACAGGTCTTGAGCAAGATCTATTTGTGTCAAACAGCTATGCACAAATTTCAACCTTGCTCAATAAAGATGATCCAAGAAGTGTAAAACTCATGGATATATCAAGTTCTGCAGTTACTGAAATACGAGCTGTTAAATAGGTTGTTATATTCAAAATAGTATAAATAAAAACAGCCCGTAACGGGCTGTTTTTATTGCAGATATTAAATTTGTATAATTAGTTACGATGCCTGTGGAAACAGTTAACTTGTTACCGATTGTTGAAAAATGCAATGTTCATCACTCTATCATTCACAAAAGTGATTTCTGTTTCTTTATAAGTGCGTTTAGGATCATATTTCACAATGTTTTTGTAGTACCACATTTCAACTTTAACTGGTTTTGAGTTTTTATCATCAGCACCTGCTTTGAGCATCATGGTAGAAGCGCCAGATGGTTTAACGGATAGTTCTTTTTTGAACGGTTGGCCTAGTTTATCGGTAACAACTTTCATTGATTTGCCACTAAATGAATTCAAAAATTCATTTTCTGTATAGGTTTTATCTTTAGGCGGTGCGGCATGTGCGCTAAAAAACGTTACAGCGAGTAATGTACCCATTGCAAAGCTTAAACATAATTTTTTTATAGTATTTTTAATAGTCATTGTAGTCAATTGCATTTTTATCTCCAAAATATAGCGTTTTATTATCTCATTTATTAAGTTTTAAGCATAACAGGTACGGTCAGTTTACCTCCAACTTTAGTCCATCGTAGCCCACGAATACCTTATCGGGTAACTTTGCACTTAATTCTGAATATTCTAGTTCGTGCGTCATGTGTATTAAGTAAGTCGAATCTGCTTGTATGAGACCTGCATAGTGCAGGCTTTGTTCCAAATTTATATGGCTATAATGCGTTTTATAACGCAGGCAATCTAAAAGTAAAAATTTTAAACCTTTGAGCATGCCTAATGAGGCTTCTGGAATCTCTGACACGTCCGTCAGGTAGGCAATATCACCTATTCGATAGCCAAAAATATCACTGTTTCCATGTTTGATAGGAATTGGTTGAATAGTTTGTTCAAACAATTGAAATGGCTTGTTCATTGGGTTGATTTTAAGAACGGGTAAATCCCAAAAATTACTAGGTTCACGTAATGTATAGCCAAACTTATCTGCAATATGTGCCATGGCCTCCGGGCTACCATAAAGTGGAATTTGGCTACGTTGCAATTGGCAAAAGCTGCGTAAGTCATCAATACCATGTAGGTGGTCAGCATGCGTGTGCGTATAAAGCACAGCATCTACTCTTGTTAGCCCTTCTCTTAATGCTTGCTGACGTAAATCCGGACCGGTATCGATCAATATGACATTGTTGTTATCCAGTTTAATGATACTAGAGCAACGCGTTCTATGATTGCGTTTGTCGTTAGATGAGCAAGTGCTGCATTGACAGCCTATCATCGGTGTGCCTGCACTGGAACCGGACCCTAGTATTGTTATTTGCATTCAGTACCTTACTTTACAGAGAAGCAAAATCAGCCCAACGCTTAGGGTGTTGCATATTTAAATAAGCGAAAGAAATTTTCGGTAGTTGCTGCCGATACTTCTTCAAATGAAATGCCGCGTAGTTTTGCTATTTCTTCAGCTACATATTTAACGTAGCTAGGCTGATTGATTTTGCCACGATACGGAACAGGTGCAAGATAGGGGGAGTCGGTTTCTACTAAAACTCTATCTAGTGGCACCGACTGTGCAACCTCTTTAATCGTTGATGCATTTTTAAAAGTGACTATCCCTGAAAAAGAAATATGAAAACCAAGCGCGATAGCTTGTAAAGCAACGTCTAGATTTTCGGTAAAGCAGTGCATCACACCACCAACCTGCTGCGCATTTTCTTCCGTCATGATGCGTAAGGTATCTTCTGCCGCATTGCGCGTATGGATAATCAGCGGTTTTCCACATTGAATCGCTGCGCGTATGTGGTTGCGAAAGCGTGTGCGTTGCCACTCTAAATCACCCGTGAGCCTGAAGTAATCTAAGCCTGTTTCTCCTATCGCGATCACTTTAGGATGGTTGGCGAGCGCGAGCAATGTGGCCACACTTGGTTCTTCAATATTCTCGTAATCGGGATGCACACCAACTGAAGCATAAAAATGATCGTTGGTTTCGGCCAAGGCTAATACTTGTGGAAAATCTGGCAACGTAACCGAAATACATAGCGCATACCCTACCCCATTATCTTGCATTGACTGCTTGATAGCAGGTAGATTTGCAGCTAGTTCAGGGAAATTAAGGTGACAATGAGAATCAACGAGCATAGCAGTCTTATAAAGTGGTCATGTTATTTTTAATTACATCGTGTGCGTAGCACGAGACGACTTTAAGGCATTGCCTAGCAGAACTTCAATTTTATTGCGCGCTTCTAATCCGCCACTTTTTTCATTAAATTGCACGCCGATGCCCTGTGGTTTATTACCTTGAGTGGTCGGTGTAATCCACACGACATGCCCTACTACCTTCAGTTTAATGGGGTCATCAATCAAACTTAGTAGCATGAAGACCTCTTCACCTATTTTAAATGGCTTGGTTGTGGGAATAAACAGCCCACCACCCGCTAAAAAAGGCATATAGGCTGCATATAGTGCAGCTTTTTCTTTAATGGCAAGTGAGAGTACGCCGGGTTTAGGCGTGCTTAAATTTTTAATTTCGTCTTGTGTATCTTCAGCCATCATTTATCTCAGCAAGTTAGAACCAAACAGGCTATCAAGATTGAAAAATCTTGGTATATTCTAGAAGTAAGCTTTCCATTTGCAACTCATGATTTAGTGGGTGCAAAGCAAGTTTACGGTGTTCGTTCGTTTTTTTCTGCATTTCAAACAATCGGCTTAAGTTTACCTTTTCAGCCAGTGCTTGCAAAGCATTAACATGCTGTAAATGATAACGTGTTTGCTGTCCTAGTTTAATGGCCACAATATCATATAACCATTTTTGAATAGCAATAATGCCAGTTTCTACTGAATTAGCAATCAAAGCAGGTGCTGCAATGTGCGGTTCCAGCTTGTGACCTAAGCTTAGTAGTCGCCATATTTCTGTGCGTTGCTTAAATTGAGCTTGCTCAATAAATACTTTGATTGGTGACCCTTCCAAATACGCTAATTGCTGCTTGGCATGATCGACGCCCTGCGCATCTAACCATGCCAGTGCCTGTTTTTCATCTGGCACAGGCATATTTATTTTTTGGCATCGGCTAATAATTGTGGGCAATAATCGCTGCATTTGGTGAGATACCAAAATAAAAACAACGCCTGCAGCAGGCTCTTCTAATACTTTTAACAGCGCATTTGCTGATGCTAAATTAAGTGCTTCAGTTGGGTGAATAAGCACAATTCGTAAGCCGTTGCTACGGTGACTTGATAAGCTCAAAAAATCATTTAACTCACGAATTTGAGCCACGGAAATTTGAGTTTTTTTCTTGATTTTTTTGGCAGGTACGCCCTCTTCTTCAGATTCTGACTCTTGTTCAGGGCTAAGCAAACGAAAGTCTGGATGACTTTCGTCATTAAACCAATTGCAACTTGAACATACCCCACAAGCTTTGCCATTTATACTTTTATTTGCACATAATAATGCCTGACTCAAATGACGAGCAAAATCATATTTACCTATGCCAGCACGTCCGTGCAATAAAAGCGCATGCGGTAAGCGTTGACCGTCTTGATTTAAACGCTCCCAATTTTTTGATTGCCAAGGATAAATTTCTGTAATATTACTCATAAAAATTATAGTGTTGCAATAATATCTTCAACTGATTTATAAACTTCATCTAATGGTCTATTGGCATCAATGACTCTGAATCTTGCCGGGTTTTCACGTGCGCGCTGTAAATAAGCGTTACGAATACGCGTGAAGAAATCAGCGGATTCACGCTCAAATTTATCTGGGGCACGTGCAGTGGATAGGCGCTGCAAACTCACTTCTACAGGCACATCAAATAACAACGTCAAGTCTGGCTGCAAATCACCCTGCACCCACTGCTCTAATAATTCAATTTTTGAGGCCAACACGCCTTTTGCACCGCATTGGTAGGCATAAGTAGCATCGGTGAAGCGATCTGACAACACATAAGCACCACGCGCCAATGCGGGAACAATCACATTGGCAATATGTTCACGACGTGCGGCAAACATCAGTAAAGTTTCAGTTTCCGGGTGCATGGTTTCGTGTAGCAACAACTCGCGCAGGCGCTCACCTAGCGCTGTTCCACCTGGTTCGCGCGTAGAAACCACTTCTAAACCTCGCGCCTTAAGCGCTTCGATAATCGTTGGAATATGCGTACTTTTGCCCGCGCCATCCATGCCTTCTAATGTAATAAACTTTGCTGTCATCTATTTACTTCTTTAACTGATAACTTACTACGGCTCTATTATGTTCAACTAAATTATTAGAAAAAACATGGCTACCATCACCTTTGCCTACGAAGTAAAGTGCTTTAGTTTTTTCTGGATGCAAAGCGGCCTCAATTGCGGCAAGCCCGGGCATGGCGATAGGCGTAGGTGGCAGGCCGCCTCTGGTGTAAGTATTGTAAGGCGTATCGACCAATAAGTCTTTTTTACGAATGTTGCCATCAAATTGCACACCCATGCCGTAAATCACAGTAGGGTCAGTTTGCAAACGCATACCTAAACGCAATCGATTCACAAAAACACCGGCAATCATTGGTCTTTCGCTGGCTTTTCCAGTCTCTTTTTCAATGATTGAAGCCATAATTAAAGCCTGATAGCTATTTTTATACGGCAAATTTGGCTCACGGTTTTGCCACGCTCGTTCTAACTTTGATTGCATGGCGTTATAACTGATTGTTAATAAGGCGACATCCGTAGTGTTACGATTGAAATAGAACGTATCAGGAAAAAACAAGCCTTCAGCAACCTTGTATGGTGAACCCACAAGTTGCAATACTTCAGCTTCCGATAGATTAACAATGGTTTGCTTGACTGCATCATTATTAGCGAGCCTCTCTCGCATTTGTGCAAAAGTGCGGCCTTCAATAAAAGTCACGCTGCCTTGCGTTGTTTTACCATGATTAAGCGATAACAATAATTGATAGGGTGAAACATTTTTATTCAGCGTGTAATTGCCAGCCTGCAAATATTGTTCTTTATTCAATAGCTTAGCGATCAAGATGAAGCGCCAAGGTTCCTTTAGCACACCTTGCGCAACCAATTGATTTGCAATACTTCTCAAACCACTTTTTGGTTCGATAAAAATTTCTTGACTATTGGGTTGTAGTTTTAATGGTGAAATCGCGTAATAGGTGAGCCAAGCGCCTACAAGAAACAAACAGACGCAACTTAGCAACAACCATCTTTTAATACGTTTAATCATGAACAAGGGCATTTCTTATGATTGAAGCGAGTTTTTGTTGCGGCCAAGAGCTAGCACCAATGGTATTGACTTGAAATGCACCATATAAACTATTGCATACAATCACTTCATCGGCCTGCAATAACTGATCTAACGCTATTGATGTCACCTGAACTGTTAAGCCTAATACACTTTCCAGCCACAATATGCGCTGCCTGGTAATGCCAGCAACACCACACTGAGTTAAATCAGGCGTGATTAACTTATTGTTAAAACGGGCAAAAATGTTGCTCATTGTGCATTCAATCACATGCCCTTGCTGATCTAAAAGTAAACCATCGAATATGGTATCTTCACGCCATTCCATGCGCGCGAGTACATTTTCAAGGCGGTTGAGATGTTTAATGCCAGCCAGTTTAGGTTGTGTTGCTAATCGTGTTTCACATACATGCAAATGCACACCCTGCTCATAATTAAGCGCAGCGTATTGCGGCATAGCAGACTTAATCACGGCTCGGGTTGGCACGGTTACAGCTGGCGGCGCATAACCTCGATCGCCCTCGCCTCTGGTGATGATTATTTTAGCGACTTTAGTTTCATTTTCATCAAACTCGTTGACTGGAAACAATTGTTGCAAATCATTCATTAGCAATTCAGCACTGGGGCAAACGATACCAATGACCGCGCAATCAGCGACTAGTTTTTGATAATGCAATGGCCAGCTGACCGGCAAGCCATTGCGTATTTGCATGGTACGAAACACGCCATCACCATAAACAAAACCACGATCAAAAGCTGAAATTGCCTGATCAAAACTACCGTTAATTAAAAATGTGTGATGGTGAGACATAAGACGTAATTATAGGGCGTATTAGCACAGCGTAATACGCCAAATAAGAAAATTGTTGTGCCGCTGGCGGCACATTATGCTGCGCTAATACACCAACCCAATAAAAAAGCCTGCGACTTGTAATGTACGCAGGCTGTTTTTTGAGCTATCAAGAGATAGCTGTTCTACATTTTCTTAAATACCAGACTGCCGTTTGTGCCGCCAAAACCAAAGTTGTTTTTCAATGCATATTCAATTTTCATGTCGCGTGCAGTATTGGCACAGAAGTCCAAGTCACACTCTGGATCTTGATTGAAGATGTTAATGGTTGGTGGTGATACTTGGTTGTAAACAGAAAGCACGGTAAACACTGACTCTAAGCCCCCCGCACCGCCTAGCAAATGCCCTGTCATGGATTTAGTGGAATTAACTACCAGCTTGTAAGCATGTTCGCCAAAGGCTGCTTTAATGGCATTGGTTTCGTTAGAGTCACCCAATGGCGTTGAAGTACCGTGTGCATTGATAAACTGTACTGCGCTGGGGTCTATGCCCGCATTGTTCATCGCGTTACGCATGGAGCGGCGTGGGCCATCCATATTCGGCGCTGTCATGTGATACGCATCTGCACTCATGCCGTAGCCACTTAGCTCGGCGTAAATTTTAGCACCGCGCGCTTTGGCATGCTCATATTCTTCAAGCACCAATACGCCTGCGCCCTCGCCTATTACAAAACCATCACGGTCTTTATCCCAAGGGCGGCTTGCGGTTGCCGGGTCATCATTGCGTGTTGAAAGCGCACGCGATGCTGCAAAACCACCGACACTTAATCGTGTAATCGCGGCTTCTGCGCCGCCTGCAATCATCACATCAGCATCGCCGTATTCAATCATGCGTGATGCATCACCAATCGAGTGCGTGCCTGTTGTACAGGCGGTAACAATGGCGATATTTGGACCTTTTAAGCCAAACATGATGCTCAAATTACCTGAAATCATATTGATGATGGTGCCTGGGATAAAAAACGGCGATATTTTACGCGGACCTGACGCTTGATAGAGAATATCCGTATCTTCGATAAGCTGCATACCGCCAATACCAGAGCCAATTGAAACACCGATGCGTTCCGCGTTTGCTTCGGTCACTTCAAGACCAGAGTCTTTAAATGCCTCGATGCCAGCCGCTAGGCCGTATTGAATAAACGTATCCATCCGCCGCGCATCTTTTGCTGAAATAAAGTCTTCAGCATTGAAGTCTTTTACTTCGCCAGCAATACCTGTAGTGAAGGCACTTGCATCAAATTTAGTGATTTTTGTAATGCCGGATTTTCCAGCAATAATGTTATCCCAGGCAGTTTTAACACCAATTCCAACCGGTGAAACTACGCCAAGACCTGTGACGACTACTCTACGTTTAGACATAAGAAAAGTCTCGAGTCAAATTTATAAACTTAAGGTTTATAAAACAGAAAAATAAAAAGCAGTAAGCCCAGAATGAGCTTACTGCTTAAAAATGAACTTACTTGAGGTTAGTATTGATGTAATCAATCGCTAATTGAACTGTAGTGATTTTTTCTGCTTCTTCATCAGGAATTTCACAGTCAAATTCTTCTTCTAGCGCCATCACCAATTCAACAGTATCCAGTGAGTCAGCACCTAAATCATCAACAAATGATGATGCATTCTTAACATCAGCTTCATTTGCACCCAGTTGTTCTGCAACAATTTTTTTAACGCGTTGTTCGATGTCAGACATCTAATTACCCCTTTAATAAAAAATAGCCTAATATAAAAATAGTTTAGCTAAGTCGGCATTCTACCAAAACTCATCAATAATACAAAAAACTTAATGCAAGTACCGCAAACTTAATTGTGAATTTCAAACTAACTGCTTGTTTAAACCATCAGCATGCCACCGTTTACATGAATTGTTTCACCTGTAATATAAGCCGCACTCGGTGATGCCAGGAATGCAACCGTTGCTGCAATTTCCTGTACCTTGCCTAAGCGCCCTGCTGGAATACGCGCAAGCATTTTATTGGTAATATCTTCTGACAATTCTGCCGTCATATCCGTTTCAATAAAGCCTGGCGCCACACAGTTCACGGTAATGCCTCGGCTACCGACTTCAGCAGCTAATGATTTGGTAAACCCTGTCATACCCGCTTTTGCCGCTGCATAGTTGGTTTGCCCCGCGTTACCCATGTGACCAACGACTGAAGAAATGCTGATAATTCGCCCAGTACGGGCTTTCATCATCGGGCGCAGCACTGCTTGGCTCATGCGGAATACTGAGGTTAGGTTTGTGCTGATCACAGCATCCCAATCATCATCTTTCATACGCATCAGCAAGGTATCACGTGTAATGCCGGCATTATTCACTAAAACGCTGACATCACCATGTTTTTCGCTGATCGCTTTTAATGTTGCTTCTACTTGCGCGGCATCATTTACGTTCAATACCATCCCCTCACCTTTGATGCCCGCGCTGGCAAAGGTTTCAGTAATTGATGCCGCTCCATTTTCTGACGTGGCCGTGCCAATGACAGTTGCGCCTTGCTTGCCCAACTCTAATGCAATGGCAGCACCGATGCCACGGCTGGCACCTGTGACTAAAGCGATTTGATTTGTTAGCATGATTTCTCCTTACGCGCTCAACTGCGTTTTAAATTCTTCAATAGCTTCATTACTGGTTAATGCAACGCATGGTAATTCAGCCACTATGCGTTTAGTCAAACCTGACAATACCTTACCTGGGCCACATTCTGCGCTCAATGTAACGCCTTGCGTGGCGACGGCTTGTACCGTTTCAACCCAGCGTACCGGGCTATACAACTGGCGCACCAAAGCCTCTTTAATTTTATCGCTATCATTGTATGCTGTAACATCTGCATTGTGTAGTACTGGAATTTTTGGTGCATGCACCGTGACGCTTTTTAAATACTCGGCAAGCTTAAGCGCTGCTGGCAGCATCAATGCGCAATGAGATGGCACGCTCACGGGCAATGGCAATGCACGCTTGGCTCCTTTAGCTTTTGCAAGCTCCATGCCACGCTCTACCGCTGCTTTATTCCCTGCAATCACCACTTGGCCAGGTGAATTTAAGTTAACAGCTTCGAGCACTTCATTTTGCGCAGCCTCGAGACAAACTGCACGCACCGTATCATCATCAAGCCCCAGTATTGCCGCCATGGCACCAACACCAGCCGGTACTGCATTTTGCATGACTTCTGCACGATAGCGCACCAATGGCAATGCATCTTTAAAAGACAGTGCACCAGAGGCTACCAGTGCCGTATATTCACCTAGGCTATGCCCGGCTAGAACAGACGGCAAGTGACCAGTAGCAGCTTGCCATGCGCGCCAAGTCGCCACACCTGCAGTGAGCATGATAGGCTGCGTATGAGTAGTTTCATTGATGCGCTCATTAGGCTCTGTTGCCATCGCCCAAAAATCTACCTCTAAAATATCAGAAGCTTCAGTGAAGGTGTCACGAATTAAATTAAAATCGCCAAAGCCATTCATCATGCCAATAGATTGAGAGCCTTGTCCTGGGAAAAAGAATGCTGTATTTTTCATAAACTGTTCTTTACAAATAACTTTAAATTAAAAATATAACTATTTGAATAATCAATATTTAATCAATGCGGAACCCCAGGTGAACCCACCACCAAAAGCTTCCATCAGTATCAAGTTGCCACGCTGAATTCGACCATCACGCACTGCAACATCTAGTGCTAAAGGGATTGAAGCTGCTGAAGTGTTGCCATGTTTATCTACAGTTACCACCACTTTATCCAGGTTCATATCCAGTTTTTTTGCAGTGGCTTGTAAGATGCGAATGTTAGCCTGATGCGGCACAAGCCAGTCAATATCACTTTTCTGCAAACCGTTGGCAATCAATGTTTCATCGACAATTTGATCCAAGGTATTAACGGCCATTTTAAAAACTGCATTACCTTCCATTTTCATGGTTCTGTCGCCCTTTTGCTTTGAAACGCCAGCAGGCACATTTAATAACTTTTCATAACTGCCATCCGCGTGAAGATGCGTAGATATAATGCCAGTTTCATGAGAGGCTTGCAAAATAACCGCACCGGCACCATCGCCCCACAGGATACAATTACTGCGATTAGTCCAATCGGTAATGCGCGACATGGTTTCTGTACCAATAACTAAGGCAGTTTTAACGCTACCAGACTTAATCATACTATCAGCCACCGCTAATGCATATACAAAGCCACTACACACCGCTTGCACATCAAAGGCTGGGCAATTGTTTTTGATACCCAATTGATGTTGTATTAAACAAGCCGTACTAGGAAAAATACGATCAGGTGTAGTTGTTGCCACAAGAATTAAATCTATCGATTGAGGGTCAATATTTGCGGCCTCAATCGCATTCTTAGCCGCAGCAACCCCTAAGTCACTGGTAAATTCATTGGCTGCTGCAATATGACGTTCACGGATACCTGTACGTGCGAAAATCCATTCATCAGTGGTGTCCACCATGCTTTCCAGCTCTGCATTGGTGAGAATTTTGGCAGGCAAATAACTGCCTGTGCCAGCAATACGTGAAAATATCATTGTGTATCCTGTGAAATTCCTACAGCTTTAGACGGCTGCATATGTTCAATTTCCAACTGTTCCGTAATGCGGCGCAATACGCCACTACGCGCTTCTTCAATCGCCACATGAATAGCGGTTAGATAAGCTAATTGATCTGCGCCTCCATGGCTTTTTACAACAATGCCACGCAAACCTAAAAAGCTTGCACCATTGTAGCGACGCGGGTCTAAGCGCCTTTTAAAAGCTTTAAGCACTGGCATGGCACAAAGTGCCATAAGCTTTGTCAGCCAGCTTTTTTTGAATTCTTGGGTTAAAAATTTACCCATCATGTGCGCCAAACCTTCGGTTGTTTTTAACGACACATTGCCAACAAAACCATCGCATACTACCAAATCAACAGTACCTTTGAAGATGTCGTCACCTTCAACGTTACCATAAAAATTTAGATGGCTCGCTTTTAACAGTTCACCCGCTTGCTTTACAACCTCATTGCCTTTGATGTCTTCTGAGCCGATGTTCAGCAAGCCCACGGTAGGTCTTTCTTTATGTTCAATACAGCTTACCAACATGGCACCCATAATAGCAAACTGGTAAAGATGCTCGGGCGTACAGTCCGCATTTGCGCCCAGGTCAAGCATGTAAGTATTGCCATTTTCACTTGGTAATGTTGAAGCAATTGCCGGCCGGTCAATGCCAGGCAGGGTTTTTAGCACAAATCGAGCCGTTGCCATGAGCGCACCTGTGTTGCCTGCACTGACACAGGCGTTGGCTTCACCACTTTTAACTAAATTGATGGCCACCCGCATCGATGAATCTTTTTTATTTTTGAGTGCGCTTTGCGGAGACTCATCCATGGTTACTACTTCGCTTGCGTGATGGATGCGTAAACGCGGGCTTGCGCTGGCTTTATTCGCTTTAAGCTCTGCCTCAATAGCATCACTCAAGCCAACTAAAACGATATTTAGCTGATCATCAGATTCAAGTGCCTTTAGCGCGGCAGGAATAGTGACATGAGGGCCATGATCGCCCCCCATTGCATCAATTGCGACTGTTATATCCATGTGGTTTTACACTCAATTTGAATAAAGAATTTAATCAAACAACCTTAACCCAAGTAATTTATAGTATGGCTTGAGTTGAAGCCATTTCATTCTGACAAAATGACTAAATACGAATATGATGCGCGTGCCATTAAAACACTAACGCCGCCCCAGTTCTGGAGCGGCGTTAAGTGATTTTATGAACCGCCAAACAAAATTAAATCTCTAGATTTAATGTCTGGCAAGTAAATTAATCGTTCTTTGATGGCAATACCTTACGACCACGGTAGTAGCCGTTTGGGCTAATGTGGTGACGCAAGTGCGTTTCGCCTGTTGTTGGCTCAACTGCTAATGGTGGGTTGACTAAAAAATCATGTGAGCGGTGCATGCCGCGTTTTGATGGTGATTTTTTGTTTTGCTGAACTGCCATAATAAACTCCAATAAAATGATTAAAACATCATCTCAATTACTTACAAACCGACGCACCCTTAAAAGACCGCATCACTAATTTAAGATTACACAAAATTTCTAGTCCGCAATCATAATATAAAACAATAGTTTTGTCAGCCAAATTCGGCTGTTTTGATTACTTTAAGGTTTAATTAAGCCTTTTAACACTGCAAATGGGTTAGGTTTTTCACCACTTTGCATCGCAACCACCGCACAATCGTGCGCATGTGTGGGGGCGATAGGCGTAGCCATGATAATTTCATCTTCAATCAGTGCCACCAAATCCATCGCTTGATTGGCCTCTTGCACATCAAAATCATCACTATCTTCTGCCGTATCCAATTCTAAATGTTTAGCATTCATGTCAATTATTTGATAGTGGAAATTTAAATTTAGCTTAAGTGGCATGGTTTCTAAACATCGTTGACAAAAAGTTGTTAAATTTGATGTCAATGAAAGATGCAAAAAATGTTGTCCCACAGCATTAGTTTCACCGTCCAAAGTGTAGTGAATATTGTCATCAGTCATGCTGATGCTGTTTAACGCATTGATGTCAGCTGAGCCATTTTTCAGATTTGGCACTTGCGAAGCTAGCAGCTCTGCTAGCCTTGAGCAGTCAGCAAGCGATAAATCTCCGGTCAAATGTTCGCCTCTTTTAGCAAAGGCAATGTTGTCAATTTGTAAGGGTTGGATACTCATTTTAAAGATTCACGATGTTTAATGTTGTAAATTTGGTGGCGAAAATTTAGCGCGAGGGATTTAGCTATCAACCTGCACATGCTACAATCACATGGTTTTTGTATCAAAATTTAAGGCTTGTCACGTGTTCAAAAAAATTCTAATTGCTAATCGCGGTGAAATTGCAGTGCGTATTGTACGCGCTTGCTCAGAAATGGGCATTAAGTCTGTTGCGATTTATTCAGACGCAGATCGTCAAGCCTTACACGTTAAAAAGGCAGATGAGGCTTATAACATTGGCGCTGACCCTGTTGCCGGTTACTTAAATGCACACAATATCGTTAATTTGGCGGTGGCGTCAGGCTGTGATGCGTTGCACCCTGGCTATGGTTTTTTATCTGAAAATCCTGAACTCGCTGACATTTGCGAACGTCGTGGCGTTAAATTTATTGGCCCTGATGCTGGTGTTATTCGTCAGATGGGCGACAAAATTCAAGCCAGAAACGCAATGACCAATGCAGGCATACCTTGCACCCCGGGCAGTAATGGCAATTTAGCAAACCTGGATGAAGCTATATCGCTGGCGAAAAAAATTGGCTATCCCGTCATGTTAAAAGCCACCAATGGCGGCGGTGGGCGTGGCATCCGTCGCTGCGATAGCGAAAAAGAATTGTTAAGTAATTATGACCGCGTCATTAGTGAGGCCAGTAAAGCCTTTGGAAAACCAGAAGTGTTTCTGGAAAAATGTGTGGTGTCACCTCGACATATAGAAGTACAAATATTGGCTGATTCGCAAGGTAATACCATTCATTTATTTGAGCGTGACTGTTCGATTCAACGCCGCAATCAAAAGTTGATTGAAATTGCGCCGTCGCCGCAATTAAGCCAAGCGCAACGGGATTACATTGGTGGCTTAGCTGTGAAAGCTGCTAAAGCAGTAGGTTACGAAAATGCCGGCACGGTAGAGTTTTTATTAGACTCAGACAATACCTTTTACTTTATGGAGATGAATACTCGCCTGCAAGTTGAGCATACTGTGACTGAAACCATTACAGGCATTGATATTGTGCAAGAGCAAATTCGTGTCGCTTGTGGTTTGCCATTGCAATATAAGCAAAAAGATGTGCAGTTTAGAGGTTATGCCATGGAGTTCCGTATCAATGCGGAAGATCCTAAAAATGACTTTTTACCGAGCTTTGGTAAAATTACCCGCTATTATGCCCCCGGCGGGCCAGGGGTACGTATGGATGCCGCTATTTTCAGTGGTTATGTCATTCCACCGTATTACGACTCCATGTGTGCCAAGCTTACAGTCTGGGCGCT
>MHBU01000032.1:0-19180 GCA_001803395.1 Methylotenera sp. RIFCSPLOWO2_02_FULL_45_14 | reverse complement strand
CGTGATTGAGCGCGGTCGCCGTGCATTAGATGATATGTTGATTTATGGGGTAAAAACCACCATTCCGTATTATCAAGAAATCTTGAAGCACGAAGATTTTAGAAATGCAGAATTTAACACCAGCTTTGTAGAGTCTCATCCAGAATTGGTGAATTATGCAAACGAGATACCGCCAGAGTTGATTGCCGCTGCGATTTCAGCAGCCATTGCAGCGCACGAAGGCATTTAAAAAAATAGCATTTGAATATAACTTAAACCTTAAACCGATAGATTAAAAATATGGCAAAAGTATTTGTTTCTGAACTAGTTTTACGCGATGGACATCAATCGTTAATTGCAACCCGTATGCGTACTGATGACATGCTGCCCATTTGCGCCAAGCTTGATGCAATCGGTTTTTGGTCGCTAGAGGCTTGGGGCGGCGCAACTTTTGATGCGTGTGTGCGTTTTCTAAAAGAAGACCCTTGGGAGCGCTTGGCTAAATTGCGTAAGGCATTACCTAATAGCCGCATTCAAATGCTGTTACGTGGTCAAAATTTGTTGGGCTACCGTCACTATTCTGATGACGTTGTACGTGCTTTCGTACAAAAATCTGCAGATAACGGCGTAGATGTGTTCCGCATCTTTGATGCCATGAATGACATGCGTAATCTAAAAACCTCAATTGAAGCGGTGAAAAAAGTAGGTAAACACGCTGAAGGCGCCATTAGCTACACCACCAGCCCTGTACATGACGTTGCTCATTTCGTTGAATTAGCAAAAGAACTTGAGCGTATGGGCTGCGATACGCTTGCTATTAAAGATATGGCTGGCTTACTCACGCCGCAAAGCACCCAAGATTTGGTAAAAGCTTTACGCGCGGCAGTAAGCTTACCTATTCACCTACACAGCCATGCCACTTCAGGCTTGTCTGCAATGTGTTTCTTAAAGGGTATAGAAGCCGGCGCCACCATTATTGATACCTGCAACTCCTCTTTTGGCGAGGGCGCCAGCCACCCTTCTACCGAAAGCATTGTGGCCGCTTTAAAGGGCACAGAGTATGACACCGGTTTAGATTTAGTAGCATTGCAAGAAATCACTGCGTATTTCCGCGATGTACGTAAGAAATATTGGCAGTTTGAAAGTGACTTCACGGGTGTGGACACCCGTGTATTAGTGAATCAAGTACCAGGCGGCATGATTTCTAATCTATCCAACCAATTAAAAGAGCAAGGTGCACTTAACCGCATAGATGAAGTATTGGCCGAAATCCCACGTGTACGTGAAGATTTAGGTTTTCCGCCATTAGTCACGCCTACTTCTCAAATTGTGGGGACACAAGCGGTGCTTAACGTCATGACAGGAGCGCGCTATAAATCTATCACCAATGAAGTGAAAAACTATTTCCTCGGTCGCTATGGTCAATCTCCAGCGCCGGTCAATGAATCAGTTAAAAAACTTGCCGTGAATGATGGTGAAACCATCACCTGTCGTCCTGCCGATTTACTAATCCCTGAAATGGCGAAACTCAGCGTTGAGGCTGAGCGCTTTGCCAAGTCTGAAGAAGATGTACTGACTTATGCAATGTTTCCTGACATTGGTCAAACTTATTTGCAAGAACGCAATGCAGGCTCGCTGGTGCCAGAAGAGTTGTTAGACAAAGAAAGTGTCAATGCTGCAGCGCCACGGTTCGCACCTAATGAATTTAAAGTAACCCTTCACGGGGAGACTTTCCACATCAACCTCACGGGCAGCGGTCATTCCGGCGAAGAAAAACGCCCATACTATGTTTCTGTCGATGGTATTGCAGAAGAAGTTTTTGTTGAAACATTAAGCGAAATTGAAGTGTCTGGCGGTGCTGGTGCTACTGGTAGCGGTAATAAAAAGAAATCTGCGACTCACAGCAACAGTGGTCGTCCACGCCCAAGCCATACCGGACATGTCACCACTTCGATGCCAGGCACTATTGTTGCTGTAATCGCTAAAATTGGTGATAAAGTAAAAGCAGGCGATGCCGTACTGGTGATTGAAGCCATGAAAATGGAAAATGAAATTCAGGCGGCAACTTCGGGCGTGGTGGTTGCAATCCACGTGACTAAAGGTGACTTGGTCAACCCTGACGAATCATTGCTTGAAATTCAACCAGAATAGCCATATTAATATTTAATATCTAAGCCGACGGGAATCATACTGTCGGCTTTTTTATTCAGTGCCAAACGCAAAGGAACGCTTAAGTGAACCCCGCACTCATACTCGCATCATCCTCTGTTTATAGACGTGAATTACTCACGCACTTGCAAATTCCGTTTAGTTGCATATCACCTGAGGTGGATGAAACGCCATTACCTAATGAGCTTCCACAACAAACTGCACTAAGACTTGCGCAGGTTAAAGCCAAAAAAGTTGCCTCCAGCCATGCAGATGCATTAATCATTGGCTGTGATCAGGTCGCAACTTTAGATAATTTGCAGCTTGGTAAGCCTCTCAATCATGATAACGCTACCAATCAACTGCGCATGATGCGTGGGCGGGAAGTTATTTTCCATAGCGCGCTATGCCTCTACAATGCAGCTACACAAAACATGCAGGCGTTAGTTGTTCCCTATATTGTAAAATTTAGAAATTTAACTGATGCGCAAATTGAAAACTATCTGTTAAAAGAGCAGCCCTACTACTGCGCCGGCAGTGCAAAATCAGAGGGTTTAGGGATTGCCATTATAGAAAGAATGACAGGTGACGACCCCAATGCGTTAATTGGGCTACCTCTCATTGCCTTGGTCAACATGTTACAAAATGAAGGTGTAGCCGTCATATAAGTTATTTAAAAAAATAATTAACCCTTTTCGCATCTTGCTACGTTTAACCATGACGCATGCTTAAAATGTACAAGCAACAGTGATGGTTTATTCATATTTAAAAGGAATTTAACATGCCTAAGCAATATAAATTTATCGTACTTTGTGTGCTCTCAGCATTTTCTAGCCATGTTTTGTCTATAGAGTCTGATGAAATACGCAGCAACTTGAGCGACCAGCAATCGGTTGCCGTCACTATCTACAACAATTTGGCGCTAATAAAAGACCAACGTAAAGTTAAACTAAATAACGGTTTAAACAACCTTGCATTACGTGATGTTAGCGCTCAAATTAGGCCGGAAACCGCACTACTGCGCAGTTTAAGCCATGCAGGCAGCTTTAGCACCCTAGAGCAGAATTTTGATTTCGATTTGCTCACCCCACAAAAACTGTTAGAAAAATATGTCGGAAAAAATGTAAGCATCGTTAGAGTGAATCCTGCCACAGGTGCTGAAACGACCGAGCAAGCCACTGTACTATCAGCCAATAATGGCGTAGTCATGAAAATTGGCAATCGCATTGAAACTGGCATCCCTGGCCGTATCGTGTACGACAATGTACCCGCTAACCTACGTGACCGCCCCACGCTGGTGACTAAACTCAATAACAAAACAACGGCTGAGCAAACGGTAGAATTAAGCTACCTTACTGGCGGTCTTGGCTGGAAGGCTGATTATGTAGCCGAGCTTAATGCAAAAGAAGATAGCATTGATTTATCAGGCTGGGTAACACTTGCCAATACCAGTGGTACTAGTTATAACAATGCCAAGTTGCAATTAGTGGCTGGAGACGTAAACAGAGTACAAGATAACTACCCACGCGCAATGGCCATGCGTAAAAATATTGGAATGGTTGCCGAAGCATCGGTGCCCATGGCAGAAGAATCATTACTTGAATATCATCTTTACACGCTAGACCGCCCGACTACGATTAGCGACAATCAAAATAAACAAGTGGCTTTGTTATCAGCATCCAACGTCCCTGCGCGTAAAGAGCTTGTATTACGCGGTGCAAATTACTATTACGGATCTAGCTATGGTGACTTAGGACAAAAAATGAAAGTGGGCGTATTTGTAGAGTTCGACAACAAAGAAGCGGTCAAATTAGGCATACCCTTACCCAAAGGCACGATGCGCGTGTATAAAAAAGATAACCAAGGCAATGCGCAGTTTGTAGGTGAAGATAATATTGACCATACGCCGAAGAATGAAGCGGTACGGTTAAAACTAGGCAATGCTTTTGATGTCACCGCAGATAAAAAAACAAACTGATTTCAAAACCTTACCACGTCCCGCCAAAGGTAACAGCATGTTCGAGAGCGCTTACGAAATTGTACTCAAAAATGCAAAAAAAGAACATGTGACCGTCACTGTACAAGAACCGATCCCCGCTGATTGGAAAATCATGAAAGAAAGCCATCCTAGCCAAAAAGCCACCAGCAATATGGCAGTTTGGAAAGTTGAAATTCCCGCAGAAGGCAAAACCACCCTCATCTATCGTGTACAAGTGAAATACTAATGGCTAATCACAAATTAGGAACGCTGTATTTTATCCCCGTCACGCTTGGCGATGATAACATCGACAAGGTGTTGCCGCCTGATGTGGTGAGTATTGCGCAACGGCTGGACGAATTCATCGTTGAAAATGAAAAAACCGCCCGCCACTTTTTAAGCACTATCAATCACTGCAAACCCATACGTGAGCTTGTGCTCAAAACCCTGAATGAACACACCGCAGACAAAGACTTGCCCGCACTACTCAGCGCTTTAATGGCAGGTAAAGATATAGGTCTCATGAGTGAAGCAGGTTGCCCTGGCATTGCAGACCCTGGTGCAAAACTTGCGGCGTTAGCGCATCAAAAAGGCATACGCGTTGCGCCCTTGGTGGGACCTTCATCCATTCTACTCAGCCTAATGGCGAGCGGTCTAAACGGTCAACGCTTTACCTTTTTGGGTTATTTACCTAGTGATAAAGCTACACGCATTACACAGCTTAAAGAAATTGAAAAACATTCGAAATCTAGCCAAGAAACTCAGATATTTATCGAAACACCCTACCGCAACCAGCACATGCTAGAAGACATACTCGCCAATTGTCAAAGTGAAACACGGTTGAGTATTGCCTGCAATATCAGCCTACAAGACGAATATATAGTGACTAAACGGATTAAAGAGTGGAAACAAACCACATTGCCTGATTTACACAAAAAACCGACGGTATTTTTATTGCTAGCCTAGGAAAAGCTTTTTTACAGGCGCATAACTGCGTCTATGCACAGGTGATACGCCATGTTGCTGCAACAACGCCACATGCGCAGCTGTAGGGTAGCCTTTGTGTTGTGCAAAGCCATAGAGCGGATATTGCTTATCTAATGCATACAATTCTGCATCACGCGCTGTTTTAGCCAAGATTGAAGCCGCAGAAATGGCTTGAACTTTGCTATCCCCTTTGATGATCGCCTCGCAAGGTAAGCTGATTTTAGGGCATTTATTGCCATCCACCTGCACTAAAACTTCACCCAAGTCAGGTGCAATGTTGAATTGCGCTTGCATCGCTTCAATGGCGCGCTTCATGGCGAGTAAACTGGCCTGCAGGATGTTGATATGATCAATTTCTTCTACGCTGCTACTAGCAATCGCCCACGCCAAAGCATGCTGTTTAATTTCTATGGCAAGCGCATCACGCTTTTTTTCACTGAGTTTTTTGGAGTCTGCCAAGCCATGAATCGGCTTATCCGGGTTGAGTATCACGGCTGCGGCATACACGGCGCCAGCGAGTGGCCCGCGTCCTGCTTCATCTACACCGCAAATCAACAACAGCTTGCTCATGTCAAATGTGCAAGAATTGCAGTAGCCGCTTTTTCAGCTGTATTTTGACGTAAGCTGTGATGAATAGCCGTAAACGCTGTTTTTATTTCTGCAAGTTTAGTTTTATCAGCAATCAGCATTAAAGCAGCTTCGGCCAATTTTTCTGGCGTTGCATCATCTTGCAGCAATTCAGGCACTATAAGCTTACCTGCCAATATGTTGGGCAAGCCGACATAAGGCTGCAAGCGCATGCGCTTAAGTAATTGCCAGCTTAACTTAGACATACGATAAGTGATCACCATCGGCTTTTTAAGTAGCGCCGCCTCTAGTGTTGCGGTACCTGAAGCCACAATTACTACATCGGCAGCTTCCATAACGTCATGCGCATGTCCAAACAGCAATTGAATAGGTAATGATTCAGGCTCATTAAAAACTGTCAGTTCAAAAATTTGACGTGTTTCACGAGTAATTAAAGGCACTAAAAATACTGCGTTTGGGTGATTTGCATAAATGCGCTTGGCGGTCTGCACAAACAAATCTGCATGCGCTTGCACTTCACTTTGCCGACTGCCAGGCAGCATAGCAACCACCAAAGCTGAATCTTCCAACTTTAAAATTTCGCGCGCACCTGCAACATCTGGCTCCATTGGCAACATGTCGGCTAAAGGATGTCCAACATAGCTGACTGGAATATTTTCATCTTGATATAAAGCGGGTTCAAATGGAAATAAAGCTAACACTTGCGTCACGGCTTTTTTAATTTTTTTGATACGATTTTTGCGCCATGCCCAAATAGATGGGCTGACATAGTGAATGGTTTTAATACCTTTGTTTTTAAGTTTTTTCTCTAGCCAAAAATTAAAATCAGGCGCATCTATACCGATAAATATATCTGGCGGATTGCTTAAAAAATGGTTGAGTAATTGACGGCGTAATTTAAGTAATCCCCACAGATGCTTAATCACTTCAACATAGCCTCGGACCGATAAGCGCTCGATTGGAAAAAGGGATAATGCGCCCTCACGCATCATTTTTGGGCCGGCGATACCTACAAATTCAATATCTGCACGTTTTTGTTTTAAAGCCTGCATCAGGTGACTGCCTAACAAATCACCCGAGGCTTCTCCTGCCACAATACCAATTCTAACCATAGCTGAGAATAATTAGCGGACAATGCCGCGTGTAGAAACAGCCAAGAAATCAGTCAGTATTTTGATTTCTGGCGTTTTTAATTGCATGGTCGCAAGTTCTAGTTTGGCCTCATCCAAGGTAAGCCCTTTACGATACAAAACTTTATAGGCACGTTTGATTTGCAAAATGCTATCGGCAGAAAAACCACGACGTTTTAAACCTTCGGCATTGATACCATGCGGTTTTGCATCGTAACCAGCAGCGGTCACGTAAGGTGGAATATCTTTAAACACCACTGAACCTACCGCGGTGATGATATGTGAACCGATTTTACAAAACTGATGTATCAGCGTAAAGCCACCTAAAATTGCATAATCATCCACATCTACATGCCCGGCAAGAGATGAGTTGTTGGCAAAAATTGTATGGTTACCAATTTGGCAATCATGGGCAATATGCACATAAGCCATAATCCAGTTATCGTTGCCAATTTTTGTCGTGCCTTTGTCTTGCACCGTACCGCGATTAAAAGTACAAAACTCACGAATAGTATTGTTGTTACCAATTTCTAGTAGCGTTGGCTCACCTTTGTATTTTTTATCTTGTGGTGCTTCGCCTAGAGATGAAAACTGAAAAATTTGGTTATTTTTACCTATAATAGTTGGGCCATTCACCGCCACATGACTTGCAATGTTAGTACCCGCATCTATTTTTACATGTGGTCCAATCACGCTATATGCGCCCACTACGACACTAGAATCAAGTTCTGCTGAAGGGTCTATGATAGCGGTCGGATGGATTTTTACAGTTGGCATGGTTTGTTTCACTGAGTTATTTCACTTGATACTTGTTTTTATTCAGATAATTACTTGATCAGCACTTATTTGATCAGCGCTAAGGTCACCCAGCATGATCATATTGCTGGCGGTTAATTCATGGACCTATTTCTCAATCGCTTTTAATATGCACATCATTTGCGCCTCTGCAACGACAACGCCATCAACCCTTGCCACCCCAGAATACTTCCAAATACCTTTTAGAATACGATCGATTTTAACATTCAAGATGATTTGATCGCCTGGAGAAACTGGCTTTTTAAAGCGTGCGCTATCAATCCCGGCAAAATAATAAACGGAATCATCACTCGGCTTAGTATCCATGGTTTTAAAAGATAAAATAGCGGCAGCTTGTGCCATGGCCTCAATAATCAACACCCCTGGCATCACAGGATGATAAGGGAAATGTCCTGGGAAATATGGTTCGTTAACACTTACATTTTTAATCGCGGTGATTTCTTTACCCAACTCTAACGACACCACACGGTCGATCAATACAAATGGATAACGATGTGGCAAATGTTCTAGAATTTCATGTATATCCATGCTAGTAGAGGTGGTCGTGTTCGTCATTTTTTATCTCGGTTTGATTTTACAGCTTAATTCTTTAAGAGTATTTTTATTTAATTAGGGTCTGGATTTTGTTCATTGTTTAGATTTTAACAATGCAATCTCTTTTTCAAGTTGTTTAATTTTATCTGCAAGATCATCCAAATGACGAATTTTTGCAGCAGTATTCAACCATGCCTTATGCGTTTGAAACGGCATCAGTGCCGTATAGGTATCGGCAATTGTCAAAGAGCGCGTAATCATGCTGCCTGGAGAAATAGTCACATGATCAGCGATCTGCAAATGCCCTAAAACCATTGCCGCCCCGCCTATTTTACAGTGCTTACCTACACGTGCACTGCCAGCAATCCCAACACAACCTGCAATGACTGTATGCGCACCAATCACACAGTTATGCCCAATTTGGATCAAATTATCAAGCTTTACGCCTTCTTCAATAATCGTATCATCCAGCGCGCCACGGTCTATCGTTGTATTAGCGCCGACATCGACATGTGCATGCAATATTACGCGGCCCACTTGTGGAATTTTTAACCAGCGTCCAGCCTCCTCTGCATAACCAAAGCCGTCTGCGCCAATCACTGCGCCTGAAAATACATGACAATGTTCACCTATTTCACAGTGATGCTTAATCGTCACATTAGGCTCTAAACGGGTATGGCTTGCAATCATGACATCGTTTTCGACAATGCAACCACTAGCAATAACAACATTTTCACCAAGTACTACATTTTCACCGATTACCACTAATGCACCCACACTGCATGATGCTGGAATTTTAGCTGAAGCGTCTATTACAGCACTGGCTGCAATACCCAACTTAATTGAAGCTGGTGGATTTAATAAGCCTGATACTTTTGCAAAATAGACATAAGGATCATCAACGATAATTTTAGGCAGTGCCGTTAGGTTTGAGTATTTTTCTTTTATTATACAAGCACTTGCATTAGTTAACGCCAGTGCTTTTTCATACTTGGTGTCGTTGATAAAGCTAATATCGCCTGCTTTAGCATTGGCAATAGAGGCAACACGTGATATTAACGTAGCACCATCACCCATGACAAAACCACCTAGAGCTTTGACAATATCATCAAGTGAGTATTGCTTACTCATTTACCAAGCGCATTTAGCGACAATGACTTTAGTGACTTCAATACCAAAAGCACTCAACTATTTTTTACCTAACGTTTTCAATACTTTATCTGTAATGTCGATTTTTTTGCTGGCATACGCTACACCGCTATACACGACTAAATCATAACCCTCAGCTTCTGACACTGATTGTACGGCTTTATTGATGCGATCTTGTAAACTACCAAGTTCTTCATTTTTACGCAGATTGATATCTTCACGTAACTCGCGTTGTTTACGTTGAAATTCAATTTTAATGTTTTGTACATCACGCTCTTTATTGCGACGCTCAGCCTCTGAAAGTGTTAAGCCCTCTTTATCTAAAACAGTTTCTAAATCTTTAATCTGCTTTGCCATGCGGTCTAACTCTTGTGAGCGAGGGCTAAACTCACGCTCAAGTTTTTTGCCACTTTCAGCTGTTTGCGGTGCATCTTGTAGAATTTTATCTACTTGCACATAGCCAACCTTTAAATCTGCAGCTTGCGTGCTTGGCGCAAGTGTCACAAAAGCAGCCAGCATTAAACTTTTCAAAATTTTACTCAATTAAATTCTCCTAAAACCAACAATGCTCTTAACGTTCATATTATGCCATAAGACTGGTTATCAACATTAACCGCGCTAAAATTGTTGCCCAAGCTGAAATTGTATGGATTGCGTTTTATCATCAGATTGACTATTTAAAGGCTTAGCATAAACGAGTTTTAGTGGCCCAAAGGGTGATAGCCAACTGAGGCCTAAACCTGTTGAATAACGTAACTCGCCCAAGCTGTAAGAGTCATTTGTGCCAAATACATTACCCGCATCCACAAAAGCACTCAACCTAAATTGTTTAGAGTCTTTTAAACCTGGAATTGGTAGGAACAACTCTGCATTACCTAGCAAGCGTTTTGTACCGCCCATAGCATAATTTTGCCCTGTAGTGGGGTCATTTCTCCTCGGCCCAAGCGAACCATTGTCATAGCCGCGAACTGAATTCACACCACCCATATAGAAGTTTTTATAGAATGGGTAATTTTTGTTACCGTAAGAATCAGCATAGCCAATTTCACCATTCAGCATAAAGGTAAATCCTTTATACACTTCTTTAAACCAAGCATGTTTATAATCAATTTTATAGTATTCCAGATCCAATACTGGCAGTGAAACTTCACCTGTGAGCCTTTGCAAAACACCATCAGTAGTAAACATGATACTGTTTCTTGAGTCATGCGACCAACCTGCACTTGCCACCAAAGAGTTACTCGTGCAGCCGCTGTCATTATTACAAAAATCGCGATACTGTTGAGGGCTATTGCTGGATAAATCCACTTTAGTAAAATCAGCGGCCAAACCAAAGTTAAAACCATCACGCTCACTGAGTGGAATACCGAACCGAACCCCTGCACCATAAGAAGATGTGTTATAACTGCCAATACTGAGTGAACTGGTATTCACATCGCGACGATATAAGTCAATGCCGCGACTTATGCCATCCGGGGTGAAATAAGGGTCAGTATAAGACAGTGAGTAAGTCGTGTTGACTTTACCCGTATTTACCTGCGCACTTACACGGTTACCCGTACCCAAAAAGTTGTTCTGGTTGACAGTAATGCCGAACACCACACCTTCACTGCTTGATAAACCTGCACCAAACTGCACACTGCCGGTAGATTTTTCAGTCACACTGATATTTAAATCCACCTGATCAGCCGTACCTGGCACTGCGGGAGTTTCTACGTTTACATCAGAGAAAAAGTCTGTACGCGTGATACGTTCTTTAGAGCGATTGATTTTGTTCGATGCATACCAAGCAGACTCTAACTGACGTACTTCACGTCGTACCACTTCGTCTCGGGTACGGGTGTTACCCACAATGTTAATACGGCGGACATATACACGCTTACCAGGGTCAACAAAAAAGGTAAATGCTGCGGTATGTAACTCTTTATTGATTTCAGGTACAGGATTAACGTTTGCAAAAGCATAACCATCGTTACTTAATCTATCGCTAATGGCCTTGCTAGTTTGCGTTACTTTTTCGCGGCTAAAAGTATCGCCAGCCTGCACTTGCATCAACTGGCGTAACTCGTCTTCAGGCACCAAGGTCTCGCCCGCTAATTTAACTTCTGAGATCGTATATTTTTCACCTTCTGTGATATTCACTGTGATATAAATATCTTTTTTATCAGGCGTAATGGAAACTTGTGTGGAGTCAATATTAAACTCAAGATAGCCTTGGTTCATATAAAAAGATCGCAGCGTTTCTAAATCAGCATTCAGTTTTTGTTTGGAGTATTGATCGTCTTTATTCCACCAACTCATCCAGTTAGGGGTCGTCAATAAAAACTGCGTGCGTAAATCATCCATGGTAAACGCTTGATTACCCACGATGTTGATGTCGCGGATTTTTGAAACCGCGCCTTCTTCAATATCAAAGCGAACAGCGACACGGTTGCGCTCTAGGGGGGAGACTACCGTTTTTACAGTAGCGCCATATTTACCTTGTGATAAATATTGGCGTTTAACCTCTTGTTCGGCACGATCTAATTGAGATTTATCAAAAATCTGACCTTCAGCAAGCCCAATTTGCTTCAAGCCTTCTTTCATTTTGTCAGTCGGGAACGATTTGTTGCCGCTAAAATCAATTTGAGCAATGGCTGAGCGCTCCTGCACGGTAACAATCAATACATCATTTTCAACTTCAATGCGAACATCTTTGAAAAACCCAGTGTTATACAGTGATTTAATCGCAAGAGACGCCAGATCATCATCCATCGTTTCACCCACTTTAACGGGTAAATAGCTAAATACCGTTCCAGCCTCTGTACGCTGTATCCCCTCTACCCGAATATCCTTGACCACAAATGGCTCAAGCGCCAAAGCGCTACCAGCATACAAGCCAGAAACTATCAGAAGAATAGATTTTAGTTTTAAATTTTTAATTTTTGAGTGCTTCAAATTTTGAATCGCCATTCGATCAGCCTGTAGTTAATCTGTTTATATCATTATAAAGCGCCAATGCCATCATGCCGCCAAGTAAAATAAAGCCTATTTTTTGACCGATATTCATTATCGCTTCAGATACTGGTTTTTTTGTAAAAAATTCAACCATATAATACATGAAATGACCGCCGTCTAATATGGGAATAGGTAATAGATTTAACACGCCAATACTGATACTAATAAGCGCTAAAAATCCAATAAATACTTTAATGCCCATATTAGCACTTTGCCCGGCATAACTGGCAATGGTCACAGGCCCGCTCATGCCTTTCCATGACACTTGCCCTAATACCATATTACCTAACATTTTTAAGCTAAAAATTGCCGTGTCCCAAGTTTTTTCTATGGCTTTAACCAGCGCACCAGCCACTGAATAATGGCTAGTGACTAAAAACTGATCAAGCTCAGTTTGATCAGTTTTGAATGCAGCGCCAATGCGCCCTATTGTCTTATCATTTTCAACTACAAGATCAGGCTTAACACTAATGCTTATTTCCTCTGCATCACGTTGAACTAAAATATCAACATTCACATTAGGATGCTGTTGAATCTCTTGTACAAAAAATTCCCAATTATTTACTTTATTTTTATTGATGGCCAATACTAAATCATTCGGTTTTAAGCCCGCTATTTGTGCAGGGCTATTTTTTGCAATTTCACCTATTCGAGCAGGCATTTCAGGTTGATAAATAGTTAAACCCAGTTTTTCTAAAATATCATGCTTAGCATCATCATAATCAAGCTTTGATACATCAATTTGATACGAATACATTTCATTTTTAGTATTGATTGCCTGAATCTCTACCTGCTTATTTTTCAATGATTCTTGTAACAACAGCCAGCGTACATCTTGCCAAGTAGAAACGTCTTTGTTGTTGATTTTTTGAATGACATCACCGGAGCTGATGCGGCTAGCGGCTGCGGGACTATTCTTAACTACATTACCCACAATAGGTTTCAACCCAACAACCCCCATCATAAACAACAGCCAATAAAGTATGATAGCCAATAACAAGTTTGCTAATGGCCCTGCCAGCACAATAGCCATGCGTTTACCCACGCTTTGTCGATTTAGCGCACGCGTCATATCATGATTCACAAACGTTTCATCTTGGGTAAATTGATCTTCACCCAACATTTTCACGTAGCCACCTAATGGAATCGCTGCGATTACAAATTCCGTTTGATCTACACCAAACTTTTTGCTCCATAACGGCTTGCCAAACCCCACTGAAAACTTCTACACTTTGACACCACACCATCTGGCGACCTGAAAGTGACCATACTCATGAATCGTAACCAATAAACCTATGGTAAATATAAAGGCTAACGCGGTTAACATTATTTAATCACTACTTTTAAAGTTTGCTTATGCATGTTTAAGTGTTGGTCTTTCAGCCATCGCTTTGCAGACTGCCTGGCGCTGGTATCTACCGCCACCAATTGCTCAATTGAAGTCACTGCTTCAATCTGAGATGCAGACAAAACAGACTCGATGATGACAGGAATATCCATAAAACCGATTTGCTCTGCCAAGAATGCTTCAACTGCAATTTCATTGGCCGCATTTAAAATAGCAGGTGCGGTACCGCCTGCATTCAATGCCTCATAAGCTAAACGCAAGCAAGGAAAGCGTATTGGATCTGGCGCACAAAAATCCAATCGTCCTATTTTAAGTAAATCCAGGCCACTCACGCCACTTACCAATCTATCTGGATAACCCAAACCATAAGCAATAGGCGTGCGCATATCAGGATTCCCTAATTGAGCCAACACACTGCCGTCGATGTATTCAACCATAGAATGAATGATACTTTGCGGATGTATCACCACATCGATCTGCGATGGCGCTGCATTAAATAGCCAATGGGCTTCAATGACCTCTAATCCTTTATTCATCATCGTTGCAGAATCAATTGTAATTTTAGGCCCCATCACCCAATTAGGATGATTTAAAGCTTGGGCACGTGTCACGGCGTGCAGTTCTGCTAGGCTGGCATTACGAAACGGGCCGCCAGATGCCGTTAATAGCACACGCTTCACACCGATGTCAGTCAGGTTCTCACGTTTTGCGCTTGGCATTACTTGGAATATAGCGTTATGCTCACTATCAATAGGTAGCAAGGTAGCGCCGCCCTCAACTACCGCTTGCATAAATAAATTGCCTGCCATGACCAGTGTTTCTTTGTTGGCCAGTAAAATGCGCTTGCCTGCCCGCGCTGCCGCCATGGCAGGATGCAAGCCGGCTGCGCCAACAATCGCCGCCATCACAACATCGACCTCTTCATGCGCGGCTACTTCACTCAATGCACTTTCACCCTGCAACACAATTGTGCTAGCGCCTATCGCTTTCAGTTGTGCAGTTAATTCAGCCGCGGCATCTGCATGTAACATCACGGCATATTGCGGGGTATATTTTTCACATAACTCAAATAAACTTTTAACGTTAGTACTTGCGGTTAAAGCAAACACCTTAAAACGTTGCGGGTGTTGTGAAATAACCGCTAGCGTTTGCACACCAATGGTGCCTGTTGCGCCCAATATGGTTACATTTTGAACAGCCACCTGTTGCGACTTGTAGTCAGTCGGTGCATTATGCATGCGCTTGTAGCCCTGCAAAAAGTGGAAGGTAAATACAGAACAAAGTAATGGCTAAGGTAGGAATGAGGCCATCTATTCTATCTAAAATACCGCCGTGACCAGGTAACAATTGACCGCTATCTTTTAAGCCGGCTTGACGCTTCAATAGCGATTCAACAAGATCACCCATGATGCTTAATACGACGATTAACCACAAACCTACAATTAACCAAAGGCTATATTGTTTTAAATAACACAAAACAGCACCGTATAAAGTAATCGCAACCACTGCACCAGCGACACCTTCCCACGTTTTTCCGGGACTAATTTCTGGGGCGAGTTTATGGCGACCAAAGCGCTTACCGGCAAAATAGGCCGCGCTATCAGCAATGCTAACCGCAGCAATTGTTGCTAACAGCAACCAAGGACTAATCGCATGCAGGCCCATAAAACCGACCCAAGTGGCTAGTAAAAGCAACAAACCTAATATAGTCATTGCTAAGCGGTTAGTGCATGTTTTACGTGTAATAAGCCATATCGGTGCAATCGCCACCCAAAACAGCGTCGATAATCCAAGCAAGCTCAACACAATGTAATGCTGATAAGCGGCGAGTGGTGATTTTGAAACAAAAATGACAAATAAACCTATGATGGTCGCAAGAACCACATGACATAACCTTTGTGTATTATTGAGTTTGATTAAATTCGACCATTCCCAAACACCGATTAAAATGATCGCCAGCGTGAGGATAGCCCAAATTTTAGCTGAGGCTAAAAAAAGTGCCGTCAAAATTCCAACAATAAGTACGGCAGCGGTAATAACTCGTGTTCTCAGCATCTTTATAGACTTTTAGCTTAGTTAAATGTTTATTGGGGAGTAGAAAGCGAATATAACAAACCTAATTTTTAGGTTCTGAAAGTTGTTCACTAGTACGGCCAAAACGGCGCTCACGCTGTTGATAAGACTGAATTGCCAAATTAAATGCAGACTCATTAAAATCTGGCCATAAGGTATCGGTAAAATAAAGTTCAGAATAAGCCAGTTGCCATAATAAGAAATTGCTTATTCTTTTCTCGCCACCCGTACGTATAAATAAATCAGGCTCTGGCGCATAACTCATCGACAAATAGGGTGTTAAATGCTCTTCTCGATAATGACCGGTTAGCTGTGGCGCCGCTTGCTGCATTTTGTTGACAGCTTGCAGCACATCCCATCGACCACCGTAATTAGCTGCAATCGTCAAAACCAAGCCGGTATTATTGGCTGTCAGCTTTTCAGACTCATCAATTTGCGCGATAAGTGCCGCATCAAAACGGCTGCGATCACCAATCATCACCAGTTTGATATTATTTTGATACAGCTTAACAACTTCACGTTTAAGCGCATCCATAAACAAGCCCATTAAGAACGACACTTCTTCGGTGGGTCTGCGCCAGTTTTCACTGCTAAAGGCAAACAGCGTTAAATACTCTACTTTTAGTTGTACACATTGCTTTACTAAGTCCCGCACAGTTTCAACGCCACGCTTATGCCCAGCTATGCGAGGCAAAAAGCGCTTACGTGCCCAGCGACCATTGCCGTCCATAATCACTGCAATATGCTTAGGAATCGCTGCAATATCAGGAATACGTTGCGTAGCACTAGTGAACAGACCCAAATCAAGACTCCCAATCTTCGAAGCTTGAGGTTTCGTATTGAAAATGCATTGTTTTTGCTAAATCAATACCCAACACTAAACCGCCATCAAATCTGTTTCTTTAACCTGCAGCATTTTATCTACATCAGCGACCGCTTTATCCGTCGCTTTTTGAATATCGTCTTGCGCACGACGCTCATCGTCCTCTGAAATCCCTTTATCTTTAAGCATTTTCTTAAGCGTATCGTTTGCATCACGACGAACGTTACGGATCGCAACTTTAGCGCCTTCACCCTCTGTGCGTACAATTTTAGTTAAATCACGGCGACGCTCTTCTGTCAGCATTGGCATTGGTACGCGGATTAAATCACCATTGGTGGCTGGATTTAAGCCTAAATCGCAATCACGAATGGCTTTTTCTACTTTGCCAATCATGTTTTTTTCATAAGGCTGCACATTGATTGTGCGCGAGTCGCCTAAATTGACGTTTGCCACTTGGTTTACCGCCACCATAGAGCCATAATATTCCACCATCACGTGATCTAACAAACCAACATGTGCGCGACCTGTACGGATTTTAGCTAAGTCATTTTTAAGTGATTCTAATGATTTTTGCATTTTTTGTTCTGCGTTTTTTTTAATATCTTCAAGCATTTATTTCTCCAACATTATTTCTTAAATTTTTACTTATTGGTCATGATTAAGGTAATACTTTGGTACCTTCATCTTCGCCCATTATCACTCTTTTCAACGCACCTTGTTTGAAAATACTAAATACTGAAATAGGTAATTTTTGATCGCGACATAAAGTCAACGCTGTAGCATCCATCACTTTAAGGTTTTTAATAATGGCCTCATCAAAACTTAGGGTTTTATAGCGCATGGCCTCCGGGTTGGTTTTTGGGTCATCCGTATAAACGCCATCCACTTTAGTGGCTTTGATCACAATCTCTGCATTCATCTCCATACCACGTAATGCTGCGGCCGTGTCTGTAGTAAAGAACGGGTTACCAGTACCCGCGCCAAAAATTACCACACGCCCTTCTTCTAAATAGCGAATGGCTTTACCGCGGATATAAGGTTCTGCCACTTGCTCAATGCTTAAGGCGGATTGCACGCGCGCATTCAAACCGATATTTTTCATCGCATCTTGCAGCGCCATTGCATTCATCACAGTAGCCAACATGCCCATGTAGTCGGCTGTTGCCCTATCCATGCCTTCTGCCGCTGGAGCCACACCACGGAAAATATTGCCGCCGCCGATCACTACGGCCACTTGCACGCCTAAATCTACTACTTCTTTGATTTCATTCACAATGCGAGTAATGGTAGCGCGATTGATACCATAAGCATCATCGCCCATTAGAGCCTCGCCAGAAAGTTTAAGTAAAATACGCTTATAGGCTGGTGCAGACACGAGGACTCCTCTAATTTAAAGTTTGCTTATTTAAGCATAAAATGGCTTACTTAGGCACAAAATTAAACCTAAGATTGACGGATTTTTAACTAATTTGTACTAAAAAAAATGGACTAAGCATTCTGCTTAGTCCATTTTTTATGGTTATTTGGTAACCAATTACGTTACCGTAACATTTAATTAAACTTTTGCTGCAGCTGCAACTTCCGCAGCATAATCAACAACAGCTTTTTCAATACCTTCACCCACTGTAAACATGGTGAATGATGCAACGGTTGCACCTTTTGATTTCAGCAATTGCTCAATGGTAAATTTGTCATCTTTAACAAAAATTTGGCTTAATAAAGTCACTTCTTTTAAGAATTTCTGCACAGTACCGTCAGCAATTTTTTCTAACATCGCTTCAGGTTTACCTGCTTCTTTTGCTTTTTCAATCGCCACACGACGCTCAGTTTCAATCAAGCTTGCATCAATGCCAGAAACATCTAGTGCTTTTGGTTTAGCTGCTGCAATATGCATAGCGATATCTTTAGCTAAAGCATCATCACCGCCAACTAAATCAACTAACACACCAATTTTGCTGCCATGTACATAACTAGCAAGCTTACCTTGTGCCACTGGACGTACAAAACGGCGTGGTGTAATATTTTCGCCAATTTTACCAACCAATTGCGCACGGGTTTCTTCTACAGTAGAGTCACGCATTGCAAGCGCGCTAACAGCTTCAATGTCACTCGCATCACTCACTGCAATCACGCCAGCTAGTTCATTCACAAATTTTAAAAAGTCTTCGTTTTTAGCACAGAAGTCTGTTTCTGAATTCACTTCAACCATCGCGCCAGTTTTACCATCGGCACTAATGCTGATACCAACCGTGCCTTCAGCTGCAACACGACCAGCGGCCTTGCTTGCTTTATTACCAAAACGAACACGTAAAATCTCTTCAGCGCGCGTCATGTCACCTTCAGCTTCAGTTAAAGCTTTTTTACAATCCATCATAGGCGCATCGGTGCGCTCACGTAATTCTTTTACCATGCTTGCGGTAATTTCAGCCATTTTAAGCTCCTTAATTTCAACAAACTACATTAAAAATGTAGTTTAGTAATTTAATTTAATTATGTATTTTATATTCTAAATTGTTAAAATCAAAAAGGGGCTCTAAGCCCCTTTTATGATTGAAACAATTACTCTGCTACGGCTTCAGCAACCTCTTCGTTAGCTGACTTAACAATCTCAGTAATCACAGAGCTACGGC
>MHBU01000031.1:166166-262631 GCA_001803395.1 Methylotenera sp. RIFCSPLOWO2_02_FULL_45_14 | reverse complement strand
TTTTGTACGCGCAGTAGCCATGTTATTTGATCGCTATTTACAAACCGACCGCAATCGCGCGCGGTTCTCTAAAATCATCTAACCATTCCTCGAAAGAAGTAGCCTCGATGCAATGAATCAGAAAAACTGATAAGCACTACTAAAGCCTGCAAGCTGGCAAGTATTGCTAAATGGAATCGAGGTTTATGCACAAAACCGCCTACATACGACTTTTCAAGAGATAAATCTCTTAGAAAATTAGCGACACTTGCCAGTTTACTGGCTTAGTGTTGGTTATCAGTTTGTTCTGAGCAGGCTACCCTTGTAGTACAAAAACCACATAAAAAAAAGCCTCTACCGATAAAGGCAGAGGCCAACGTGGAGCTTAAAAACTTTACTGTCTTAAATTATTTAACTTTTATTAAAGTTCAACAATTAGAACTTTTTACCGATACCAACACCGAATACCCATGGGTTGATGTCAAGTGAGTCGATCTTTGTCCAACGACCAGTAACCGGACTTTTCAATTGAACATCAGTTTCAATGTTGACATACTTAACGTCAGCATTAATCAGCCAACCATCCTTTAAATTAACATCGAAACCTGCTTGTAAGGCATAGCCCCAGCTATCGCTATCAATCTTAATCTTACTACCATCGATTGCACCTTGTGAGCCTTTAAGATTGCGATCAAGCATGTAAGTGTAATTAATACCTGCTCCTACGTAAGGGTCAAAAGTTTGGTCAGGGTTGAAATGCCATTGTAAAGTAAGCGTTGGTGGTAAAGCATCAACACGACCCAATTTTTGGTTACCTATAGCCTCAGTAGATGCTGCCCCTTTGATGCTAACATCATGTTTAGAACCTACTGCAAGAATCAATTCTGCGGCAATGTTTTTAGTAATGTAATAAGAAATATCTAACTCAGGAATCCAGTTGTTATCAACAGATAACTCTGCACCTGGGGAAATTAACTGTGTTCCTGGCAATACATTTTTATTGACAGTCTTACCCAATTTACTATCTTCATTTGGGCTAACATTCGCAGCGCGAACGCGAACAACCCAATCACCCGCCTCGGCTTGTGCTAATACAGGCGCAAATGCAGCAGCAATCGCTAAAACTAATACTGATTTTTTCATCTTTATATTCTCCACATTAAAATAAACAAATACACACAAATTCGATGGGTGAATTATACGAGCTTAATATGCACTGTATTTGATATGCATCAATAAATCCCACTTCAAACAGCTGGTTGTTGTTTTTTTACAACGTAAATTTGTTGTTTATTAAATGAATGATCTAAACGAGACCATGTACTGAAGTGTCTGTAGGATCGTAATTTATTGCGCGAATGAACCTCTTATATAAAATAATTCGCGCAATAAATTACGATCCTACAAAATTAGGCAACCAGCTCAAACAACGCAATAGATTCCACATGCGCGGTATGCGGGAACATATTGATCACCCCTGCTGCGCTTAAGGTGTAGCCTTTTTCATTCACCAGCACACCGGCATCGCGCGCTAAGGTTGCAGGGCTACACGATACGTACACAATCCGCTGTGGGCTATTGCTATTGTCTAGCGATTTAATCAACTCGAATGCGCCATCACGAGGTGGGTCCACTAGCCATTTATCAAAAGCGCCTAAGTTTGTTAGCGCTTCTGATGTCATTTTAAATAAATCAGCCACGCCAAACTTAACGTGACTGATGTCATTCAGCTGTGCGCTTTCATTGGCGCGATCAACCAGATTAGCCAAGCCTTCTAAGCCCAGCACTTGTGCGCCGCTGCGTGCGATGGGTAACGTAAAATTGCCAATGCCACAAAAAAAGTCAGCGATATTCTCATGGGCTTGCGGCGCTAGCAACTGCATGGCACGGCGGATCATCACTTGGTTAATTTGCGGGTTTACCTGTGTAAACTCATTGGGTTTAAATGGGTAGGTTAAACCAAACTCTGGCAGGCTATATTGCAATTGCGCGCCGTCAAGTGGATAGAATGGCTTAATCGTATCCGGTCCTTTGGTTTGCGTCCAAATTTGCACTGCGTGATCGTCAGCAAAGGCTTTAAGTAGCGCTTCGTCATTGGCGCTCAACGCATCCATAATGCGTAAAATCAACACAATCACCGGGTTAGAATTACCCTCCACAGGCTCGCACTCGTTATTTGGGTTGGCTTCGCCAACGGCCAGTTCAATTTGTGGCAATTTATCTCGTATGCTGAGCTGCACAATCAAGGCTTGTAATGGCGCGATTAAAGCGGAAACCTCAGGCACCAACACCTCACAACTATCCATATCTGCCACATATCGTGTGGATTTTTCATTAAAGCCAACCAGTACGCGCTGTTTTTTTTCCACATACTTGACACTTAAGCGCGCTTTGTGGCGGTAGCCCCAAGTAGGGCCATACAGCGGTGGCAGCATGTTTTCAGCTTTAACTTTGCCAATATGCCATAAATCATTTTCAAGCAAACGTTGCTTGGCAGCCACCTGCGCGGCAAAATCCAAATGTTGCAGCTTACAGCCACCGCACAAACCAAAGTGCGGGCATTTTGGCGTGACACGTTGATTTGATTGCTTTAACACCTCAACTACATTAGCCACTTCATAACTTGGCTTAATACGAATTGATTGAAAGGTGACTTTTTCATTAGGCAGCGCGCCATCAATAAAAATAGTTTTGCCTTCTACATGGGCAACGCCGCGCCCTTCTTGGTCCAGCGACTCAATTGTGGCGTGTTTAATTTCGGGAATGACTGGAGTTTGATTGCGATTTCTAGAGCGACGTGCCATGAAAAAACCTGTGTTTCAAAGTGAGGTGTGATTTTAACGCATTATCGAACAGAAATATTTTGCAACTTTATGTAGGAGCGCAATTTATTGCGCGAATACCATGTAACTTTAAACAGCCACTTTGCGTGCATCCACTTCATTAGGTTGCTTACTTAAATCACTTCGCGCAATAAATTGCGCTCCTACAAAAAGGATTAAGGCATTCTCCATGCTGCCAAAAACTCTGCCCAGTGCGGCGCGGTGTAACTTGCAAGCGTATCGCGCACCAACGTAATCTCCGCCTCATAAGCCGCTGGCGTTAAATGCCCACGCATCAATTGAAAGCGTAAAAACACCAAATGTGTGTTTGCCACGTCAGTCTCGCAATAATTACGAATATCTTCAATGCCACCTGCTTTGTAGGCATCCCACACTTTACTGCCGTCCATGCCAAGTTTGCCTGGAAATCCGCATAACTTGGCCAAATCATCTAACGGTGCATTGGCGCGGGCGTTGAACATCGCCATCACGTCCATTAAATCCAAATGGCGAGCATGGTAGCGGCTGATGTAATTATTCCACTTAAATTCCTTGTCATCCTCGCCTAAATCCCAATAACGGCTGGCGTTAATGCCATGAATTAAGCCGCGATAATGCAACACGGGCAAATCAAAACCGCCACCATTCCACGAAATAATTTGTGGGGTGTATTTCTCAATACCATCAAAAAAACGCTGGATAATTTCAGCTTCAGATGCGTCGGCATCGCCTAATGTCCACACTTTGAAATTTTTACCTTCGCGCAAAGCACATGATATGGCGCAAATACGGTGCTGATGCAGTGGCAAAAAGTCACTGCCATTGTGCTGACGACGTTGATGCAGGGCAATGTTGGCAACATCCTCAGCACAAGTTTCTGTAGGTAAATCCAATAATGTACGCAAACCATCCGTATCGGGGATAGTTTCAATGTCAAATACTAAGGTAGGGGTCATGTTGAATAAACACCATAAAAATTACTTAACATAGGTCTTATTTCTTCACCCAACCACCCGCACCTTGCACCCACCAACCAGCTTGCGCTTTATCTATCCAGCGGCCTGCAAACGTACTTTGGATTTCCGCTTGCCACTCTGGGTGGCCATTGGCGGTGGCGATTTCTTTATATAATTTGTTACGATCTGCATTTTCTGCAGCAACGGCGCTATTTAAACCTCCGCGATCTTTCAGCGGTACAGCATTCGCATCGCGCACCGCAATCAAACCATCGTTAGTCAACCCAATCGCACCACTTGCATAGTATGCGGCTAATTGCCCATGGCGCGCTTGCATGCTATTTTTAATGGCTGAAATGGCCGGGGTGTTAATTTCTAAATCCGCCGCCGCAGCTACAAATTGGCTTGTAAACAAAGCGCTCAATAACAGCACTAAACTGAATAGTATTTTTTTCATCATGATTCCTTCAAGTAGATTTTTTATTTTGCTGGGGTTGAGGCTGGCTCAACAGCATTAACATTTGGTTTATCGCCACCATTTTTTAATTGCCATACATCATCAATAATTTTATCTGCGGCTTTTTCTGCCGCTGCCGCCGGAAAGTAAATATTGATGGTGACGCATGCAGGTAGTACGCATGCCAATGTCACACCAATCATCCAATTTTTCATTTTCTGTCCTTTTAATTAATTTAAAGTATTTTTAAAATTTAATTACTTAACGATTGCCTTGCTGTTGCCGTCCGTCACACGCTTAATGCGCGCCAACAATTCACTCCAACCCACAGTTTGATTGTACCCCATCACCGTAATCGCAGGGATACCACTGCCTTTAACGATGATATACCCATGTGGCGTTGACTCAATGCCGCCCATTTGACAAATATCATTACGCAACCGACAACTTAAGCCCATTTTTCCATAATTAAATTGCTCAAAAAAACGTAAAAAGCTGCGTTGTACCGCAGCGGCAGCACCGCCGCCACCTAACGCTGATATGTTTTCTACCGCACGTTGCGATATTTTTTTCGGGTACTTGCCTGGGCTGCTCTGCACCATGGCATCAAACTGTACCAGCTTCCAATTTTGCAGCTCTAAATCGTCAATATCGCCGTCCAGCTTACCTTCAATCGCACCGAATGAAAATGTGCGTGTTAATTCACCTAAATCCAAGTTTCTTAAAGCAATATCCGCATTGAGCTTAGGCGCGATACCAAGCGGGGTTTGCATGGTGAGTTGGGTGACGGTTGCCGTGCCATTAAACACATGAAGCACCACACTACCATCTGTGGTGAGTGTGCCACCACTATAAGTAACTAATGGAATTTCAGCCGAAGCTTTACCCTGCATTTTTGGCAAGTTAAGCTGGGCACTAAAATCCACCATAGAAATGGGTTCTAACTTGGCACTCAAGTGCCAATACCATTGCCCACCAATGCGCGCGGCTGAAATATCAGACAAACTCAGCGCACCATCTAAAATTGGTAATAGAATACTGGGCGATGTTAGCGAGTAGCGATTCACTTCAGCTTGAAGTTTAGTTTTACCCAAAGGTAAATTAAGTAACTCACCACTTTCATAACTCAAACTCACATTTTTTGGGTTATCAAAGCTCCACGGCAAGTCAGCATTGAGTTTATAAAGCGCAAATTTCTGATTTTTATCAGCGAGATCGACATTTTTAAGATGCAGCTCAAATGATTTTAGTGCTGTATTGACTATTTGCAATGATAGCGCCGCTTTGCCTTCTATCTCAGTATTATTAAAGGCGGTTTTCTCTAAAAATGGCTTAAATAATAAGGGGTAAGCCGTGCTTAAATCTAAGTCTGGTAAGTTTGCATTTAAATTGATCAACTTAAAATCAGTAAGCCTGATTTGGCCATCAGCTTTAAGTTCGCCTACGTTTTTAATGTTTAAATTTGCAGTGTTAACGGTAAATGTTTCACCTTCAAAGCTACCATTCGCTACCAGCGTATGCCCGCCATTGGCCAAATAAAACGGCTGCCAAAACACCTCGCCCGATTGCCAATCCAGCGCGGTTTTCCATTCCCAAACCTGCCCTGTTTGTTTGAGTGCGATAGCAACATTGCCACTCAACTTCTCTGCCGCATGCAAGCCAGCTTCATCACTGAAATTGGCATTTTTTAATTGCAATGTTGCTTTTACATCTGGCACACCATGACTAAATAACTGGTTGATTTCAAGGCTAAATGGTAAATTGATGCGCGAGTTTTTCAGCGAACTATCCGCACAGTTAAATGCACCAAATTGAGCATTTTCTGGAATTTCACAACCAAGATTAAGTTGTATCCAGTCTTTTTCAGATTTTTGTTTGAGTACTACGTTTGCGCTTAAAGTTAGCGTAGGCTTACTAAGATTTAAATGCAACGCAACATTTTGCGCATTCCCTTGGGGATGCTCAAAATGCTGAACTTTAATTGCAATTTCACTGACTGCGTAAGCGCTAATGCTGTACAAACTCACGCAAAATGCACTTATAACGATGTGAAATAAAACCCTCATCTCACTTTTCGTCTAACTATGACGGATACACACCCGTAGATAAATAACGATCACCCCTGTCACACACTATCGTCACAATCACTGCGTTCTCTACACGTTTAGATAGCTGTAACGCTGCATATAAAGCACCTCCTGATGAGATGCCTGCAAAAATACCTTCTGTAGCAGCTAATTTTCGTGTGGTATCTTCAGCATGATATTGGCTCACATAAATAAGCTCATCCACGCGTTTTGCATCGTAAATTTTTGGCATGTACGCTTCTGGCCATTTACGAATACCCGGAATTTGCGCACCATCTTCAGGCTGTACTCCGACAATTTGAATGTTGGGATTCTGCTCTTTTAAAAAACGTGATGTCCCCATAATCGTACCCGTGGTCCCCATGCTGGAAACGAAATGAGTCACCTTGCCTTCTGTATCGCGCCAAATTTCAGGACCCGTGCCCTCATAATGCGCGAGCGGATTGTCCTGATTACCAAATTGATCTAACACCATGCCTTCGCCTTCTGCTTGCAACTTCATTGCCACGTCGCGGGCGAGTTCCATGCTGCCATCTTTAGGTGTTAACACTAACTCGGCACCATAGGCTTTCATACTTTGGCGTCGCTCTACGCTTTGATTCTCAGGCATCACCAATACCATTTTGTATCCACGCATGGCAGCCACCATGGCTAATGCAATACCAGTATTGCCACTGGTCGCCTCAATCAGTGTATCGCCTGGCTTAATATCACCGCGTGCTTCGGCCCGTGTAATCATCGAATATGCCGGCCTGTCTTTTACTGAACCTGCAGGATTATTGCCTTCCAGCTTCAATAAAATGGTGTTGGTGGTGTTTCCCGCCATGCGTTGCAACTTCACCAACGGCGTATTACCAACAAAATTGTCTATGGTTTTGTACATAAAATGACTTCTCTATCTTTTATTCAATTTATTTTTTAAGTTTAATTGGGCTAAATAAACCGCGTAAATGCCAAAACCAACAAACGCAATCAGCGACAATTGTGGAATGGTCAGCCCTAAAAATGTCCAATCAATGGCAGCACAATCACCCGTACCCTTAAACACTAACTTCAGTGCTTTTTCTAACGGAAAGTTCTCAAACATGTAATCAAACCCTACGCCACAATCAGCAATCATGCTCTCGCGATGTGCTTGTATCCACCAATGACGAATTGCAACCCCTGCCCCACCTAAAGCCGCAAGTACTTGTAACGCTGCAAAAAATTTTAGGTATTTATTAAAAATCGCAGCCAATAAAAACAACACACCCAACGCCATGAACACAATACGTTGCGAAATGCACAGTGGGCATGGCTCCAAGTTGTAGCGCGTTTGTATCCACAATGCCAACCCGACCAAAACAAAGCAGACAATAAAGCCTATAAAATATCCGGTGCGACCCATAAGAAGTTTATTTAGCATGCAGTTCTACCATATATAATCTTAAAAAATCATTTTAACCCAGATAATCTATTAGGCGAGCCAGTTTTGACAGACTTTGCAGCAAATTTAACTCAAGTACAGGTGTTGACCGTTAGCGAGCTTAATCGTTTAGCGCGTAACGTGTTAGAACAAAGCTTTCCGTTATTCTGGGTATCGGGCGAGGTTTCTAACTTTACCCGTGCGGCCAGTGGCCATTGGTATTTTTCACTTAAAGATACAGGCGCACAGGTGCGCTGCGTCATGTTTAAAGGGCGCAATAGCTACGTGGATTTTACGCCACGCGAAGGCGATAAAATCGAAGCACACTGTACGGTAACCCTTTATGAAACGCGTGGTGACTTTCAGCTAACTGTGGAATTTGTGCAGCGCGCCGGCTTAGGCGCATTGTTTGAAGCGTTTGAAAAACTCAAAAACAAACTGAGCAACGAAGGTTTATTTGACGCTGCTTCGAAGCGTGCTATTCCAAAGCATCCCCAACAAATTGGCATTGTTACTTCAGCCGATGCTGCAGCCTTACGCGATGTGTTAACCACACTCAAGCGCCGCATGCCGAGCATCCCTATCATTATTTACCCAACGCCCGTGCAAGGCCGCGGTGTCGCGCATCTGATTGCCAATGCAATCAACACCGCAAACGCGCGCGCAGAATGCGATGTGCTGATTATTTGTCGCGGTGGCGGCAGCATAGAAGACTTATGGCAATTTAATGAAGAAATTGTGGCTCGCGCAATCGCGCAGTGCAGTATTCCTACTATTAGCGGCGTGGGACATGAAACTGATTTTACTATTTGTGATTTTGTTGCAGACATGCGCGCCGCCACGCCCACCGCCGCAGCTGAGCTGGCAACACCATCGCGCGATGCGGTACTCAGTGCACTTAAACAATTAAAATTACAACTCGTTAAAAATATACAATTCGCCTTAAACCAAAAGGCGCAAGCGCTAGACTACTTAGCACGCAGATTGATTTCACCCGCGCAACAAATCGAACAACAAAAAACGCGACTGCTACAACTTGCAAATCGCTTAAATGTGAGCGTTAATCAACAACTGCAAACCAAACAACACAATTTACTGCGCCTGAGCCAAAACCTGACACACCTGAACCCACAAGCCGTTCTTACACGCGGCTACGCCTTTGTGCAAAATAAACGCGGAGAAATTGTCAGTTCAAGCCAACAATTACAAAGCGGTGACGAAGTAACGCTGACATTTGGCGTCGGTTCGGCAGAGGCTACTATTAGCCAAACAAAGATCTAACCCGAATGTTTGCTCAATCGACTGTTGAAAACCACTCACCCCATTGGGTTACAGGAAAACAACGCCTCAAAAAAACAATTGGTTTAGTCATGCACTTGGTTGATAATAACCAACTCATCTAAACCTCAACGTATTTTTAATGTCATCACCTACTGGCAGTAAAACCAAACTTTCTGCACTTACGCTCGCCGCACTTGGCGTGGTGTTTGGCGACATTGGCACCAGCCCGTTATATACGATTAAAGAGGTTTTTTCAGTGGGCGTACACCCTGTGCCACTTACCCCAGAAAATATGTTCGGCATTTTGTCGCTCATTGTGTGGGCGCTAATTATGGTGGTATCGGTCAAATATGTTGCGTTTATTATGCGTGCAGATAACCGTGGTGAAGGCGGCATTATGGCGTTACTAGCCCTTGCCAGCAGCAATGCCGCCGATAATCTGAAAAAACAGCACATTATTATGCTACTGGGTATTTTAGGCGCCTGTATGTTTTATGCCGATGGCATGATCACACCCGCCATTTCAGTATTATCCGCAGTTGAAGGTTTGGAAGTTGCCGCGCCCATACTGCATCCACTGATATTGCCGATTACACTAGTCGTATTATTTTTACTGTTTTGGGCGCAAAGCAAAGGTACTGCATTAGTCGGTGCTTTTTTTGGCCCAGTGATGTTGCTGTGGTTTAGCACATTAGCCATTTTAGGCATCGGTGGCATTATGCAATACCCCGCCATTTTGAACGCGCTCAACCCTGTCTACGGCATACAATTTTTTCAAGTAAGCCCGTGGATAGCCTTTGTGGCACTAGGCGCGGTAGTGCTTGCGGTCACTGGAGCTGAAGCTTTATACGCAGACATGGGACATTTTGGACGAGTGCCTATCCGTCTGGCCTGGTTTGGTTTTGTGTTGCCAGCCTTGATTTTGAACTATTTTGGTCAAGGTGCCTTAGTATTAAAAAATCCAGAAACGGTAAAAAATCCTTTTTACTTACTAGCTCCCGAATGGATGTTGTATCCGCTGATTATCTTGGCAACAATGGCCGCCGTGATTGCCTCACAAGCCGTCATCACCGGTGCATTTTCTGTATCGCGTCAAGCACTGCAACTAGGCTATTTGCCACGCATGCACGTTGAGCACACCTCTGAAAGCCAAAAAGGCCAAGTCTATATGCCGCGCGTTAACTGGGGCTTAATGATTGGCGTCATGGTATTGGTTATCGGCTTTGGTTCATCTGGAGATTTAGCAGCCGCTTACGGCATTGCGGTCACTGGCGACATGGTAATTACCACTTTATTAGCGGGCATTGTATTTCACAATATTTGGGGTTGGAGTAAATTACGCACAGGCATGTTAGTGACACTGTTCTTAATGGTTGATGTCGCATTTTTTAGTGCTAACGTGTTAAAAATTCCTGACGGCGGCTGGGTTCCGCTGGCGATAGGTATTATCATTTTCACCCTAATGATTACGTGGAAAACCGGCCGTAGCATGCTGTATCTACACCTTAAAAATGAGGCAATGGCACTTGACCCGTTTATTGAAGCGATTGGCTCACATCCACCCACACGCGTGCCTGGCACCGCATTGTTCATGACCCCCAACCCCGAAGGCGTGCCACATGCCATGTTGCACAATTTAAAGCATAACAAAGTGCTGCATGAACGCGTTGTCATTCTTACCGTTAAGTTTTTAGACTTTCCACATTCATCGCTTGAAGATCGCGTGGAGGTAGAAACCTTACCGCACGAGTTCTACAAGGTGACCGTGCGCTATGGCTTTAAAGATGAGCCTGATTTACCAAGAGACTTAAAACTTTGTGCAGAAAAAGGCTTAGTATTAGAAGCCATGGACTCCTCGTTCTTTATCGGTAAAGAAATTCTTATCGCCCATGAGTCCTCCGAAATGGCTTACTGGCGTAAAAAAATCTTTATCGGGCTATTTAGTAGCGCAGAAACGATTACCAACCAATTTAAATTACCGCCAAATCGAGTGGTTGAACTTGGCGCGCAAGTTTCTTTCTAACTTGAGTTATCAGAAGCTTCTGACAATTTAAACTGAAAATTTATGGTGAGTGCCGGATGCAAAAATCAACCGTTTTTCATATCAAGCGTTAAAGCTAAATCATTAATTAAGGTTTCATACAAAATGAAAAAACTCACACTTAAAAAAATGTCATTAGTGATTGCTACGATTCTTGCAACCCAATTAAGCAGTTGTGCTACCACCACCAAGGACAGCGTTTCTGGTGTGAGTCGTTCGCAGTTCATGTTGCTGCCAGCCTCAGAAATCACGAGTATGTCCACCCAGGCTTATACGCAAACACTAAAAGAAGCGGAAAAGAAAAATACGCTCAATGCAGACAAAGCTCAAGTTGAACGTGTACGCAAAATTTCAAACCGACTGATTGCCCAGGTTGGCATATTTAGACCCGATGCAACACAATGGAAATGGGAAGTCAATGTAGAAAAAAATGATGCACTCAATGCCTATTGCATGCCAGGTGGAAAAATCATGGTGTATTCGGGCTTAATTGAAAAACTCAATGCCACCGATGATGAACTCGCCGCTGTGATTGGTCATGAAATTGCACATGCACTGCGTGAACACGGCAGAGAGCGCATGTCGCAAGCCTATGTACAACAATTCGGTCTGCAAGCACTAGGCGCCATACTGTCAAAAGGCACCAGTGCCGTTGTTGGCAGCGCCTCAATGCAAGCCGCAGGCATGGGTTCACAACTCTTTTTTGCGCTACCCAATAATCGCGAGCAGGAACGGGAATCAGACAAAATTGGGCTAGAACTCGCTGCGCGCGCAGTTTACAACCCAGATGCAGCCGTAACACTTTGGCAAAAAATGGAAGCGCAAGGCGGTGCAAAACCACCTGAGTTTTTAAGCACGCACCCTGCCAGCGCCAACCGCATTTCTGAGTTACGGGCATTGACTCCAAAGGTAAGACCACTCTATGAGGCAGCGAAAGCAGGCAAGTGAAAATATCGGATATCTATAATTTCATGATTGAGACGGTCAATAAATTACCTGATTTAAAAATTTCCGATTAATATTGATTTACTTTTATCCCAAATTTTCCATTACTCAAATTCCGTCATGCTTCGCTACGCTCAGCATGACAAAAATGACAGTATCTTTAGGGTCTTCTAATATAAAAATTGAACTAATTGGAGTTTCCTGCTAGTTCCAGCAATCGGCTAACCCCTGTTGGCTCATCCTCTAGCATCGGCACGACTGCATAACGCTTAGCGTGCTGTTTGGCAACAGTATTGATCTCTCGTAATTCGTTGATGGCCCTCTGATGCAGCAATGGTGAATTGGTAGAAGCCGCGGCAACACTGTTATTAATAATCCATGCCCAAGGCTCAATGCCTGCCCGACGCAGATCCACTTGAAGGCTTGCAGCTTCCAACACCGGCGTTTGTTCCGCTAACGTAACAATCAGTACCTTGGTTTGTTTGGTATCCTGCAACTGCATCATAGGCGTGGTGAAATGTAAATTAGTATTACCCATTTGACGTGCCACTTCACGGTGGTAAGCGCCAGTGGCATCTAACAACAGCAATGTGTGTCCTGTCGGCGCGGTATCCATCACAACGAACTTTTTGCCGGCTTCACGAATGATGCGTGAGAATGCCTGAAATACAGCAATTTCCTCGGTACATGGCGAGCGTAAGTCTTCTTCTAATAACGCACGGCCCTCGGCATCCAATTGTGCGCCCTTTGTTTCTAATACGTGCTGGCGATAGCGTTCAGTTTCAGCATGAGGATCAATACGGCTCACCGTTAAATTATCGAGCGCACTATTCAGGATTTCGATCAGATGGGCTGCAGGGTCAGAGGTAGTCAAAAGCACGGATAATCCTCGATGCGCCAACTCAACGGCAACGGCTGCGGCTATCGTAGTTTTACCAACGCCGCCTTTTCCCATCAGCATCACCAAGCCATGTCCATCTGCTGCGATACCATCTACCAACTTAGATAAACCAGGTTCATCCAGCCCAACAGGGGAATCAGTAGCTGCTTGCGCTTGATAGGGAGTGTCGATCAGTAGTTGGCGTAAAGCATCCAGGCCAACTAAATCGAAGGGTTTAAGTACCACTTGATCTTGCGGTAACGCTTTCAATACATCAGGAATCGCATGCAGGGCAGCCTGCTCACGTTTATAAATAGCGGCAGCTAGTGCATCATTCTCGGCTTCTATTTTCGGCAGAATGCCATTGATGACCAGATACTGTTGCTTGAGACCAATGCCAGCCAGCTCTTCATAGGTACGAGCAACTTCACGTAATGTAGATTGCTGCGCACGTGCTACTAGTATTAACCGAGTACGCTTATCATCGGCAAGTGCATCCACAGCGGCTTTGTATTGCTCACGTTGCTTCTCAAGTCCAGCCAATGGACCAAGGCAAGAAGCATCACCTTTGCCTTGTTCTAAAAAGCCACTCCAGGCACCAGGCAGTTGCAGTAAACGAATCGTGTGTCCGGTAGGGGCAGTATCAAAGATGATGTGAGCGTAATCAGCCGTTAAGGACGAATCAATTAACAGTGCGGTAAATTCATCAAATGCTGCGATTTCAGTCGTACAAGCGCCTGAGAGTTGCTCTTCAATACCCTTGACCACAGCCTCTGGCAGTATGCCACGTACTGGCCCAACAATACGATCTCGATATAGTTGAGCCGCGGCTTGGGGATCTATTTCCAGTGCAGATAACCTTGGCACAGCAGGCACCACAGTTATGTGATTGCCAATACTAATACCGAATACTTGTCCGACATTTGAGGCGGGATCGGTGCTGACCAGCAACACTTTCTTGCCTGCTTCTGCTAATTGGATTGCCGTCGCACAGGCAATCGAGGTCTTGCCAACGCCACCTTTGCCAGTAAAAAATAGAAAGCGTGGCGGCTGATCAAGAAATTTCATGGCTGTGCCTTGAAGCTAATTAACAGCATTTGCCACCACTGCAGCATCCAGTGACTGGTTTTGTTTCTGCAATAATTTCGGCAATGGCCGTCCAGCGTGCGAGTTCAGTGCGATTTGGATAACGACCCGCCAAAGCGAATTCACCATCAACCAAAATCAGTGGCAAAGCTTCATGTCCAGAACGTTCCAGGAAGTCTCTGGCGACCTTGTTATTGGCAAAATCCATCGGTTGTTGTGCCAGATTAAAGCGCTCGATCTGTGCGCCATTTTGCTTAGCCCAATCGACGTCGGCAGCAAAACTAACTGTTGATCCACATCCACACCACATACGCCGCTGTTGCAGCACATGGCTGGGTCAAATACTTGTATTGATTTCATCATAACTCCTTAAATAATGGTAGCAATTTCATCCGGTACTAGACCCTTGCTGAGCAGCTTGAACTGCACGCACATCGACACACTGCTGAGGATTACCTGAGCAGCACTCCTCTGTAAGATAGGCAATCATGTCTAACATCAATGGGATATTGGCTCGATAACGCTGATAACGTCCCTCCTGCCCTACGCTTAACAGGCGCGCTTGCGTCATAGCCTTTAAGTGAAAGGAAAGATTGGTAGGCGGCACATCCAGCGTGGTTGCAATTTCACCAGCGACCATACCGTCCAAGCCCTGTTTGACTAATAGTCGAAACACATCCAGCCTTACGCCCGAAGAGAGCGACTCAAAAATAGTCGTTGCAATAAATTTATCCATGCATCAATAATACAATAATTATTGAAATATTGTATTATTAAGTTAAATTATTTTTTTAAATATCTTAAGGACATAAAAACTATACGCTTTATTTTTTGGCTATGGCTTGGTTTGGGTTAAAATGCTGTTTATTCAATTTACCAACTTATTTAATTAAATCACTAGAGACTTTTATGGATTCACGTCAAAGCATTATCGAAACCGCGTTTGAAGACCGCGCCAACATTAACCCAGCCAACGCATCTGCTGAAATCAAAGCGACGGTAGCCTCAGTTTTAGCCGATTTAGACAGCGGAAAATTGCGCGTTGCTAGCCGCGTAGGTGACACCCAGCAATGGGAAACACACCAATGGCTTAAAAAAGCAGTGTTACTCTCATTCCGCCTGGACGATAACGTATTGTTAGACGGCGGCTGCACCAAATACTTTGACAAAGTACCGCCTAAATTTGCCGATTACACTGAAGAAGACTTCAAAACCGGCGGCTTCCGCGTGGTGCCAAATGCAATCGTACGCCGTGGCTCATTCATTGGTAAAAATGCAGTATTGATGCCTTCGTACGTGAACATTGGCGCTTATGTAGGCGAAGGTACCATGGTTGATACATGGGCGACTGTCGGCTCATGCGCACAAATCGGTAAAAACGTACACTTAAGCGGTGGCGTAGGTATTGGCGGCGTATTAGAACCAGTGCAAGCTGGCCCGACTATTATTGGCGACAACTGCTTTATCGGTGCACGTTCTGAAGTGGTTGAAGGCGTGATTGTTGAAGACAACTGCGTGATTTCAATGGGCGTTTATATTGGTCAATCTACCAAAATTTACGACCGTGAAACTGGCGAAGTATTCTATGGTCGTGTACCTTCAGGCTCAGTTGTTGTTTCAGGTAACTTGCCTTCAAAAGACGGTAGCTACAGCTTGTATTGCGCAGTGATCGTTAAAAAAGTGGATGCCAAAACCTTAGGTAAAGTTGGCATTAACGAGTTATTGCGCGGCATTTAAGCCTGACTAATATGTTGACGCTATACGGCATCCCCAATTGCAACACAGTAAAAAAATCCCGCGATTGGCTGAATGCAAATAGCGTCAGTTACGTTTTTCATGATTTCAAAAAACTGGGTATTGATGAAGTCACAATCAATCACTGGCTGACCCAATACCCTTGGGAAAAACTCATTAACCGCGCAGGGCTAACCTGGCGTGATTTAGATGATGCTACAAAATCCAGCATTACAAATAACGCTTCTGCATTGACGTTAATGCAAAATAAAACTTCTGTGATTAAGCGCCCAATTTTAGTCAACAATGGCAAAGTATTATGCTTGGGCTTTGATGAAAACTTATACAAAGAAACCTTTAAACCATGAGCAAAACTTTAGAGTTAGCGATTGATCTGCTGAAACGCCAGTCCAATACGCCATTAGATGCAGGTTGCCAAGAACTGATAATTTCACGGCTGGAACCGCTAGGCTTTAAAATCGAGCGTATGCGCTTTGGTAACGTGGATAACTTTTATGCACGTCGTGGCACAACTGGTCCACTTTTGGTGTTTGCAGGTCACACCGATGTTGTACCAACAGGACCGCTTGATAAATGGCATACACCTCCATTTGAGCCTACGATTAAAGATGGCATGTTATACGCACGCGGCGCGGCTGATATGAAAACCTCTCTCGCAGCATTCATCACCAGCATTGAAGAGTTTGTTGCTGAGAATCCAAACCACACAGGCTCTATCGGTTTGTTGATTACGTCCGATGAAGAAGGCGTAGCCGTAGATGGCACGATAAAAGTCGTAGAAGCGTTAAAAGCACGTGGCGAACTGATTGATTATTGCATCGTTGGCGAACCCACCAGCAACAAAGTCGTTGGCGACATGATTAAAAATGGCCGCCGTGGTTCACTTTCTGGCAAGTTAATCGTCAAAGGCGTGCAAGGTCATATCGCCTATCCACATTTGGTAAAAAACCCCATCCACATGGTCGCACCAGCCATTAAAGATATGGTAGAAACCGTTTGGGATACAGGTAACGAATATTTCCCACCTACCTCATGGCAAATATCCAACATGAACGGTGGCACGGGAGCTACCAATGTGGTGCCTGGCGAAGTAGAAATTCTATTCAATTTTAGATTTTGCACTGCAAGTACCGAGCAAAACTTAAAAGAACGCGTCTATGCCATTTTAGATAAACATGCTTTAGAGTATTCACTAGATTGGGAATACTCACCGCCTTACATCACGCCACGCGGCAATTTAGTGGAAGCGATTACAGAAGCGATTCAACAGGCTTATGGCGTAACGCCGGAGTTATCTACTACAGGCGGCACTTCAGATGGACGCTTTATCGCCGACATTTGCAAACAAGTGATTGAATTTGGCCCGCTTAATGCGACCATTCACAAACTGAATGAGTGTGTAGGCGTTGCAGATATTGAACCGTTGAAAGAAACCTATAAGTTAACTTTGCAAAAACTTTTAAAATAAGCCACAGAGAACACAGGGCGCACAGAGAACATCTGTGAAAAGCTTCTGTGTTCTCTGTGCACTCTGTGGCTAAAATAATGACATACAAACAAGAAACAACTGAACTATTCACCATCCGCGACTGGATACGCTTTGCTGTAAGCCAGTTTGAGGCCTCCGACATTTTTTATGGTCACGGTACAGATAACGCTTATGATGAAGCGGTTTGGCTCATCATGAGCGCACTGCATTTGCCGATGGACACACTGGATAACTTTTTAGATGCCCGCTTAACCGAAGCAGAACGTACTAAGCTAGCGAATTTTATTGAGCAACGCATTACCAAACACACACCAACAGCTTACCTGCTAAAAGAAGCTTGGTTACAAGGCCTTAAATTTTACGTGGATGAGCGCGTGCTTATTCCACGCTCATTTATTGCAGAACTACTGGCTAACAGTTTAAGTCCGTGGATTGAATTTCCTGAAATGATCAAAAGCGCTGCTGACATCTGTACAGGTAGCGGTTGTTTAGGCGTGTTGCTTGCCAGCGCTTTTCCCAATGCAGCGATTGATGTAATTGATATTTCACAAGATGCCATTGATGTAGCAAATATCAATATCGCAAATTATGGTTTAGAAGCGCAAATCACGGCAATTAAGTCCGATATGTTTAGCGCGCTTAAAGGCAAAAAATATGATGTCATTATCAGCAATCCACCCTATGTAGATGCGCCAGCGATGGCCGCATTGCCAGCGGAATATCGCAACGAGCCACAATTAGCACTTGGCAGTGGCGTGGCGGGCTTAGACCACACACACACTATTTTGCGCGAAGCTGCAAATTACCTAAGTGATGACGGCATACTGATTGTTGAAATCGGCCATAATCGTGAAGCATTAGAAGCCGCGTATCCAAACATTATATTTAACTGGTTAGAAGTTTCATCAGGCAACGAATTTGTATTTTTACTTACTAAGTCTCAACTAGCTTAAACCTGCCCTTCGACAGGCTCAGGGGCCATCCATCCGTTCCCTGAGTTTGAGAGGGTAATTTGTGAGTTCGTCGAAGGGTGGTTCCTGAACCCGTCGAAAGACACTCACCAACACTAACAGGCCATAATATTTTGAACACAACCAATACAATCAACTGGCAAGAAGCTGGCAAAACTAAAACTGGCATCTGGCATTCTGAAAACGCCGCACCAGTGCCTAAGCGCGTACAAATTGCTGACGACACCACCAAAGCAGATGACGCTTATAAGCTCTGCTGCGAAGGCACCGCCTTACTGTGGCGTGGTGACTTTCAAAATGCCAAAATGCTCATGCAAGCCCTATCACGCCGAATAGACCGTCCTGGCAAAAAACCGAAAAAGGCGGCAAGCACCATGCTTGAGGCGTTTCATTTGCACCGCCAGGCGCAATCGCAAAAAGCACGCATTTTGGGCATGTTAGTCATTGAGCTGAATGTAGGTTACAACATTAACTTACGCCGCGCACCAGACGTTAAAGCCGCCTGCGAGCATGCCTATGGAAAAAGCACGCAAAGCATTATAGTGTCATTACGTGAGATTTTAGGCTTAGTTGGCGCATACGAATGGAGCAAAAATGGCGTTGAAATTAGCGTCATCAACAATAAAATTTATCCAAGTTATGGCGTGTTCTCGCCTATTCGTGGTGAATACTTAGATTTAGTTGATGTTGCGCCGTTACCTGTACCGTGTAACCTGGCCTTTGACATAGGCACTGGCACTGGCGTACTAGCCGCCATACTCGCCAATCGTGGTATTACAAAAATTGTTGCCACCGACAATTCACACCGCGCATTAGATTGCGCACTCAAAAACATCAATCTGCTAGGCTTAAAAAACAACGTCACGTTGGTTGAAGCTGATCTATATCCGTCCGTAGAATATGGCAAAGCGGATTTAATCGTCTGCAACCCGCCATGGTTGCCTGCACACCCAAGTTCAGCGCTGGAATCTGCAATCTATGACGAAAAAAGCAAAATGCTCAAAGGCTTTTTAAATGGTTTAAGCGCGCACTTAAACGATGCTGGTGAAGGCTGGCTGGTGTTATCAGACTTTGCTGAACACTTAGGCTTAAGAACACGCGATGAACTACTAGGCTGGATAGCCTCAGCCGGCTTAAAAGTAATTGATAGAACCGATACCAAAGCCAGGCACAGCAAAACACTAGATGCCAGCGACCCGCTACATGCGGCGCGTAAAGCAGAAGTGACTTCTCTATGGCGATTAGCAAAGCAGTAAATTTGTTATGTGTTAATGCTGTGAAAATTAAAAATTTGCACAGCCTATGTACGTTACTCAAATAGCTTTAGCGTTGAGTTCCAGATGATTTTCAATCCCCTGCTACCGCGCCTGTACTGCGACAAGAAGTTGGGAGATTTCAGCGAGAACTGTTTGAGCGTAGCGAGTTCCGCAGCTGCCCGGCTTTTTGCAGTGACACAGAAAGCAAGCGGTAAGGGGTAGCCTTTTCTTGAGTTACTTTCTTTTGGCTAAGCAAAAGAAAGTAACCCGCAAGTCGCGCGAGATCGACAAATACCTAATTGCCTATACTAATATTACCTAGCCGCGACCTCGGTTACGATCACTTTTCTTTTGCATGGCTGGAGCCGCCAAATCGCTAGTCTGTCGCACGCGGCGATTCTCATTTTTTCTAGGTGCGGGCTTTTTAGGGGCTTCTTTACGAGCAGCATCCGTTTTTCCACGATACGGTCTAGCTTCAGCAGTTGTCGCATCTCGTGGCGGTCTATCCAGCGCGCTTACCCGTTGTTTACGCACTTTTGGCATGAATACAGTGGTGGCTTTTAATTTTTCACGTTGTGTAAGTTGCCTGAGCGGTGCGCTTGGTACAGGCAAATCAGCCCATTCTAACAATCCAACCACTTCTTTTTGTTCTAGCTTTAACATCTGCCCACGTTTAACGCGTGGTGGCAAATTAACAGGGCCAAAACGCACACGCATCAAACGGCTGACTGGTAACTGAAACGCCTCAAATAAGCGACGCACTTCGCGGTTACGGCCTTCACGTAAAATCACTTGATACCAATGATTAGCGCCTTCGCCGCCTTGTGCGGTAATGCTATCAAAATTAGCTGGGCCATCTTCCAGCTCAATACCTTCTTTTAACTGCGCCATTTGACCTTCTGTCAGCTCACCAAAAATACGTACTGCATACTCACGCTCCACTTCATAACGTGGATGCATAAAGCGATTGGCTAACTCACCAGAAGTAGTAAATATGAGCAAGCCACTGGTGTTCATATCTAAACGGCCAATGGCAATCCATTTGGCATTTTTTACTTTTGGCAATTTATCAAACACGCTGGCACGACCTTCCGGGTCGTCTTGGCTGACAATTTCGCCTTCTGGTTTATGGTAAATCAACACTTGCGGAAGCTCTGCTACAAACGGTAGCTTTAATGGGCGGCTATCTAAACGCACTAGGTCATATTGCGTAACGCCTTGGCCTGCCGTGGCAGGTACGCCGTTCACAGTGACGCGCCCACTTGCGATAAGTAACTCCATATCACGACGTGAACCTAAACCAGCCAGCGCTAATAGCTTGTGTAGCCGTTGCGTGGGTTCTGGCGGTGCATTGGGGTCATCGGCTAATTTGGTAAAATTAGTTTTCGGGCGGCGAGGCGTAGCCTGCGGGTCGCGTTGGGTTTTAAAAGGACGTGCCATGATAATTCGCTAATTTGATTGAATAGCGCAATTTTACCGCAGATACGGTGAATCACCGCAGATAAAAAATAAGCTTAGAGTTCCAACTTAATTTCAGATTGTACAAAATCATCCATCGGCGGCAATTCTGCAAGCGATTTCAAATTAAGGTCATCCAAAAAATGTTTAGTGGTAGCGTATAGTGAAGGCCTCCCTGGCACTTCGCGCTGGCCTACCACATCAATCCAATCACGCTCTTGTAGCTGGCGCATCACATTGGAATTGACAGCAACACCACGAATTTCTTCAATATCACCGCGTGTTACTGGCTGACGATAGGCAATAATCGCCAAGGTTTCCATCACGGCACGTGAATATTTGGCTTGCCGCTCAGGGTTTAATCGCGCCAAATAATTCGCATATTCTTCCCGCGCCTGAAAACGGTAACCTGAAGCCACTTGCACCAATTCCATGGTGCGTTCAGCCCAATCCTGCTTCAGTTCATCCAGCAACATGCGTAACGTTGCGCGCTCCATGCGCTCTGCAAATAATCGCAGCAAGTCATCTAAAGACAATGGCTCATGCGAGGTTAACAACGCAACCTCTAATACATTTTTTAATTCAGCGATGTTACTGGTTTCACTCATGGCCATGATTTAAATCTAAAGCTATTTGTACGTAAATAGGTGAAAAAGCTTGCTGCTGGGTAATCCGCAACAAGCCCTCGCGTGCTAACTCTAATATCGCTAAGAAACACACGACTAATTTAGGAATACCATCATTCACCACATCAAATAACTGCGTAAATTCCAGCAATCTATCAGTCTTTAAACGACGTAGAATAATACTCATATGCTCACGCACCGAGAGTTCTGAACGCCCTACTTTATGGTGCTTAAAATGGCTGGCACGCTTCAGCACATTGCGCCATGCTTCGGCTAAGTCATCCAAGCTCACTTCAGGCGGCTTCACTTGGCTAATATGCTGATAATAAGCACTGGCAATGCTTATGCCATCGCCAACTTTTGGCATATCATCCAATTGTTGCGCCACGAGCTTAATGGCTTCGTATTCCATCAAGCGCCGCACCAACTCTGCACGCGGGTCATCTTCTTCAGCAATTTCAGTTGGCTTGGGTAAGAGCATGCGCGACTTGATTTCAATCAGCATGGCAGACATCAATAGATAGTCCCCTGCCAACTCCAACTTAATAGCACGCATTTTTTCAACATATACCATGTATTGGCGCGTTAAATCGGCCATTGGAATATCAAGAATATCCAGATTATGTTTGCGGATTAAATACAGCAGTAAGTCTAGCGGGCCCTCAAATGTCTCTAAATAGACTTCCAATGCGTCGGGTGGGATGTAAAGGTCTTTGGGAAGCTCCGTAAAATCCTCGCCCTTTATTTTGGCATTAAGTGGGGTCTCTATCACGATATTTTAGGTTAACTGTACCCAATTAACTATAATTTAAACCCATGGCGTCACGCACATCACGCATGGTTTCACGGGCTAATTTACGGGCTTTTTCACAGCCTTCGGCCACGATATTTTTCACTAACGTTGGGTCTTCTGCATACTGCGCAGCGCGTTCTTGAATTGGTTTTAATTCTTTTAACACGCCTTCAATTACCGGACCTTTACATTCAATACAGCCGATAGATGCACTTTTACAGCCATTTTGCACCCAGTCTTGGGTGGACTTATCAGAATAAATCTCGTGCAATTGCCATACTGGGCATTTAGCAGGGTCACCTGGGTCGGTGCGGCGCACGCGCGCAGGATCAGTAGGCATGGTTTTGATTTTTTTCGCGACTGAATCTACATTTTCACGCAATGAAACGGTGTTGTTATACGATTTAGACATTTTTTGACCATCAAGCCCAGGCATTTTTGAAGCTGGGGTGAGCTTGTATTCAGGTTCCAGCAAAATCATTTTGCCGCCACCCTCCAAATAGCCAAGCAAGCGCTCTTTATCACCCATGCTCATGCCTTGCTGTTCTTCAATCATGGCACGTGCTGAATCTAGCGCTTCTTCATCACCGCTTTGCTGGTAGGCGGTACGCATTTCTTCATATAAAGCGCCACGCTTGCTGCCCAATTTCTTAATCGCAGCTTCGGCTTTTTCTTCAAAGCCTTTTTCTTTGCCATAAATATGGTTAAAGCGGCGTGCAATTTCACGCGTAAATTCAATATGTGGAATTTGGTCTTCGCCCACCGGCACTTGAGTGGCTCTATAAATCAAAATATCGGCGCTTTGCAGCAATGGATAACCCAAAAAGCCGTAAGTTGATAAGTCTTTACTCGATAATTTCTCTTGCTGGTCTTTGTAGGTAGGCACACGTTCTAACCAACTGAGTGGCGTAATCATGCTTAACAAAGTATGTAGTTCCGCATGTTCTGGCACGCGTGACTGTATAAAAATCGTCGCGTTTGCAGGATCAACGCCCGCTGCTAGCCAGTCAATCACCATTTCCCACACGCTTTCTTCTATGATTTCAGGCGTGTCGTAATGCGTAGTCAGGGCATGCCAATCTGCTACAAAAAATAAGCATTCATGCTCATGTTGAAGCTTAATCCAGTTTTTAAGCACGCCGTTGTAATGCCCCAAATGCAAGTTGCCCGTGGGGCGCATGCCTGATAAAACCCGCTCTATTGCCATGTGATGTAAAACCTTAAATTAAGTAAGTAGTATTATAGCAAGTTAAACCAAACTAGAAATTAGGCTATACACAACGCTAATCAGTGGCATCAGTATCTTGCTCAACACACCCGTAAACAAAAGTACAATTAAAATGATAAAACCGTAACGCTCAAGTTGTGCAAAAGGCTGTGCCAAATGATGCGGCAACAAACTTACTGCGATACGGCCTCCGTCTAATGGTGGCAGCGGTAATAGGTTTAACACCATTAACACGATATTAATCATCACGCCAGCTTTTGCCATTAGTGCTAACGGCAAGATAAATGCCTCTGGCATCAAAACCGAATATTTAAGCATTAATGCCCAAAATACTGCCATCACCAAGTTTGAGGCTGGTCCTGCAGCTGCCACCCACAGCATATCTTTTTTAGGATTGCGTAAACGAGAAAAATCCACAGGTACCGGCTTAGCCCAGCCAAATAAAATACCACCCAACATAATCGTTAAAGCTGGCAGCAAAATCGTGCCGAACGGGTCTATATGTTTAAGCGGATTTAAGGTGATTCGTCCTGCATTATGCGCAGTCATGTCACCAAAGTATTTAGCCGCATAGCCATGCGCCGCCTCATGCACGGTAATCGCAAAAATAACGGGTAATGCATAAATAACTATTTTTTGTATCAGGGATAATTCCATTGTTTACTCTTTATAAATGATGCTTTAAAAATCTGACAATTACAAACCAAAAGGTGCCAGCTCGCCCAATCCTTCTCGAATCAACTCAGGGGACTCTCCTGTTAAATTGATCACCGTCGTCGCACCCGCCACGCAATCGCCAGCGTCAATCACCAAATCCACTTGCTGCTCCAAGCGGTCGCGAATTTTCCACGCTTCACTTAACGCGACGTCATCATCGGGGAAAGAAAGTGTCATACTTAACAATGGTGCGTCTATGGCCTCTAATATAGCCCGCACAACATTGTGTTGCGGCACACGGATGCCAATCGTACTACGTTTTGGGTGCTGCAATTTACGTGGCACCTCGCGCGTTGCATTCAAGATAAAAGTATAGGCGCCTGGCGTATTGGCCTTAAGCAGGCGAAACTGGCTATTACTCACCACTGCATAATTGCCTAGCTCACTTAAATTACGGCACAAAAGTGTAAACAAATGCTTATCGTCCACGCCGCGAATTTGGCGAATCCTCGTTTGTGCGTCACCATGACCCAGCATGCAACCTAGCGCGTAGCCTGAATCTGTTGGATAAGCAATCACACCGCCTTTACGCAGAATATCAGCGGTTTGTGTAATCAGGCGTGGTTGCGGATTATCTAAATTGATATTAAAAAATTGTGACATGCTAAGGGACTCTCAAGAGGCTGCTAATGCATTAATTTGTGGCCAATCTTGCCAAACAGGAACACAATTACTTGGCAAAGCTGGCAATCGTCCCATTTCCATAAAACTAATACCCTTGCCATGATAATCAGAGCCTTGCGATGCTTTTAAGCCGAATAGTTGGGCATATTTTGCATACTCAACATACTGCGCAGCGGTGTGGCTACCTGTCACCACTTCAATTGCCGAGCCACCCAAGGCTCTAAACTCTTCTAGCAACAACAACATATTAGTTCGGCGTATATCATAACGCCCAGGGTGCGCCAATACAGCCACACCACCACTACCGGTGATTAAATTCAGTGCAGATTCAAGGCTCATCCATTCGTGATCTACAAAACCTGGCTTACCTTTAACGAGGTATTTTTTAAATACAGACTTAGCATTTTTAGCATACTGACGCTCCACTAAAAATCGTGCAAAGTGCATACGCGTTAATATACTTTGCTGTGCTAAAGTCGATGCCGCTTCAAAGGCGCCATGAATACCAGCTTTTTCGAGGCCAAGCGCCATTTGTTTGGCACGGTCTAATCTGCTTTGCCTGACGGTTGCTAAACTTTTTATGAGTATTGTGTTTAGTGGGTTAATGTTTAATCCAACCACGTGCAAAGTACGTTTTTTCCACGTCACCGATATTTCAACGCCATTCACCAATTGTATGCCGTGCTGTATTGCGGCTTGCTGCGCTTCAGCCAAGCCGCTTATGTCATCATGATCCGTCAAAGCTAATATCTTTACGCCATGAGTCGCGGCATGCTCAACCAAATCGGTTGGCGAAAGCAAACCATCAGAAATACTGGAATGTGAGTGTAGATCTATCATTAAAGCATTTATAGTAAATGACTTGCGCCAGCATTACACCTAAAGAAAAACAGAATTTGTAACAAATTGAAAACTCTATAAAACACTTGAAATTACGCCTTGCGGCACAACAACTATCATAGCAAAATAGCACATTAGGCTAAAGCATTGTTTTTTTATTTGTTTTTTTAGCCTATTGATGTGAATAGTTTCCAACTTTAAAAGAGCTGATATGAAGTTTCTGTTTGATTTATTCCCCGTTATTTTGTTTTTTGTCGCATTTAAGTTTTTTGGCATTTTCGCTGCAACCGCAGTCGCCATGGTGGCCACGATGGTACAAATTATTTACGTCAAAATTCGCCATGGCGTAGTAGAAAAAATGTTACTCATTAGCGGTGTAATTATTACCGTGTTTGGTGGTGCAACCTTATTACTAAAAGACCCGACATTTATTCAATGGAAACCCAGTATTTTATACTGGCTATTTGCGGCAGGGCTATTAGGCTCTCAACTGTTATTTAACAAAAACCCCATGCGCAGCATGATGGGTAAACAAATTCAATTACCAGATGCAGTCTGGTCTAAACTCAATGTTGCCTGGGCGATACTATTTGTAACGTTAGGCTTTTTAAATCTTTATGTGGCTTTTAATTATTCACAAGACACTTGGGTAAACTTTAAGCTTTTTGGCATCACAGGCATTATGTTCGTTTTCATTATTTTGCAAACGCTATTCATTAGCAAATACTTACCTAAAGAAGACAGCAAAGAGGATGCCCAGTAATGTGGTACGCCATTGTCGCCGAAGATATTCCCAACAGTTTAGATAAGCGTTTAAGTGCCAGACCTGAACATTTAGCAAGACTACATGCCCTACAAAACGCTGGGCGCCTGTTACTTGCGGGGCCGTTTCCTGCCATTGACAGCACAGATCCAGGGCTCGCTGGCTACTCAGGCAGCCTGATTGTGGCAGAGTTTTCCAACCTTGAAGAGGCAAAACAATGGGCAAATAATGACCCTTTTATCATCAATGGTGTTTACAACCAAGTTTCAGTGAAACCTTTTAGAAAAACCTTACCCTAAGATACAGATGACTTTAACTGATGAAATTACCGAACGCTTACAGATTCTAGAGCCTACAACGCTGAATCTGATAGATGAAAGTGCCTTACACGCAGGACATAAAGGCAATGGTGGGGGTGCTCACTTTATGCTCAAAATTACCAGCTCGCATTTCTGTGGGAAATCACAGATAATGCGCCATCGCCTTATTTATCAAACCCTAACTGATCTCATGCCGCACAAAATACATGCTCTTAGCATTGAAGCCATTGCAGCGGATGAGGTTTAACATTCTATTCAACCTTTTACTCTTACATTAACCAAACCAAATTTCAACTTTGAGGACTTTTGCATGAAATTCACCCAAACTTTAATCGCAGTAGCCATTCTTTCTCTAGCACCATCAGCTTTTGCGGCAGATGCTGTCGCTACCGTTAACGGCAAACAAATCAAACAATCTGTTTATGATTTAATTGCCAAAGACGCAGTCGCCAACGGTCAAAAAGTTGATGCGAATATTAAAGACGCCATTATCAATGAATTAGTCAGCTCTGAACTTATATATCAAGAAGCACAAAAACTCGGGCTTGATAAACAACCAGATTACATCGCGCGTGAAGAGCTTGGCCGTCGCAAGTTGCTAACCAATACATTTTTACAAGATTACGTCAAGAAAAACCCTATCTCAGATGCAGACACTAAAGCTGCTTATGAACAATACAAAAAAGCCTATGGTGAAAAAGAATACAGCGCGCGCCATATTTTAGTTAAAACTGAAACTGAAGCCAAAGACATCATTGCTCAACTGGGCAAAGGCGGCGATTTTGCAAAAATAGCTAAAGAAAAATCATTAGATCCAGGCTCAAAAGAAAAAGGCGGCGATCTTGGCTGGTTCTCACCAGCTACCATGGTTAAACCATTCAGCGATGTTGTTGCCAACCTGCAAAAAGGTGCAACTTCAACCAGCCCAGTACAAACTCAATTTGGCTGGCATGTAATTAAGCTGATTGACACGCGCGCTGCTCAACCCCTGGCTTACGACAAAGTAAAAGACGGCTTGCAAAAAAACCTGCAACAACGTAACTTAGAAAAACTCATGGCTGATTTACGTGGCAAAGCTAAAATAGACATCGCAAAATAAAAAGTTGGTTTATTTAAAAGGGGCTCTAAATCTGAGCCCCTTTTTGTTTACCTTACTTACCCTAAAATCTACAGTTATCCAAATAGCTTCTTACTGACACGCACTACAATAAAAAATATGCGATAATAAGAACTATTATCATTTAAAAAAATAATGTACGCTTGAACTGGTATGCAATTTTTATCACAATTAGAAACTGGTCAATATGCAGTGATCTCTGCCATAGAGGCTGAAGAGTCACTATTTCATCGTCTATCTGCATTGGGTTTTCGTGTGGGCAAGCCGCTTAGCATCATCCGCCGTGCCAATTTCAATGGTCCACTGCATGTGCGTTTAGGCACCACTGATATTATCTTGCGTATTACCGATGCCGCGCGCATTCGTGTTAACCCAACTTAAATATTTGTAACTTAAGGGCACCTCTAATAATTAAAATTTTTATACCAGACAGGCGCGAACAAAAAATATGACGCGGTATATGTTTGATATATTAGCAACACTTGCCATCGAAGCTGGCTTAGTGGCGCTTATCAGTTTTTCCTGATAAGGAGTAATTTTTTGTGAGTAACGACGTATGGTGACGGAAGTTGAATTATTAGAGGTGCCCTTATGAAGCGCATCGCATTATTAGGCATGCCCAACACTGGTAAATCTACGCTGTTTAACCGCATCAGCGGCGCATCCGCTAGAGTGGGTAACTGGCCTGGTATCACCGTCGATTTAATGAGCGCTAAAATACTCATCGGCGGCCACATTGCTGAACTCATTGATCTACCCGGCATTTATGATCTGCATGGCTTCTCTGACGACGAACAAGTCGTGCGGCATTTTTTAGCTAACAATTCGGTAGATTTGGTCATTATCTTGCTCAACAGTTCGCAAATTGACCGTCAGCTTTCTTTAGCACTGCAAATAAAAAAACTAAATCTACCCTCTGTGCTTGCTTTGAATATGACAGATGAAGCCAAGCAAGCTGGTATCACCATAGACACCGAAAACTTTGAGAAGGCATTGCACATGCCTGTGATACAAATCAGTGCCAAATACGGCGATGGTTTACCAAAGGCACTGCAAGCTGCCACACAAATAATCAATCAAAATCAAAAATCCACCAGCCCACAAACGATTAGTCAACTATTAAAGGAAGACAATCAAATTGAACGGGAAATGGAAACCTTGATTCAACGTCATGTGCATATTCCCGTTACACTTTCAGACAATACAACCGACAAAATTGATCAAGTCTTGCTACACAAATGGTTCGGCCTGCCATTGTTTTTTATCGCGATGTATGCATTATTTCAATTTATCTTTACTGTCGGCAAGCCCCTGCAAGATGGCCTTGCCTGGGCTTTTAACTTATTGCGCACAGGGATTTTAGACGCAGTATTTTCCTCTAGCCCAGCATGGCTAAGTGGTTTAATGTTAGACGGCGTTTACAATGGCGTAGCCACTGTAGCGGCATTTGTACCAATCATTGTGCTGTTTTTTTTAGTGATGGCCATGGTTGAAGATAGCGGCTATTTATCACGTGCGGCTTTTCTCATGGATGCACTCATGGCAAAAATGGGCTTAGATGGTCGCGGCTTTGTAATGATGCTGATGGGCTTTGGTTGTAACGTGCCCGCACTCATGGGAACGCGCGTTATGCGCTCGCGCCCCATGCGCTTACTTACCATGTTGGTTATTCCGTTCTCACTATGCTCGGCTCGCTTACAAGTATTTATTTTTATGATAGCGGCATTATTTACTGCACAGCAGGCGCCCATCATACTGTTTGCACTGTATGCCATAAGCTTTTTAACCATGTTTATTACGGCGTTGCTGTTTCAAGGTCAATACAAAAACTCAGAACCATTTATATTAGAATTGCCGCCTTACCGCTTCCCCACTCCACGGCAAATCGCATTACGTGGCTGGCATGAAGTAAAGCACTTTTTAGTCCGCGCCAGCAAATTTATTATCATCGGCGTCGTGCTGGTTTGGTTTATGACTAACTTCCCCAGCAATGTAGCGCCTGCAAGCGTTGGCACTTACGCTGGTCAAATTGGCACGTTGTTTGCCCCGATATTAGACCCCATAGGCATTAATCGTGAGCTTGCCGTTGCGTTGATCTTTGGGTTTGTGGCAAAAGAAATCGTGGTCGGCGCGTTGGCGGTGATTTACGGTTTGCAAGGTGATGCCCTGATGGCGCAAATGGCAACCCAAATTGATTGGGTACAGGCAATGAGCTTTATGCTATTTACCTTAATTTACACACCTTGTCTTTCGACCATTGCAACACTTAAGAATGAATCTAAAAGCACTGCATTCATGTGGCTATCGATTGCTTGGTCGCTAGGTCTAGCTTGGATTGTGAGTTTTGTGTTTTATCAAAGCGCGCGCGCACTTGGATTTTAAAGACGCATGCATTACGTGGCAATAGCTAATCCCACAAATATCGGCATACCAGCCGCTCCCTGAGTCTGGGCGAAGGGTGACTAGTATGACGGGGATAGCTGCTAATTCACATCAAAAATTAAACCGCAGATTCGCCGGTTTCACCAGTACGAATACGGATCACCTGCTCAACTGCGCTCACAAAAATCTTACCATCGCCAATTTTTCCGGTATGTGCTGCTTTAATAATGGCTTCAACAGCAGAGTCAACAATATCATCGGCAATCACGAGCTCTAATTTAATTTTTGGTAAAAAATCAACCACATACTCTGCGCCACGGTAAAGCTCAGTATGGCCTTTTTGGCGACCAAACCCCTTTACTTCTGTGACCGTTAATCCATTCACCCCAATATCAGATAACACCTCGCGTACTTCATCTAATTTAAATGGCTTGATGATCGCTTCAATTTTTTTCATGTTGGCAAACTCCTAAAATACGTTTTAATAAAATTGTTGGATTGGTAAGATTGATGCGATAAGTTAGTTTAATCTTTTTTTACTTGCAACCATCAGTCTAATTGTAATTGGTGAGCCTGACGGTAATAGGGTAACGCCTATCTCTACCGAAACCTTTGTGCGTAATACGCACGCCTACAGGTGATTGGCGGCGTTTATATTCGTTTCTGTCAATCATCGTGATTACACGATTCACATCATGCGCCAAGTAGCCCTGAGCAATAATATCGGCATGACTAAGGTCATCTTCAACATAGGCTTCAATAATGCCGTCTAACACATCATACGGTGGCAAACTATCCTGATCTAGCTGATTTGCGCGTAACTCGGCTGATGGCGGTCGTGTAATGATGCGTTCCGGAATCACTCTTGATAACGTATTGCGGTAATTTGATAGCTGATATACAAAGGTTTTAGGTACATCTTTTAATAAAGCAAAGCCGCCCGCCATATCACCGTACAATGTACAGTAACCTACCGCCATTTCGCTCTTATTACCCGTTGTTACGACAATGCTGCCAAATTTGTTGGATATTGCCATCAGCAGCATACCGCGAATACGTGCCTGTAAATTTTCTTCAGTGGCATCAAATGCTAAATCATCAAATTGTGGCGCAAGTGCAGTTAAATAGCCGTCAAATAACGATTTAATCGCAATTTCGCTATACTTTACACCCAATATATTCGCCATTTCACGTGCGTCATTCACGCTCATATCCGCGGTAAATTCGGAGGGCATCATCACGGCATGCACGTTTTCTGCGCCAAGGGCATCTACTGCAATTGCCAGCGTTAAAGCAGAGTCTATGCCACCAGACATACCCAACACCACACCAGGAAAGCCATTTTTGTGCACGTAATCTGCAAGTCCTAGTTTTAATGCGCTATAAACTGAAGCTTCAATGGTCAAAGGTTTAGCAATGTTGCCGAGCACTGGCTTACCATGCTCAAATTCAACATACGCTAAGGCAGATTCAAACGCAGGCAACTCATGCGTTAACTCTCCTCTGGCATTTAATACAAACGATGCACCGTCAAACACCAACTCATCCTGCCCACCCACTAAATTGGTGTAAATAATAGGCAGCTGTGTTTCTGTTACACGTTGGCGTAATTGTTTCAATCGCGTCGATTGCTTTTCCATATGAAAAGGTGAGGCGTTCAACGCAATCAGCAACTCCGCACCAGAAGATTTTGCTATCAATGCAGGCGATGACTCCCATACATCCGCGCAGATCAGCACGCCTACATTAACACCCTGATGCTCGAACACTAACGCATCGCACCCGGCAGCAAAGTATCGCTTTTCATCAAATACGCCATAGTTTGGTAGAACATGTTTGTGATAGGTCGCCATCACCTTACCATCTTGCAAAACAGAGGCCGCGTTATAGCACTCATCCCCAACTTGATGCGGATGCCCCACAATGACAGTAACACCCTTTAACTGGGCACCGATACTATTTAAAGCACTAGCACATGCAGCCAAAAAATCCGGGCGTAATAGCAAATCTTCTGGCGGATAACCACATAATGAAAGCTCAGGCGTTACCACTAAGGTAGCACCCTGCGCGCTTGCCTGCACCGCACTCTCGATGATTTTTTTTGCGTTTCCTGCTATATCACCGACGATACAATTGATTTGCGCGATTGCGATTTTCATTAAGTGAACGTTATTCTTTTATGTAGTTAAAAACTAATGCGCATTGAAAACTAAAAAGCAAGTTTAGTAACTACCACCAGCATCTTTAATCAGCTTAATAATCTCCGTATGCTGGCCTTTAAGCGCATACACCAAAGCAGTTAAACCGTATTGGTCTTTGGCTTTCACTTTTGCATTATTTTCAAGCAGTAACTTAACCATCTCCGTTTGGCCTTTATCCACGGCAATATGCAATAACGGCGTGCCTTCAGAATCTAAATTATTCACATCAGCACCCGCCGCAATTAACGCTTTAGCCGCTTCTAGTTGTGACTTTTTAACCGCCCAGGTCAGCGCTGTCCATTTTGAAAAATCCTTTTGATTCACTACCGCGCCACGCTGAATTAATAAATCTATCACAGGGGCATGACCTTCACGTGCGGCAATCATCAAGGCTGTAGCACCTAATTTATCACGCGCGAGTAAGTCTGCTTTGTTATCTACAAGCACTGTTACAGTGGCAATGTCCCCACTTTTAGCAGCGTGCATCAACACAGTTTTTCCATCATCACTCTTTGTATTTACATCCGCACCATGCTTCACCAGCAGCTCAACAGTTTGTGAAAAACCTGCCACCGCCGCCAACCCAAACGCGCTCCAACCTGCACTATCTCTAACTTTAGAATCAGCGCCCTTTTCTAACAACACTTTAACGGAAGCAACGTGGTTTTTCTTGGCAGCATACATAAGCGCAGTCCAGCCACTATTATCTTTGGCATTGACATCAGCACCTTTGCTAATAAGCGCAGATGCTACATCGGCTTTATCTTTACGCGCTGCATACATAAGCACAGTAACGCCATCTTCATCTTTTGTATTAGCGCTAGCACCACTATCCAGCATGGCGTTCACCATCGCTAAATTACCTTTAGAAGCCGCTGTAAGTAGATAAGAAATATCTTCAACAGCCACTGCTTGCGGCATTGCAATGAATGACATTAAAAATAAGGCGATAAAACGTTTGAGTAAAATAAACATGTGATTGATTAAAAAATCTCTTTCTTAGTAAAAATTTAATGGCTACTTTTTGTTATAGCTATTTTTGGTTATAGCTATTTTTGGTTATAGCTATTTTTTGTTATTGATGGCCGCAAGCACAGCTTCACCCAGCCCTGCGGGTGAACTAGCCACTACTGCCCCCGCAAGCTCCAGTGCGCGAATTTTATCTGCAGCTTTACCGCTACCGCCCGATATAATCGCCCCGGCATGCCCCATGCGCTTGCCTGCTGGCGCAGTTTGCCCGGCAATGTAGGCGGCTACAGGTTTAGTCACATTACTTTTAATAAACTCAGCTGCGGCTTCTTCATCTGAGCCGCCAATTTCGCCCACCATAATAATGGCTTCAGTTTCATCATCGGCTTCAAACATTTGCAAACACTCAATAAAATTCAGGCCTTTAATCGGGTCACCACCAATGCCCACGCAGGTGCTTTGGCCTAATTTCAACGCGGTAGTTTGATGCACAGCCTCATAAGTAAGCGTACCAGAGCGCGAAACCACGCCTACCTTACCACGCAAGTGAATACTGCCCGGCATAATACCAATTTTACATTCATCAGGTGTAATCACGCCTGGGCAATTGGGTCCAATCAATCTAGTGCCAGTCGCCCTCAAAGCGGCTTTTACATTGAGCATATCCAACACTGGAATGCCTTCAGTGATACATATAATCAGCTCAATACCCGCGTCGCACGCTTCTAAAATTGAATCCGCCGCAAACGCTGGTGGTACGTAGATCACGCTCGCATTTGCACCCGTAGTGTGCACCGCTTCACGCATGGTGTTAAATACTGGCAAATTAAGGTGTAACTGCCCACCCTTGCCTGGCGTAACACCGCCCACCATTTTTGTGCCATAAGCGAGCGCTTGCTCAGAATGAAATGTACCTTGCTTGCCGGTAAAGCCTTGGCAAAGCACTTTGGTGTTTTTATTGACTAAAATACTCATACTGCCACCGCTTTCACCGCTTGTTGTGCCGCATCAGTCAAACCATCCGCTGAAATAATATTGAGCCCGCTTGTTTGTAACATTTTTTTACCTAAATCCACATTGGTACCTTCTAAACGCACGATGACAGGAATTTTCATACCGACTTCTTTCACCGCGGTAATAATGCCTTCCGCGATGATGTCGCAGCGCATGATGCCGCCAAAGATATTCACTAAAATCGCCTTAACATTACTATCCGCCAAAATAATCTTAAAGGCTTTGGCTACAGTTTCAGCCGTAGCACCACCGCCTACATCCAAGAAATTAGCAGGTGCGCCGCCGTGTAATTTAATTAAATCCATGGTCGCCATTGCCAGCCCCGCGCCGTTTACCATGCAACCAATGTTGCCGTTTAACGCAATGTAATTTAAGCCCGCATGATGCGCAATCGCCTCTTTACTATCTTCTTGACTCCAATCACGCTGCTCGGCCAAAGCTTTTTGGCGATACAGGGCGTTATCATCTACGCTCATTTTGCAATCTAACGCATATAGCTTGCCATCCGTTGTCACCACTAACGGGTTAATTTCCAGCAATGCCAAATCATTTTCTTTGAACAAGCGGTACAAGCCTTTAAGTAACTTGGCAAAAGCACCCACTTGATCACCTATTAAATTTAACTTAAACGCTAAATTACGTGCCTGAAAATCTACTAAACCATTGAGTGGGTCACATACTTCTTGCAGGATTTTCTCAGGGCTGGTTTGCGCGATTTCTTCAATATCCATACCACCTGCGACGGATGCCACCACCACAATCCGTTCTAAAGTTCTATCAACCAGCATAGAAAGATAAAGCTCACGTGCAATTGGCAACGTTTCTTCAATCAGCACTTGATTAACAGGCTGACCATCAGGTGCATTTTGGTAAGTCACCAATGTTTTACCCAATAATTCGCTCGCCACATTTTGCGCTTCCGTCGCCGATTTAACCAGTTTAACGCCACCGGCTTTACCACGACCACCCGCATGCACTTGGGCTTTTACCACCCAAGCGTCACTGTTAATTTCAGTAGTCACTGCCACCGCCTCTTTAGCCACTGCAACCACTTGCCCACGCGGCACAGGAATGCCGTATTTTTGTAACAGCGTTTTAGCTTGATATTCATGCAAATTCATAAAAAATAGCTCTAATTAAAGGTTACGCACATTTTCTCGCAATTCAGACAAATGCGCTAGCAAAGTAATGTGATTCGGTGAGTTAAAATAAAGGTTATGTGCAAGTGTATAATTAAATTTTTATAACAAAAGTTATTCATTTATGCGTTTAGTTGTTCAAGGCTCAGCCATTAGCGTTTCACATTTAGCCCACATTCATCAGCTATGTAGTACCAGTGTTCAATTTGTACAAATTGCGCAGCATGCTTACTACTTAGCCAATCAGTCACCATTGCCTACCGTACAACAATTTTGTGCAGACCAGCACATTGATTGCGCCTACGTAGATGATAAGCAACATATTAAAAACTTTGGCCTTTGTGTCATGGACATGGATTCCACGCTGATTAACATTGAGTGTATTGATGAAATTGCCGACATGATGAACTTGAAACCGCAGGTTTCAGCCATTACCGAAAGTGCCATGCGCGGTGAAATTGACTTTGCAACCAGCTTAAAACAACGCGTAACCTTACTTAAAGGCCTGGATGAAAGCGCACTACAACGCGTTATTGATGAACGGCTGAAACTCAATCCTGGCGCACGTGAGTGGATTGCCGCATGCAAAGCCAACAACATTAAAACCATGGTAGTTTCTGGCGGATTCACTTTATTTGCCAACCATGTACAAACGCTACTTGGGCTAGATTATGCAGTTGCCAACAGCTTTGAGGTGATTGATGGAAAACTTACCGGCCATATATTAGGTGACATCGTAGATGCTGACCGCAAAGCACAAGCGCTAGTAAAACTACGTAATGATCTAGGCCTAACGCCTGACCAAACCATTGCTATAGGCGATGGCGCAAATGACCTTAAAATGATGTCAGCCGCCGCAGTGGGCGTGGCTTACCATGCCAAACCCATCGTGCAGCAACAAGCCAATTATGCGCTGAATTTTGTAGGCTTGGATGGCATAGTAAGTTTGTTTACAACTTAATCTAGATATTTCAATTGCAATAAATTTAAACTCAATGTGAGCCACGATGTTTACAACCATCAATTACCTGCATTTGCACAAAACTACCTAATCCTAACGCTTTCATTGTTAACACTTTCATCCTTGACCAAATACGCTCAAACCGTTATCGTATAGGGTTACCTAATAAACTATTAAAAATCAAAAAGATTTATGGCAGATACAGCACATCCGCATCAAATCACTGGCGCAGAAATTGTTATCCGCTGCTTGGAACAAGAAAAAGTTAAATTCGTTTTTGGCTATCCAGGCGGCGCGGTTTTACACATCTATGACGCGATTTACAATCAAGACCACTTTAAACATATTTTAGTGCGTCACGAGCAAGCTGCCGTTCACGCGGCAGACGCATTCTCGCGCGCTACAGGTGAGGTGGGCGTGGCGCTTGTCACTTCAGGCCCCGGGGCTACCAACGCTATCACAGGCATTGCGACTGCTTACATGGATTCAATCCCATTAGTGGTCATTAGTGGCCAAGTACCTGTACCCGCTATTGGTTTAGATGCTTTTCAAGAAGTTGACATGGTTGGCGTCACTCGCCCCTGTGTAAAACATAACTTCTTGGTTAAAGATGTCAAAGACATTGCCATCACCATGAAAAAGGCTTTCTACATTGCCAGAACTGGTCGTCCAGGTCCTGTGGTAGTGGATATTCCTAAAGACATTACAGCCCATTTGAGCGCGTTTATTTACCCAGACACGGTAGAGATGCGCTCATACAATCCGGTTACCAAGGGTCATAGCGGTCAAATCAAAAAAGCTGTTAAGTTACTGCTTGAAGCTAAACGTCCAATGGTTTACACCGGTGGCGGTGTTGTGCTGGGTGATGCATCTGCAGCTTTGGTTAAACTGGTTAAAGCGTTAGGCGTGCCTGTCACCAATACACTAATGGGCTTAGGTGGCTACCCTTCAACCGACAAACAATTTGTCGGCATGCTGGGCATGCACGGTACTTATGAGGCCAATATGGCGATGCAAGGCTGTGACGTGTTACTCGCGGTTGGCGCACGTTTTGATGACCGCGTGATTGGCAACCCTGAGCATTTTTTCAATAAATCGCGCACAATTATTCATGTGGATATTGATCCGTCATCCATTTCTAAACGTGTAAGAGTTGATGTGCCAATTGTCGGTGACGTAAAATCCGTGCTCGCTGAAATGAACGAGCTGGTTGCGGCAGAAAAACCTAAGCAATCACCCGCATTAAAAGCTTGGTGGGAGCAAATTGAAGCATGGCGTAGCAAACTCTGCTTAAATTATGACAACAGCAATGGTTTAATTAAACCGCAATATGTAATTGAAAAATTGTGGGAAGTCACCAAAGGTGAAGCCTATGTAACTTCTGACGTTGGCCAACATCAAATGTGGGCGGCACAATATTACAAATTCGATCAACCACGTCGCTGGATTAACTCAGGCGGCTTAGGCACGATGGGCGTAGGCTTGCCTTACGCCATGGGTTGTCAGTTTGCCAACCCTAACGCGCAAGTGGCTTGTGTCACGGGTGAAGGCAGTATTCAAATGAATATTCAAGAGCTTTCAACCTGCAAGCAATATCATTTGCCCATTAAAGTGATTTTGCTCAACAATCGCTATTTAGGCATGGTGCGTCAGTGGCAAGAGTTTTTCTATGAAAATCGCTACTCAGAATCTTACATGGATAGCTTGCCTGACTTTGTCAAACTGGCTGAATCTTATGGGCATGTGGGTATGCAAATCACCAAACCTGAAGACGTAGAAGGTGCGCTAAAAGAAGCGTTTGACATGAAGTCACGCTTTGTATTTATGGACTTTATTACCGACCAAAAAGAAAATGTGTTTCCGATGATTGCAGCGGGTAAAGGTTTGTCTGAAATGATCATGTCTAACAACATTGGCGCGGAGGATTTATAATGCGTCATATTATTTCACTGTTAATGGAAAATGAAGCAGGTGCCTTATCACGCGTAGCAGGTTTATTCTCTGCGCGTGGCTACAACATTGAGTCACTTACGGTTGCACCGACTGAAGACCCAACGCTATCACGCATGACCATCGTCACTTCAGGCTCAGATGATGTGATCGAGCAAATCATCAAGCAACTCAACAAGCTCATTGATGTGGTCAAAGTGCTGGATTTAAATGATGGCAAATTCATCGAACGCGAACTGATGCTGGTGAAAGTAAAAGCAACAGGCGCGTTCCGTGAAGAAATGAAACGCATGTGCGATATATTCCGTGGCCGTATTATCGATGTGGCCGACGGCAGCTTTACCATTGAGCTTACCGGCTCAGGCAATAAGTTAGACGCTTTTATCGAAAGTTTAGATAAAGCCGCGATTCTAGAAACAGTGCGCACAGGCGCATCTGGTATCGGGCGTGGCGATAGAATTTTGAAAGTGTAGTTAGCCGTGAGTTAAGAGCCGAGAGCCGAGAGTAAGTAGCGTTGATGTTTCATCCACGCTTAACTCTCCACCCTCTACTCACCACTCTCAGCTAGAAATTTATTATTTTTAGAGGAAAAAGAAATGAAAGTTTATTACGACAAAGACGCTGACCTTGGCTTAATTAAAGGTAAAAAAGTAACAATCGTTGGTTACGGTTCACAAGGTCACGCGCACGCGGCAAACCTTAAAGATAGCGGCGTAACCGTCACTATCGGCTTACGCAAAGGCGGCAGCTCATGGGCTAAAGCCGTAGCCGCTGGTCACAACGTATTGGAAATCGCAGAAGCGACTAAACAAGCTGACGTAGTCATGTTGTTGTTACCTGACGAAACCATGGCACAGATTTTTAACGATGAAATTGCAGCCCACTTAAAACAAGGCGCATCACTAGCGTTTGCGCACGGTTTTAACATTCACTACAACCAAATCACACCACGTGCTGATTTAGATGTGATCATGATTGCACCAAAAGGCCCAGGCCACACCGTGCGTTCAGAATACCTTAAAGGCGGTGGCGTACCCTCACTAATCGCGGTATATCAAGATAAATCAGGCAAAGCTAAAGAGGTTGCGCTTTCATACGCAGCAGCTAACGGTGGCACCAAAGGCGGCGTCATTGAAACTGATTTCCGCGAAGAAACTGAAACGGACTTATTCGGCGAACAAGCGGTATTATGTGGCGGCGCAGTTGAGTTAGTAAAAGCTGGTTTTGAAACATTGGTAGATGCTGGCTACGCCCCTGAAATGGCGTACTTTGAATGCTTGCACGAATTGAAATTGATTGTTGATTTGATGTACGAAGGCGGCATTGCCAACATGAACTACTCAATCTCAAACAACGCTGAATACGGCGAGTATGTAACTGGCCCTAAAGTGATTAACGAAGAATCACGTTATGCCATGCGCGAAGCCTTAGCGAACATCCAAAATGGTAACTACGCAAAACAGTTCATTTTAGAAGGTCGTACCAACTACCCGGAAATGACAGCACGCCGTCGTTTAAATGCGGCTCACCCCATTGAGCAAGTGGGTGGTCAATTGCGCGCCATGATGCCTTGGATTGCTAAAAACAAATTGGTTGATCAATCTAAGAACTAACTGTAATTTGGTTTAAAAATAAAGGGCAAAGCGTTTATCGGTTTGCCCTTTTTTATTGAGTCTATTTATAAACTCACTGGATTCCGACCTCCGTCGGAATGACAATGGTGATAATTGGAATGATCGTGCACACAAACATTACAGTACTTTTACAATACATCATGCCCAAGCAAGCCATTACCGTGCTTGCTGGCAAGCTCGCGCACTTACAAGGTGGCAACGTCACCACTGCTGTTATTCGCTGGTTTGTAAAACGTTATAACGTCAACATGGCTGAGGCAGCCAATCCTGACATTACTTCATACCAAAGCTTTAATGAATTTTTTACGCGTCCGTTAAAAGTTGGCGCACGCCCACTCGCCAAAGCAGCTTTTATTTGCCCTGTCGATGGCGCAATTAGCCAATTTGGCAACATTGAAGCCGACCAAATTTTTCAGGCTAAAGGGCATGCTTACTCAACTGCCGCGCTAGTGGGTGGCGATAAAAATTTAGCCGGTAAATTTGAAAACGGTCACTTTGCTTGCCTGTACCTAAGCCCAAAAGACTATCACCGTATTCACATGCCTTGCGATGGCACGCTAAAAAGCATGACCTATGTGCCAGGCGCGTTATTCTCCGTGAACCCGACCACCGCGCAGGGTGTGCCAGGCTTGTTTGCACGTAATGAGCGTGTGGTATGTGAGTTTACCTCAGTCACACATGGCAATTTCGTCGTGGTGTTGGTTGGTGCCACCATTGTAGGTAGCATGGCAACGGTTTGGCATACTGCAAAAAATGGCATCATCAACCCGCCGCGCACTCGCAATACCAGAGCATGGAAATATACCGATCAAAACATCACCCTCAAACAAGGCGATGAAATGGGCAGGTTTTTACTAGGCTCTACCGTAGTGATGTTGTTTGAAAAAGATGCGCTACAATTTAATGCCGATTGGCAATCAGCGAGAGCAATTAAGTTGGGTGAAATGATGGGGGTTAAATCATAGGCTTGGGTTTGTAGGAGCGACGACCCGTCGCGAAGCAATGGCACAATCGCGACGGGTCGTCACTCCTACATGACTACTTAACAACCTTATGATGCAAATGCGGCGCCAGCTCATTTAACGCAGACTCATATACCCCGCGCTTAAACTCAATCACATCTTCAAGTGGCACCCAGTATTCGCTCCAGCGCCAAGCATCAAACTCAGGATGGCTGGTTGCGCGCAGCGACACATCGCTATCACGCCCTACCATACGCAACAAATACCAAATTTGCTTTTGACCTCGGTAACTGCCGCGCCACTCGCGTTTTACCCAGCTGGTGGGCACTTCGTACCTGAGCCAGTCTTTAGTGCGACCTAAAATTTTAACATGCTCTGGCTTTAAGCCTACTTCTTCCATCAGTTCACGATACATGGCCTGCTCCGGGCTTTCGCCATAATTGATTCCACCTTGTGGAAACTGCCAAGCATGCTCACGGATACGCTTACCCCAAAATACCTGATTGCTGGCATTACATAAAATAATGCCAACATTCGGGCGAAACCCGTCTCGATCTAACATAACAATTTACTGCCTTAATTATTTAGTGCAATTTTTTCATATTTCTTGCATTATTGAAAGCAACCATTTGCTACAAAGCCAATTAAAATCAACCTCAATGAATATCAATTGCCTATCAATTGAATACAAAATGAATATAAAACACATGACACTATTTAAAACACACTATTTTGTGCCCCTTGCAATCGCCAGCATCCTGTTAAGTTCCTGCAGTTCAGGGCCCAACAATTCATATGCCTACATTACCAACCAAGGTGACAATACCGTATCTGTCGTTAACACTACATCAAACCAGGTCATTAACACCATTAAAGTAGGTAAAGCGCCTGTTGGCGTGGCGGTATCAGCCAAATTGCAACACGCTTATATTTCAAATGTTGAAAGCCAAAACATTTCTATTATCAACACGCAAACCAATAAACTAATCGACACCATAAAAATAAAAGGCTCGCCAGTAGGTTTAGCGTTATCGCCCGATCATAAAACACTCTATGTCGCCGACTGGTTTGACAATCGCGTACTCGCTATTAACACAGCGCAAACCAGCTTAATGCAAGAAGTTAGCGTAGGTGATGCGCCAGCAGGCTTGATAGTAAGCCCCAATAACCAATGGTTATATGTAGCTAATCGCAATAGTAACGACATTGCTGTGATAGAAATCGCCACGCTCAGCACCAAAAAACGCATCAGCGTTGGCAAACACCCGTTTGGCCTTGCGTTAAGCAATAGCGGCAATTTACTAGCGAGCGTCAATGTACAAGAAGACACAGTAAGCATTATCAATACCCAAACCAATACACAACAAACCATAAAAGTAGGTTACCACCCCTACTGCGCCGCATTTAGCCTGGATGAAAAAACACTATATGTAACCAACACGCAAGACGACAACGTAACCGTGCTGGATCTAGCCACACAAACAACCATAGCCACCATCAATGTAGGCAGCACACCGGAAGGCATCAGCCTGGACCACGCCAACCACCGCGCCTATGTGGCCAATTGGGGCAGCAATAATGTAAGCGTAATAGATACCAAGACAAATAAGTTAATAACCACCATTAAAACGGGCGACAAAAGCCGCGCATTCGGGCAATTTGTTTTAAGTCAATAAATTTAGGAGCGGCGACCCGCCGCGAAGTAGTGCAATCGCGACGAGGCGTCACTCCTACAAGAGTGGCTCAATTCACTTCTTTGTAGCCTTGATGAAACAAAGTGCAATCGAGGGATTTTTTAATGGTTAAACCTCGATTACGTTTCACTTCATCGAGGCTACGCTGGCTCAGGGAATGGAGTGAGTGTAATTGAGACTACTTTAACCCCGTTCCCTGAGCCTGTCGAAGGGCAACAACCCACCACCACCGCTCCTTGAGCCATGCAACAAACCCATGAACCACCCGTCAAAGGAAAAACATCAACGCAACCCCACTCACCCCTGTCAACCAAGCCCCAACTACATCGTTAACACAAATACAATCGCCAATGCATTCAATCAAATGTAATTTCATTTATAATGCATGGTTGTTTTTGAATAATTTCACCCATCAATAAAGAATTTTGGAGAAAAATGAATGAAAAAAATCCTCGCGTTAATCGCACTTGGCTTAAGCGCAAGTTTGGTTTCTTTTACGGCAGCCGCACACGGCCCATCACCGCTCAAAGTAGATAAATCTGTCACCATTAAAGCAGACCCGGCAAAAGTATGGGCTTTGGTTAAAGATTTCGGCAACATGCAAAAATGGCACCCAGCCATTGCCAGCACCAAACTAGAGAAAAAAGGCGATGATACTTTCAGAACTTTAACGCTCAAAGATGGTGGCGCCATCGTTGAAAAACTACGTAGTGTTGATGATGCCGACATGAAAATCCGTTACGAAATCATCACCAGCCCACTACCACTCACCGATTACAATGCGTTCATGTTAGTCACTAAAGGTGCAAACCCTGGTGAAACTAACGTGCAATGGGTGGGTCGTTTTTACCGCTTATACAAGCTTAACCCGCCAATTCCAGCAGGTCAGGATGATGAAACCGCATTAAACGCCATTAACGGCATTTTTGATGCCGGTTTAGCAGGCCTAAAAAAGGCAGCCGAATCGTCAAAGTAACGGGCCAGGAAGCTGGCGCATTATCTAACAAAAAACCTTGGTGGAAATTTTGGTAACAACCTTACGTTAGTTCAAAATTAAAAGTGACTTAAATTGCACATAAAGTGACAAATTTTGTCAGTGATGTATTTAAAAAGCGGGGGCAACCCCGCTTTTTACATTAAAAATGTTGGCATACCTATTGCATATATCATTTCAAGCACGGCAGCTTATCAACGTTAAGAGCTTGCATGTGTACGGTAACTTAAATTTTTTTACGCAAAGGAAATTAAAATGAAACAAGTACAAAAAGGTTTTACCTTGATTGAGTTGATGATTGTGGTGGCGATTATTGGTATTTTGGCAGCGATTGCTATTCCAGCATATCAAGATTATATTGCACGTGCGCAAGTGTCCGAAGCATTTGTTATGGTTGATGGCGTGAAAGTTGGTGTTGCTGAACAGTGTATAGATGCTGGAACTTGCACGGCTGGAGTTACAACGATACCAAGCTATCCGACTGGCAAATATGCGAGCGTTACTTCAGTTGATGCTGATGGCGTAATTATCGCAACGATGGCCACAACTGCAAACGCAGCAGTAGCAAGTGAAACCGTAACATTTACGCCGACCTTGAACGCAGCCTCAGTTACATGGGCGTGCGCTAGCTCGCTTGCTGCAAAATACTTACCTAAGAGCTGCACTTAATATAATAGCGAGCGTAGCCTCGACGCAACGCAGTGAAATCGAGGGAATTGTCACCTTCCCCTTGATTCTCGCTTCGCTTCATCACGGCTACAAAAACTAAACCCCATCTTCCGGTGGGTTTTTTTACATCTGCTACATTGCCCCTCGATTTCACTGCGTTGCATCGAGGCTACAAAACAGCAAAAGGCGACTCGAAATGTATTTTCACGGCTCACCAAAACCGCCTTCATTTTGCACTGTCCCTGCCCAATCACTTGGGTAAATGCCACGCTTAACATCCCGATGAAAACTGGAATATGGCCAATCTACTACTGCTTTTACCAAACCATGTTTTACGGAATTGATATAACAATAATCAACACAACGACGTAAATTATCCTCATCTTTAATGGTATGCTCCCAAAATCGACGTTGCCATAAAAGTGCTGAGGCATCAGTACGCATGCTGATTGATACGCCTTGGCGCTTAAGGCTACGTACAAAATGTGATTTAATGATCCGCCATCGGTTAGAATAATCACAATCACCTGTTGGCATTGTCCATACTGCATGCAGGTGATCTGGCAACACCACCCAAGCAACAATTTCAAAGAGCTGCGTTTGCTTTACCCACTCAACTGATGTTCGCAACGCATCAATGTATCGCGTTAAAATACCAGAATCGCGATCAATCAACGTCACCGTGAAAAAATACGTTCCGCCTGCTACTAAATTGCGTCTATATTGCACCATGTATCAAAGTCTAACCGTAGCCTCGATGTAGTGCAACGAAATCGAGGCTACTTGCTGCGTTGCATCGAGGCTACTTGCTCAATCCAACAACGCCAATTCTGCCTCGCTAAACCCGGCTTTGCGCCTGGCTTCCAGGTTAAATGGTTTACGCAATTTAGGTGCACTATACTGTTTAGCTAAGCCATCATAAGCTGCTATCGAATCCAGCCCGCGTTGTTCACACAGCCAATTAAACCAGCGGTTGCCAATAGCCACATGGCCAATTTCATCACGTAAAATAATGTCTAAAATTTCAGCGGCTTGCGTATCGCCTATCTGCGCAAATTTATTGCGCAACAGTGGGCTGGCATCTAGACCGCGTGCTTCCATGGTGCGCGGCACCAATGCTATCCTGGCTAGCACGTCCGCTTGCGTTCTTTGTGCCATCTCCCACAGGCTGTTATGGCCGGAAAAGTCGCCATAGGTGTAACCTATAGTTTGCAAATGGTTATTGAGCAAATTGAAATGATAAGCTTCTTCAGCCGCTACTTTGAGCCAATCGGCATAGTAGTCCTGCGGCATATTGGCAAAACGCCAAATAGCATCTAAAGCGAGGTTAATGGCGTTAAATTCAATATGTGCCAGCGCGTGGATTAAAGCCGCGCGGCCTTCAATGGTGCGCATGGAGCGTTTTTTGACGGTTAGCGGCGACACTAACTCTGGCTTAGCAGGATGACCAGGAATCGCCAAGTTTGCGGCAATTCCTGTATTTACATCAAGACATACTTGACCTGCCAGCCAAGCCTGATTAAGCGCGGCAACACCTGCGGTTTTGTTGCTAACGCTACACTCAGCCAGCCAGTGCAAGGCGCTTTGTCTTAATTCGTTCACTGAGTTTTGTTATTGCAGCGAAATAAAATCCAGCTCGCCCGCTTTCATATCCGGCACCATGATGTATTTTTCATCTTTGGTAATGGCAATATCTGCCGCTGCTTGATAGCCGCTTTTTAGCAGTTCAACATCACCTTTGGTATTGATGCTAAACACTTTACCGTTGTTCCAATCGCTCACGTACATGGTGCCATTAGAATGATGCACTACACCATCACCACCGCCAAAACCTTCACTAATATCAGTTAAAGCCTGTGTGCGTGTATTTAAGCTGTAAAGTATGCCAGAGGCAAAATCTACAATGATCAATACATTGCCGGTGTCATCTGCTAATAAGCCATTAGGGGCTTTAATACGCGCGTCTTGTGTGTCGTTAATGAGCAGCTGTACGCTGCCCTGTGGGTTGATTTTATAAACGGCGCCACCTTTACCTGTTTTAAACAGGTCGCCACTATCACTCACATATAAGTTGCCTTGCGGGTCAGCTTCTAAATCATTTAAAAATAATGGCGTAACTGGAAAGCTTTCTGCCGCAACAAATACGCTCACTTTGCCAGTTGGCGTAATTTTTAAGATTTTTGTTTTATCCGCTACGTATAAATCTTGACCAATCATTGCCAGCCCTTTGGGGTCATCTAATCCGCTCGCAAAAATGGAGGCTTTACCTAATGCGTCAATCACCGTAATTTGACCATCACCATCTTTACCAAAGCCGTTGATTTCTGATACAAAAATACGGCCATCTTTGGCTTGTACGACAGATTCCGGCGTTTTTAACCCGGTAATTTTTTGTGATGTGTATTCAATAGGTTTTGAGATGCTCTGGCAACCAAGGATTAAGGCACTGAGTACGAAAATTGATGCTAATGTTATTTTTGTATGTGGCATGATTGCTCCTAAATTCTTTCCTGAAAAGTCTTTTCTAAAAGTTTTCCTAGAAAGACATGGCTCTGATTTTTGGTGTTGGCAGCAAAGTTACCATGCTGCAAGGGGCTGCATTTGCACTATTTGCTTGCGGCGTATTGATTAAAGCTTGCAAAGTGTTGTCAGCTTGCATTTTACCTATCATTTCATCAATAGCCAGCGCGTAGGCTTTTTCTATCCAATAATCTGGTTTTATATCTAAAAAACCATGTTGCTTAGATTCCCCCACATAAGTACCTACAAGCTTACCGACCCCTGTGTAAACATTGGCTGTTACCTTGCCATAAAATACTTGTACCTGTGGGTTATAAAACATTCTAGGTTGCAACCAAACCAAAGTATTGGCGGATTGATTGCTTTCACACAGGCTCACCGCACCATATAGTTGGGTTAATTTAGGCATGGCTAAATGCTCTACCACCGGGCCTTGGTAAAACCAGTAATCGCGGTAGTAATGCCATAACTTGATGGGGTTGGTATATTCCACGGGCTGAATATAGACCAGCATATTGGGAGTGCTATTGGCGCCGCTGGCTTCATCGGCCTCTGCATTTAAATTCAACAGTAATATTAATGCCAACAAAATGTGGGGGATGTATTTTTTCATATTATTTACTCCTTACTTACCTTGGTAGCTAATGCGGTAAATTGCATCTAGTTTATCATCAGTGACATACAGCGCACCATCTGCGCCAACGGCTACATCAACGGGTCTGCCCCAAGCCCGATTATTTTGTAACCAGCCTGTTGCAAAATCTTCAGCCACGTGCGCTTGATGATGTTTGAATTTTACACGAACCAGCTGGTAACCTGCGGGTTGTTTACGATTCCAAGAGCCATGCATTGCCACAATGGCATCTGATTTATATTCAGCGGGCCAATTGGTTTTATCTAAAAAAGTGATGCCTATCGGCGTGGTATGTGAGGTAAAAGTAATCGCAGGCGGCTGTGTGGTGCTACAAAAATTGGGCTCTGCTCTAAAATTTGGATCTTCCACCTGTGCATTCAGATTACTGGGGTCTGCCCAGCAATGTGGCCAGCCGTAATGTTTACCCGCTTCAATTTTATTTAAATGTTCTGGCGGCAATTCGTCATTCACAGCGCCATTCTTAATAGCAGAGCGATTATCAGCCCCATTGTTGGTGGCAAACATTTGTTTTGTTACGGGGTGCCATGCAAAACCTTGCGAATTACGCAAACCACGCGCCCAAACAGCTGATTGCTGGTGACGGCCTAACGTAACTAGCGCACCTGCTGGCTGGCCTGCTGCGGTATAGCGTAATATCGTTGCGCGCAACGGGTCATTTTCAAGGCACACATTGCAACTTGAACCTACATTGATATATAAAAAACCATCGGCACCCAACTTTATATTTTTAAGGGTATGCCCGCCAGCCGGTAGGTTTGTTATCAATGGCTGCGGCGCTGACCATTGTCCGTTTTCCTGTTTAAGCTTGACCACGCCATTTTGATTAGCCACTAAAAGATCATCTCCCACAAAGGCTAACCCTTGTGGGGCATTTAAGTTTTCTGCCACGGTGATTACTTCATCGGCAATGCCGTCTTGATCGGCATCGGGCAGCATCAGCACTTTATTCGCTTTTGTTACAGAAACATAAAGATTGCCTTTTGCGTCAAACGCGATAAATCTAACCCCGCGCAATGCCGCGCTATTTTTAGTAGCAACGCCAGCAAAAATCTCAATTTTAAAACCAGCGGGGAGTTTGATCTGCGTTAGATCAGGGCTGGCAATGGCTAACGGCGTAACCAACAAAAATGCCAAAGTCACTAGCTTGAGAATATTTTGTGTTAAATAATCAGGCATTTTTTTGAGTCGTGCTAGCGTAAGGGTATATTTAAGAATCAAGTCAACACATCGGTCCAAATGTTTTGTGCCCAACTTGCCGCATAGTCGCCTTCTTTGTCAGAAGGGGCTAACGACACACCTCCACCTTCAGCAGATATCATGATTTTTTTAGCTTCATCATAGCGATACACATTGGCCACATGCATGGCAGATTTATCAGTGACAAAACTATAACAAGTATTAGCGAATACGGGTGCCGGGTCTGGCGCTAAGCCTGCCATCAATTGCACAATCGCGTTAGCGCACACTTTAGCCTGGTTGGTGGCCATGTGTGCGGATTTTGGCAGACCTGCTGCAACACTGTCGCCCAGCACGTGTACATTTTGCGCCAGTTTGGATTCATACGTTAAAAAATTAACTTCGCACCACGGGTAGTCTTTTTCGGTCAAGTTCGCTATTTGCGCGATTTTGCCCGCACGTTGTGGCGGAATGATATTAAGCACATCTGCGCTTATTTTATCAAAATCCGTGGTGACCGTTTTGGTCGCAACATCCACACCTGTAATCATACTATCGGAACGGTAATCTACAATGCCTGGGTACAAATTAGCCCAGGCTTTAGTAAATAAGCCTTTTTTAGAAATAATTTCTGCATTGGCATCCAATACAATAATTTTACTTTTTGGCTTGTGCACTTTGAGGTAACTCGCCACCTGGCACGCGCGCTCATAAGGTCCAGGTGGACAACGGTAGGGTGCTTTGGGTACGTTCATCACAAATACGCCGCCATCTGGCATGGCTTCTAATTGCTTACGCAAATTTACCGTTTGCCAGCCTGCTTTCCAAGCATGCGGTATTTGTTGTTGTGCTTCAGCACTTGCCAGCATAGGTAAATCATCATAAATAAAATCAACCCCAGGCGCGACAATCAATCTATCGTAGGTCAAGTCACCACGCAGCATCGTGACTTTTTTTGCCGTGCTATCAATGGCAGTCACCGTATCCTGCACCCATTGAATGCCATGGTTTGCCTTAAGCGCATCGTAACCAAAAGTTAAGTCATTGATGCTTTTGCTGCCACCCAATACCAAATTGCTTAATGGGCACGATACAAATTGTTTATTGGCTTCAACCACAATCACTTCAATGGCGCCTAAGCTCCATAGCCGCAGATACTTGGCAGCGGTTGCGCCTGCGTAACCACCACCGATAATCACCACGCGACCAATCGGCAGTTTGATTGCTCTGGCAAAAGCTGGCAAACTTGCATTCGCCAGGCCTAAACCTAAACCAACACCCGCTAACTTTATAAAATCGCGACGGTTAGTTTGCATGATTTTTATTTAAAACTTGTGAAGTTAACGCTGATGGTTGACGTGGTATTTGCGATGAGAAATAGGTTGCCAAGCCTTCTATCTCTTGTGTATTCAAACCTCTAGCATGCCTATGCATGACGGTCGCCTCGCGCTCACCTGATTTAAAGGCTAACATTTTTGTTAAAAAATCTGTTTTTTCAATGCCGGCTAGTAGTTTCGCCTTATCAACACCATTGCCATTGGTTCCGTGACAAGCGGCACAAGAAGCGGCTAATACACGTATATGGTTACTTTGGTCTGCGGATAAAACAAAAACCTCAGCAGCGCTTGCTACTGAGGTTATCAATAATGTTGCCAAAACCATCATGGTAATTATTTTTTTCATGGCATTTTGAAAGTAAATTAAAACCCCATTCTAAATAATTTTTATGAATAATGCGTGACCTAAGTCACACTTTTAAAAACATTTTTCTTCCTGGCAACCTTCATCTGTCACGCCCAAGCTTGTAAGCAACTCCACCATGTGTGTGTTACCTGCATCTTTCAAGGGGCGAAGGATAGACACCTCTGCTTTTAATTTTTCGTTAACATTTGCACCACTACTTGCTAACAGTTTAACCATATCATCAAAGCCATTAAATACGGCTAAATGAAACGCTGAGTTATGTGATAAAGGATGTACATAATTGATATCAGCACCTTTGCTCAATAAATACTTTACGGTTTCAATTTGGTTTTTATTAGCCGCCATTTGTACCGGTGACCATGCAAATGATTTCTCATTGGCATTTTTAGCATCAGCCCCTACATATTTTTTGACTATTTTCAAATTACCAGTTGTGATAGCCTCTACGAATTCCATATTCTCATCATCGGTGAGCGCCATGGCATTGATAGAAAAACTTAAAACTAGTGTAGCCAACAGTGTACTAATGAATTTCATGTTACTTTTCTCCAAGGTTATTTTCAACTTAATTTACAGCTTTTAACTTATGCAATATTGCGTCTTGCATTACGGAACATTCTCATCCAAGCGCTATCTTCGGCATCTTCGCAACGTTGCCAAGTGTTTTGCACGTTACGAATCACACGTTCAGGATGTGGCATCATAATACTAAAACGCCCATCTGTGCTGGTTAATCCGGTTACCCCTTGCGGTGATCCGTTTGGGTTAAACGGGTAAACCTCAGTGGGTGTTGACGCATGATCAATAAAGCGCATGGTCACTAATTTTTTCGCCAACAATTCATTGACAGCGTTTGTTTGAGAAGGTTCTTTTGAGAACTCGGCAAAACCTTCACCATGTGCCACTGCAATCGGCATTTTGCTACCCGCCATGCCGTTAAAAAATAGTGAAGGCGACTCTAAAACCTCTACCATGGCAAGCCTGGCCTCAAACTGCTCAGATTTATTGCGCACAAAATGCGGCCAGTGTGCCGCACCTGGAATCAACTCACGCAGATTGCTCATCATTTGGCAGCCGTTACAAACACCCAAAGCAAAGCTATCCTGGCGATTAAAAAACGCTGAAAACTCATCGCGTGCACGCGTGTTAAATAAAATAGATTTTGCCCAACCTTCACCTGCACCGAGTACATCACCGTAAGAAAAACCACCACAGGCCACAAGCCCAGCAAACTCTTGCAGCGATACACGGCCAGCAATAATGTCACTCATGTGTACATCAAAAGTGGCAAAGCCTGCGCGATCAAACGAAGCTGCCATTTCCACATGTCCATTGACGCCCTGCTCACGTAAAATCGCCATTTTAGGACGAACACCAGTATTGATATAAGGCGCTGCGATATTGTCACTTGGATTGTATGTCAGCTCCGTAAACAAACCTCGGTCACTTACATTGAGTAATTTGTCATATTCTTGCTGCGCACTCACTGGGTTATCGCGTAGCTTTTGCATTTGGTAGGTGGTTTCAGACCACATGCGATGCAAATTGACACGGGTGTCACTGAACATGATCTTGCTGTGTTGCTTAATTTCGATTTGGTTAGCCTCGGTTACCTCAGCAATCACATGTGCCAAGCCGTTAAATTGCGCAACGATGGCTGGTGCATCTTGCGCCGGCACTTGAATAACCGCACCTAGTTCCTCGTTATATAGCACTTCGACAATGCCGCCTGGCAAGCTTGAAACATCAACATTTAACCCGCAGTGGCCTGCAAACGCCATTTCAACCAAGGTGGTAAATAAACCACCATCTGAACGGTCGTGGTACGCTAGAATTTTTCCCGCTTTATTCAATTGCTGGATGGTGTTAAAGAAGTGTTTAAGCTGATTAGCATCATCCACATCAGGTGCCACATCGCCCACCTCACCATAAACCTGCGCCAAACTAGAACCGCCCATACGATTTTTACCTGCGCCCAAATCGATCACGATTAACTTAGAGGCCACATTGGTTTGTAGCTGTGGCGTCAGGGTTTTACGTGCATCTGGCGTTGTAGCAAATGCCGTTACTACCAATGAAATTGGCGAGGTAACCGCTTTACTTTCGAGCTCCCCATTGGCTCCCACCTCACTCCACACCGTCTTCATACTCATGGAATCTTTGCCGACGGGAATACTAATACCCAGTTGCGGGCAAAGTTCCATACCAACCGCTTTTACGGTTTCATACAAGGCCGCATCTTCACCCGCATGCCCTGTTGGCGCCATCCAGTTGGCAGATAATTTCAAATTACTTAAATCATCAATGAAACAGGCGGCAATATTGGTGATTGCCTCACCAATGGCCATACGGCCTGATGCCGGCGCATTCACGAGAGCTAACGGCGCTTTTTCACCGATAGCAAACGCTTCACCAATATACGTCTCAAAGCCCGCAAGCGTCACCGCCACGTCAGCCACAGGCACTTGCCACGGTCCAACCATTTGTTCACGCGCCACTAAACCGGTTACGGAACGGTCACCAATCGTAATCAAGAAAGTTTTATCAGCGACACCAGGCAATCTTAATACACGCGCCGCGGCTTCTTTTAAATCAACTTTGCTGGGTTCAAAAGCGCGCAATTGTTTTGCGGTGCTTTTAACATCACGTGTCATTTTTGGTGGTTTACCGAGCAATACCGATAAATCCATATCCACAGGTTTGTTATCAAAATGACTATCTGCCACGGTTAAATGGCGTGCTTCAGTGGCAACACCCACCACCGCAAACGGGCAACGCTCGCGCTCACATATCGCTTTAAAACGCGGCAAATCTGCTTGCGCAATTGCCATTACGTAACGCTCTTGCGCCTCGTTACTCCATAGCTCGCGTGGCGACATACCAGGCTCTTCATTGTGTACATCACGTAATTGAAAAATTGCACCTACGCCTGCATCATTCACAAGTTCAGGAAAAGCATTTGAAATACCCCCTGCGCCTACATCGTGAATGCTTAAAATTGGATTGTTTTCACCCAACTGCCAGCAACGGTCAATCACTTCCTGCGCTCTGCGTTCCAGCTCAGGGTTGCCGCGTTGTACCGAATCAAAATCCAGGTTTTCAACATTGCTGCCTGTATCCATGCTCGATGCCGCACTGCCACCAAGGCCGATCAACATGGCTGGACCACCCAGTTGCACTAAAGCCGCGCCTGCTGGAATCGGGTTCTTTTTAGAATGTTTGGCAGAAATATTACCGATGCCGCCAGCCAACATAATGGGCTTGTGGTAGCCACGTACTTCGGCTTTGCCATTGGCATCTTGGGCTTCCAACTCAAACGTGCGGAAATAGCCTGCAATGTTAGGACGACCAAACTCGTTGTTATAAGCCGCGCCTCCAAGCGGGCCATCTACCATAATCTGCAACGGTGAAGCGATACGTCCTGGTTTGCCGTAGCTACTTGATTCCCACGGTTGATTAAAGTTTGGGATATTTAAATTAGAAACTGAAAAGCCCGTCAACCCCGCTTTAGGCTTAGAACCGCTGCCAGTAGCGCCTTCATCACGAATCTCGCCACCCGCCCCTGTGGCCGCACCGGCGAAAGGTGAAATAGCAGTCGGGTGGTTATGCGTTTCCACCTTCATGAGGTAATGCATTTCTTCTTCAAGATAGCCATACGCACCATTATCGGTTGGATAAAAGCGTTTAGTGGCTTGCCCCGGGTTTTGCCCGGCGACGATAGAAGAATTATCGGAGTAAGCCATCACCGTGTTACCAGGGTTAAGCTTGTGCGTATTACGTATCATGCCGAATAGCGACAGCTCTTGCTGTTCACCATCAATCACCCAGTCTGCATTAAAGATTTTATGTCGACAATGCTCAGAGTTGGCTTGTGCAAACATCATCAATTCAACATCGGTTGGGTTGCGTTGCATTCTCGTAAAATTATCAACGAGATAATCCACTTCATCTGATGATAATGCCAATCCCATCTCGCTATTGGCCTGATTAAGCGCCGCTTTACCACCCTGCAAAATATCCACTGTACTTAATGGCACAGGTGACGCTGTATGATAAAGTTTTGCGGCATCCTGCAACTGAGAAAATACAGATTCCGTCATGCGGTCGTGAATTAAAGGCAACAGTTGTTGGCGCTCTGCAGCCGTTAAAGCTTGTCCATTTTTAGTTTGCACATAATAAGCAATGCCGCGCTCCACACGCGCAATCTCGGGCAAACCACAGTGCTGCACAATATCGGTAGCACGCGATGCCCATGGTGAAATCGTACCCACTCTGGGCAACACTAAAATCAGCTCGCCTTGCGGATCTTCTGCCTGAAGACTTGGGCCGTAAGTCAAAATTTGATTAAGCTTACTTGCTTGCTCTGCTGTTATCGCAGCGTTATCAACCCATGCAAAATGCCAAAACTCAGCATATAAATGCCCAATATTCGGACAAATATCGTTTAATTTGTTTTGGATTTTTTCAACGCGAAAAGGTGATAAAGCAGCGCTACCGCGCAAACTAATCATTTGGGGATTGGGTTTAGATTGGCTCATTAAAACTCAGCTAAATATCAATGGTTTGAATAAAGCAGAATTTTAACAGATTAGCGACAATTAAGCCTAAATTGACCATTGCCGCTGATTGAAATTGCTAGTTTAGATGTGAATTTATAGAACTCACTGAATCGTTACTTCAACTAGACTTAATAATTTAATGCGCCAAACACTTTCTTCAGAAGATTACTTGTTTGCCCTACCGGGTCTTTACGGATGGCGGCTTCTTCTTTTACCATCATTAAATACACGCCATCAAGCGTTTTTTGAGTAACATATTGCTCTAAGTTGACCTGGTCTTTTTTCACCAACCCAACCTTATTGCCCATTTGTGCAAATTTATTATATTGCTGAGCCAACTGCACATCTTCAGTGGCTTTTTTAACAATAGGCAGAAATTTCTCGGCCATGGGTGCTGATGTGGTTTTTTTGAAGTATTGCGTTGCAGCATCATCACTGCCTGTCAAAATAGCTTTAGCATCGGTTACGCTCATTTTTTTGACTGAATCCACTAATAATGCTTTTGCTTCAGGCACCGCCGCCTCTGCCGCACGGTTCATTCTCAGCACCAATTCATCCGCCTGCTTACCCATCCCCAATATGCGCATGGTTCTCTCAGCTTTTTTCAGGGTATCGGGTAACGGAATTTTGACTTCTTTATTACCAAAAAACCCATCCGTTGCGCTTAATTGATTAACGGCCTTATCTGCTCCCTGAATCAGCGCGGCTTTAAGCCCGCTACTGGCTTCGGCATTGGTTAAATCACTGACACCCAGTGCATTAGCATGGCCAACAAACAAAGCAAAACTTACAGCTGCAATAAAAAGGCGCATGACCATCTCCAATTAACAAATACCAAAAATTAAAGCTTAACGTAAATTTATGTCATTTAATTAAAAGTAACAATAATTTAGGCTAAGCTTTAAAAAAACCCAGACTAAAAGTCTAAAGTCTTAGGATTACTTGTAAGTTAGGATTACTTGTAAGTTAAGTACGCTGCTTATTTTTTTGTCTTAGCTTTTACGTTTGGCGTCACATGCCAAATATTATTAGCATAATCACCAATAGCACGATCGCTTGAGAACTTGGCCATATTGGCCACATTCAAAATCGCCATACGCGTCCATTCATCCTGGTGTTGATACAATTTACCTACTCTATCTTGCGCATCTATGTAACTGGCGTAATCCACTAAAAGTAAATATTGATCATTGTTCAACAAATTATCAACAATCGCTTGATAGCGGTTTGGTTCATCCACTGAGAAATAGCCACTCGCAATCATATCCAGCACTTGTTTTAACTCTAAATTACTATGGTAATAATCACGCGGGGTATAACCACTGGCTTTCATTTCAGCCACTTGCGGGGTTGTTAAGCCAAAAATAAAGATATTTTCGTCACCCACTTCTTCTTTAATTTCAACATTGGCGCCATCCAATGTACCAATGGTGAGCGCACCATTTAAAGCCATTTTCATGTTGCCGGTGCCGCTTGCCTCGGTACCCGCAGTTGAAATTTGTTCAGATAAATCACTGCCCGGGAATAAAATTTCAGCGGCTGAAACTTCATAATTAGGGTAATACACCACTTTGAGTTGATCACCAACGGCAACATCCTCATTCACAATTGCCGCAACATCGTTGATTAAGCGGATGATTTGTTTTGCCATCCAATAACCGGGCGCCGCTTTACCGCCAAAAATAATAGTGCGTGGCGTAATACCTTTTTCGCCACTACGAATGCGGTTATACAAAGTAATCACGTGCAATACATTAAGCAATTGGCGTTTATATTCGTGAATACGTTTAATTTGCACATCAAACAAACTATTGGTGTTAAGTTTAATGCCTGTTTTTTGTTCAATTTTTGCGGCCAATCTTACTTTATTGGCATACTTTACCGCCGCAAAGGCTTTTCTAAAATCTGCATCATCTGCTAAAGGCGTGATTTTTTTAATTTGCGTGAGGTCTTTTTTGAAGCCCGCACCAATGGCCTTTTCAATCAGTGCAGTTAATCCAGGGTTAGCCTGATTTAACCAACGGCGAGGGGTAATGCCATTGGTCACATTGGTTAATTTTCCAGGGTAAATACGATCAAAATCTGCAAAAAGATGCTGCTTCAATAACTCGCTGTGCAGTGCCGCAACGCCGTTAACGGTATGACTACCCACTACCGCCAAATGCGCCATGCGCACACGGCGACCATTAGTTTCATCAATAATTGATACACGTTTGAGCAAATCAGCATCACCTGGGAAGTGATGATTTACCATGTGTAAAAATTCAAAGTTGATTTTATAAATAATTTCTAAATGGCGGGGTAATAAACGGCCAAACAAATCAACCGTCCAAGTTTCTAAGGCTTCTGGCATGAGCGTGTGGTTAGTGTAAGCAAAAATTTTACCTACCAATTCCCAAGCAAAAGCCCAAGGTAACGCATGCACATCTACTAATTGATACATCATTTCAGCCACACCAATGGCTGGATGCGTATCATTGAGTTGAATGGCGATTTTTTCTGGCAGGATTTTCCAATCCGCTTGTTTCTTCATTTCATGCGTGTTTAAAAAGCGACGTAAAATATCTTGAATAGAGGCAGATACAAAGAAATACTGCTGTTTTAAGCGCAACTCTTTACCCAACACCGAAGCGTCGTTTGGATACAATATTTTAGAAATGCTCTCTGTAGCATTACGTTCTTCAACCGCTTTTTCATAATTACCATCATTAAAATGCTTTAAATCAAACTCACGCGCAGCTTTGGCTGACCATAAACGCAAGTTGTTTACGGTATCAGTACCATAGCCAGGGACTGGCACATCATAGGCCATTGCCACCACGTGTTCAGCATCCACCCAACGTTCCACTTCGCCATCATCCGTTGGATACTTCAACACATGGCCGTAAAATTTGATGCCGTAGGTAGCCTCAGGGCGTTGAAACTCCCAAATATTGCCATAACGCAACCAGTTATCAGGGTTTTCAACCTGCTGGCCATTTTCAATCGATTGCCTGAACATGCCGTATTCATAACGAATGCCATAGCCTGCCGCTGGAATATCCATGGTTGCCATAGAATCCAGGAAGCATGCAGCAAGCCGACCTAGGCCACCATTACCCAATGCGGCATCTGTTTCTAATTCCACGGTGTTTTCTAAATAGTGTCCTAATGATGCCAAACCTTCTTTCAACTCATCATTAACGCCCAAATTTAGTGCAGCATTACTCAACATACGGCCGATTAAGAACTCTAATGATAAATAATAAACGCGCTTAGGATCATCACGATAATAAGATTCCGCCGTTTTAATCCAACGTGCCACCACATGGTCTCGCACTGTATAACTGGCGGCTTCATACCAATCTCTAGGCGTAGCAGCATTGCTAGTCTTGAAGCTTGAGAAAATCAAATGATTTTGTAAAGATTGATGAATCGGCGTGAGCTTAGGAATAACACTCGCTTTAGCTTTAAGCGTTTTTTTTGATTTTGCTGTTGTTTCATTTGACGTTTTCATTTTGCAGGTCTTGTAGTGATGAATACACGCCATTCTAGCAAAAAATGCACCGGCTTTTGTAAAAGTTAAATTGGCATTACCAAATAACTAAAGGGCAACTCAATAGTACCTAGACATTTAACTGAGTGAAACCTTTGCAAAAGTATTTATGGCGGGCGTAAATGACGTGATGATGATCACTTCAAATGGTACGACCAAATCTGTGCACTGATGTTGAATTTAGTCATTTCCGACTGTGTCGGCTGACGAACTCTGCCTGTAACCAATATCTGAGCGGAGATAAACCAAGTGTGTTTTCAGCACCGCGCAGCGCGCCAATAATGGCTATCGGATCTTCTCGCTGCATATCCATAGACACCACTACACATCGATAGCGTGCCGTTGTGATTGCGGACAAAGCACTTGATCCTGTGCTGCAATATTCGGCCACCAGATTTCTGCTGGTCATGAATGTGTTATCGTCAAACGAGGTTGTTTGACTGTCTTGTATCACCAATGCTTTGTTGTTCACTGATCACTTTCCTCTCGCTAATGAAGTTGATAGATATGTTCCAGCATGTTTTCCGGACCAATCTGTGCGACTAACCCAGCCAGTTTTAATTTGTTAAACACATTGGGTCGTGGCTCACACAATACCAAACGCGTTTTATGTCGCCTGCAAGTATCAAGCAAACCCCATAGTGATTGCATCGCAGTGGCATCGATAAATGGCACCTTGCCTAAACGCAACACTAATATCTCAGCGTGTCCGTGAACACTCTCCAGCGCGCTTTCAAGATGTTGTGCGGCACCAAAGAAAAATGGTCCTTCAATATCGAATACAACCGTTTTAGGAGGAAGTTGAAAATCTTTATTATCAATTTCTAATATCAATTTCTCATGTGTCTGCTGCTTAATAACAACAGCCTCAGACATACGCTTCATAAACAGCAAACAAGCCAGCAACACACCAATGTTGACGGCGATGACTAAATCACCAAACACCGTCAACACAAATGTAATTATCAATACCGCCACATCTGGCTTTGGTGCAGTACGTACCATGTGAGAAAAACGGTGCAACTCACTCATGTTGTAAGCCACGACAAATAAAATGGCTGATAGCGCACACAGCGGAATATGAGAGGCTAATGGCGCCAGTACTAACACGATGATGACAAGCGTGACCACATGAACGAGACCTGCTAATGGACTGGTTCCGCCGTTACGGATATTGGTGGCGGTACGAGCAATAGCACCAGTGGAGGCGAAGCCGCCGAACAGCGGTGAAAAGATGTTGGCAATGCCTTGACCGACCAGCTCCTGATTGGAGTCATGTTTGGTACTAGTCATGCCATCTGCCACCACGGCTGATAGCAGCGATTCAATGGCGCCTAATAGGGCAATAGTAAAAGCTGGGCCGATCAATTTCAATACTTCAGAAAACGTTACCGAAGGCACTTGAAAGTGTGGCAAGGTTTGTGGAATTCCACCAAAAGCGCTGCCAATAGTAGCCACGTGTTCAAAATGAAAGAACCACTGCACTACCGTAGCAACTACCATTGCTACCAGCGGTGATGGGATGCGCTTAAATACACGCGGAGATAGTATAAGAACCGCCAGCGTCAGCAACCCAAGTACGGTAGATTCAAGTTGCAAACTCGGAAAGGCTTGTATCAGATGCCAGAACTTCTCATGAAAATGCTCAACACCTATTACTGGTGACAATCCAAAAAAGTCCTTCCACTGACCAACAAAAATAATGATGCCGATACCACTGGTAAAGCCAACAATAACAGGGTCTGGAATAAACTTAATGACACCGCCCAGTCGCGTTAGCCCCATCAACATGAGCATAATCCCTGCCATCAGCGTCGCTACCTGCAAACCTTCAATGCCGTACTTGGCAGTGATGCCTGCCAGAATCACGATGAAAGCCCCAGTAGGGCCGGCAATTTGCAATCGGCTACCGCCGAATAACGAGGTCAAACCGCCCGCCACTATCGCCGTATAAAGACCTTGCTCAGGCTTAGCGCCAGACGCGATAGCGAACGCCATCGCTAACGGCAACGCAACAACGCCGACAATCACGCCGGCTAAGACATTGTTGAGCCAATGACCCCTTGATAGCAGACCAGCACGCTTTGCTTCGAGAATAGCAATCATGATTAAAAATTAAGTTTGTGATTAAGCGTTAATTATATTAACATAAGATTAACATTAAATGAAAGCAACCTTATGGAAAATCGCACTGCCCGACTCACATTGTTAATTGACCCAACTAAAAAGCAGATATTTGATGAAATCTGTACATTACGTGATTTGACGCCATCACAAGTCGTGCGTCAGATGATTCGGGATTACGTTCAACAATATGGCAGTCCTGAACAAATTGCCCGCATGCCGCTTAATAACTAAGTGAATGGACGATGAGGCAACCGGTTGTTTTAGATTCAATACGTGAAAGAGACTATCCTAAGCTAATCAAACTATGGGAAGTCGCTGGCAATATTGATGTGCGGCAAACGGACACCCCCAAAGCATTGGTACTCGATTAGTGAGTGCCGCCGCCCGTGCAATTAAAAGCGAAGATATTCAAAAAATACACCGCTTAGTGAAACGCAATAACGTGATTGCTCAACAATTTTAGGAGGCTTGCAGCTTCGAACAACGAGAGAATTTGTTTGATTACAGTTTGCGTTAATGTGTGGGCAAATATAACAGCTGGAAATCAATTTAACCGATTTTAGGTTCGCGTATTAAAGCAACACTTGGCGCGTTTCAGCAAGAAAGCAGTGGATTTTGCGCTCTATTTCCGGCTCAATCATGACCGTGGGTCTTCTGCCGTTTGGGCAAGGCAAATGAGGTGTGGTTCCAAACAAACGACAAATCAAGGGGCGCTCGCCATAAACCTGGCATCCATGCTTACCCAGATATGGGCAGCTTAACTCTGCCAGCGCCTGATCATGCTCTAAATCGCTTTTTACTGGCAGTCTGGATATTTCTTCTGAAGAGGCTGTTACAGGTCCACAGCAGTCATGGCAGCCTGGCGTACATTCAAAGGTAGGAATACGTGTGCGAAAAAATCGAATGACTTGACTATTTTTGGTCACAGAATCACCTTGTTTTGGTTGACTAATTTAACTACCACTAGATTTTATCACGATTAAAATATGACAAACCCTGCAATTCGACTCAAAGATTTCCAAGAACAATTCAAAAAACGTCATCTAAAAATCATGCAGCGCCTAAAAACACATACTACTCATTCTGAATGGGAGCAAACATTTGGAGCTAACTTATGAATAAAAAGTCTAATGAAGCCAAAGCTAAAAACACAACCTCTAATTTGCATGCTGATTTAACCCCCTAAAAATTAGTCATAAAATCTTTCTGTGCTTGGGATGATGAAACATTGGTACTCAATATTCTCAGCACCCCTAGCGCAAAGCTGAATGCTATTGGCAAACCAAAAGGCAATCAACTCAAAGTAAGTGTCACCACTGCCCCGGTGGCAGGCAGAGCCACTGATCATATGGTTAAATTTCTTGCAGAGGTATTTGGCGTAAGCGCCAAAGATATTGAAGTGGTATTTGCCAGGATGAATATCAATAAACAATTGCGCATTAAATCGCCCAAAATGCTGCCTGCTGTTATCAGTAAACATTTATCACAGGATATGAAAATGTTTAACAAGCCAAATTTATAGTCCATGTAACGCGTTGAGCCTTTTGAGTTTACTTCAAAAAGAAGTCAGCTTACTTAAATTGTCACGCAAGAAAAATGTCTCTTTGTGCAAAAATGCAAAAACCGCCAAGCTCACGCAAGGCGGTTTTTTTACCGAACTTAATAGTTAACTAATCAAGCTATTCATACGTTTAACAAAGCTGGCAGGGTCATCCAGCGTACCACCTTCAGCCAGTAAGGCTTGATCAAACAGCACATACGCTAAATCACCAAATAAATCATCCGCAGTTTCACTTTCAAGGCGTTTCACCAACTTGTGCGCTGGGTTAATTTCCAGGATAGGCTTAGCCTCTGGCGCATTTTGACCTGCGGCCTTTAACATACGTGCTAAATTACCTGACAAATCTTGTGCATCACTCACTAAACACGCTGGAGAATCTGTTAAACGATGGGTCACACGCACATCTTTTACTTGGCTACCCAATGTTTGCTTGATTCTTTCCACTAATGATTTGGCTTCTTCTTCAATTTTCTTTTGAATCTCTTTTTCAGTGTCAGATTCCAGCTTGCCTAAATCCAAGTCACCTTTGGCAATTGATTGTAATTTCTTACCTTCAAACTCAGTCAAGCTACCCAATAACCACTCGTCCACTCGGTCGCTCATCAGCAACACTTCAATACCCTTTTTACGGAAGATTTCCAAATGCGGGCTATGTTGTGCCGCAGCAAAGCTATCAGCGGTAATGTAATAAATCACATCCTGTTCTGGCTGCATACGCGCAACGTAGCCTTTAAGTGACACATCCTGTGCGTCTGTATCAGCCTTCGTAGAAGCAAAGCGCAATAACGCCGCGATTTTTTCTTTATTAGCAAAATCTTCGCCTGGGCCTTCTTTTAATACGCGGCCAAACTCTTTGTAGAATTTAGCGTAATCTTCGGGCTTGTTTTCCGCCATATCTTCTAGCAGACCTAATACTTTTTTCACGGAGCCTGCTTTAATCGCCTCTACATCACGGCTAGATTGCAAAATCTCACGTGACACATTTAACGGCAAATCAGACGTATCAATCACGCCACGCACAAAACGCAGATATTGTGGCATCAGCTTTTCAGCGTCTTCCATAATAAACACGCGTTTTACATAAAGCTTAATACCATGACGACGCTCACGGTCATACAAATCAAACGGTGCCTTGCTAGGGATATAAAGCAATGAAATATATTCTTGCTTACCTTCAACACGACTGTGGGTATAAGCCAGCGGGTTTTCAAAGTCATGTGAAACGTGCTTATAAAACTCTTGATATTCCTCCTCAGAAATATCATTTTTATTACGCGCCCACAATGCAGAAGCCTTATTCACGGTTTCATCTTCATCGGTAGCCACTTCAGTACCGTCTTTCCATTCAGACTTCTTCATCACGATAGGCAAAGTAATATGGTCTGAATACTTACGGATGATCGATTTAAGCTTCCAATCACTTAAAAATTCATCTTCACCTTCACGCAAATGCAATACAACTTCAGTACCGCGCGTTGCTTTATCAGCAGCTTCTATTGTGTAATCGCCCTCGCCTGATGATTCCCAACGCACTGCTTCAGCAACCCCTGCGCGACGAGTAGTCAGGGTTACTTTATCGGCAATGATAAACGCTGAATAAAAACCCACACCAAACTGACCGATCAAATTCGCATCTTTTACCTGGTCACCGGAAAGTGCATTAAAAAACTCTTTAGTGCCGGACTTTGCAATGGTACCGATATTGACAATCACCTCATCGCGGCTCATACCAATACCGTTATCTGAAATAGAAACCGTGCGTGCGGCTTTATCAAACGCAATGCGGATTTTTAGCTCACTATCGTTTTCATACAATGCGCCGTTTGATAAACCTTCAAAACGTAATTTATCGGCGGCATCTGATGCATTGGAAATCAACTCACGTAACACAATCTCTTTGTTGCTATACAGTGAGTGAATCATCAATTGCAGCAGCTGTTTGACCTCTGCCTGAAAAGCCATTGATTCTTTGGGTTGAGTCTCTTTTTGTGCAGTCTCTGCGGACATAGATTAAGCTCCTGATGTTGGGGAAAATAACAATAAAAACTATGTGGGGATCATCTTAAGTTTTTCAAGCATGAAACAACTAAACCAGCGATTAGCTTCGTATTTAGCCAATTATATTTGGCATCGTCATCAAACTTTCAAACTATAATTACACAATAAACAATAATACTGTTTTTAAAATACTCAATAAAAGCCCTTAAATCATGCAAACTAATTCAACCAAACCACCTGTTGACAAAGCTTTACTCGCCGCAGTTGACCTAGGCTCCAATAGCTTTAGACTTGAAATTGGTCGCTTGGATAGCGGCCATATCCAGCGTGTGGAGTACTTAAAAGAAGCGGTGCGCCAAGGTGGGGATTTAGATGAAGATCACAACCTTACACCCGAAGCCATAGAGCGCGGTGTTCGCTGTTTAGCTAGATTTGGTGAGAGCTTGCAAGGTTTTGATGCCTCTCACGTACGCGCCGTAGCAACACAAACGTTGCGTGAGGCCAATAACCGCGATGCATTTCTTAAACTGGCTAAAAAGGCATTAGGCTTTGATGTAGAAGTGATTTCAGGTGTAGAAGAAGCACGGCTCATTTACCAAGGCGTCAATCGGTTTCTGCCTCAATCCAATGAAAAAAGACTGGTGATTGATATCGGTGGTCGCTCTACTGAATTTATTTTGGGTCATGGTTTTGAAGCGCAGCACACCGCCTCATTGCACGTAGGTTCTGTTGCATGGTCACTTAAACATTTCGCTACAGGTGAGTTTACCGAAAAGGCTTTCTCTCGTGCGGAGCTTGCGGCTGAATCCATCTTTGAAACCTTAGGTTCCAATTTCAATCATAATCAATGGGATGTTGCCTATGGTGCCTCTGGCACGGTGGGCGCAGTAGCCGATGTTTTAGTGCAATACGGCAGACCTGTGGACATGGTGACTAAGCAAGATTTGTACTGGCTACGTGAAGAACTGCTGCGCGCACGCTATGCTGACAAACTGCGTCTTGATAGCCTAAAAGAAGACCGCAAACCAGTGATTGGTGGCGGGCTATCTATCCTGATAGCCGTGTTTGAGTTTTTGAAAATTGAAACACTACATGTGGCAAAAGGTGCATTAAGACACGGCTTGCTTTATGACATGCTAGCGCGCGAAGACGACATACTGGATTTAAGAAATGCTTCCGTGCAACATTTAGCGCGCAAATTTGACGTGGATGAAAATCAAGCCAATACAGTAGCAGAGGTTGCAGAAAAGCTATTTGAAAAAATTAGTGAAGATGTCAATTTTGCAGCAAGTGAACGTCGACCGCATGCCAGAAAATTACGCTGGGCGGCTTTATTGCATGAAATAGGCAGCTTTATTTCACCCATAGACGCACATTTGCATGGCGCATACATACTGGAGCATACCGAGCCACCTGGGTTCGCTCAAAGTGAACTTCATCGCCTGAGCTTGTTGATATTAGGACATCGCGGCAAATTAAAGCGATTAGAGGCTGATTTTTCTGACCGTATTTTTATCATGCAACTGATATGTTTGCGCCTAGCGGTTATTTTATGCCACGCACGACAAACGCCTAATTTGCGTGGCATGCAACTGCTCATCGCAAACAATACAATTGTGCTGTCAGTAGCAAAATCCTGGACAGAAAAATACCCGCAATCAAATTATTTACTAGATGAAGAAACGCTTGCTTGGCAAAAAACAGCTTGGCGTTTTGAAACGGCTAGTATTTAACCGATTTAGCTATATGATTTTCATTGTTGATTTGGCCAGAAATCACTATTTATATTGATTTGTTATTTTGAATTGGTGAACGCCAGCTTTTAAGAAACTTGATTTGAAAGTAACCATGCATCTCTGGGCCAAATACAGCCATTAAAATTGCGTTTAAGCTGGTATGATCGAAATTTACAACTAATATACATATAGACAAAGGGGAAATAAAATGTATTCCATCATTGGTTTGCTCGTTCTTGTGCTTGATATATTTGCAATTATCAAAATAATACAAAGTTCAGCATCTGGTACTGAGAAAATACTGTGGATTCTTTGTGTCCTGATATTCCCTGTTGCAGGCATGATTATTTGGTTTTTTGCAGGACCTGGTGGCAAGAAAATTTAGTGCATAGGGGTCGAAAATTATGATTCATAATCATCAACTAACAAGAAACCTAATCTTGCATTAGTTTTTCGAATCAATCAGATAATGCTGTCACTATTACAAAGCATAAACTCAATCGCAAAAGTCATGTACTTAAATTGTCATAAATATTTCATTTGCAATGCTAATTAAACGGTATAAACTGTTTATACCGTTTAATTAGGATGCAATCATGTCAAAAATTAACCCCATACAAGCTGCTGCATTAAATGCACCAGTTAAAAAATCTGAACCAGCAAAGCCAGTTACAGTCAAAACCGTTGTGACAAAAACTGTCACGGCTAACCCCGCTGCATCTAGTGCAGCCACTAAAGCTGTAACCAGAAAAGTAGCTAGCCCTAAAACTGATAAAACAAAAGTGGCAAAACCTGTAAAAGAAAAAACACCAAAACTTAAAATGGAACGCGACAGCTTTACGATTCCTAAAACAGAATACGCGCAGTTTGCTGTTTTAAAAGACCGCCTAGCTAAACTCGGTCAGCCTGTGAAAAAAAGTGAGCTACTCCGCGCGGGCATTATGCACCTGACGGCCATGACAGATGCAGCTTTAAAAGCAGCCTTGAGCAAAGTGCCGGCGATTAAAACTGGCAGACCTAAAAAGAAGTAATTTGAACGATTAGATATCTGGGTGTTGCACTGCAAATAAATAGGTTTGCAGTGTCGTTTTTTGGGCATCATCAATATATCGCTGACGCAACCACCATGCAGCACCCTTTTTAACGACACAAGTACTTTCACTCAACCCCAGTAATTTAGCGATTAGCATGCCTAGATTTGGTTGGTGCCCAACCAATAATATCGTTTTACTGCTGTCAGCATTTGTGACTTCTTTAGCAATACGCTCAACCGAACTATCAACGCTTAAAAACTCCGCCACTTTTATTTTAACCCCATTCAGATCATGCAATGCGGCAGCAGTCTCTAAGCATCGTCGTGCTGGGCTGCATATTATCTCGGTATTGGCGGGCAGGTGCTGATTAAGCCATTTGGCGATTTTTACCGCATCTTTACGCCCTTTTTTAGTTAAAGCGCGATCACAGTCTTTTCCACTTGCGCTTTCAACTTCAGCGTCTGCATGTCGCCACAGGATTAGATTTGCCATGCATATTCCCTACCAAATTGTTTAATCGGCATATTTTTGCATCAGTTGCAGTTGCGCGCTAAATGCTTGCGTTTGTTCATGTGATTTTGATTTAGGCTGTAATGCGCATTGTGCGCTCAAAACATAGGTGCCATCCGCGTTTAGTAGCCATGCATCCTGATTATCCTGCAAATACATTTGACAACACTCTTGCAAAATACGGGCACGATTTTCACTATCCACAATTGGCCATGCAATCTCAACGCGTCGCATCATATTGCGGTTCATCCAGTCTGCGCTGGATAACCACATGTTTTCTTCTTGCTCAATTTTGAAATAAAACACACGTGAATGCTCTAATATCCTGCCTATAATAGACCGAACGCGAATACGACCATCCAAACCAGGGGCGTCAATAGGCAGGATGCATGCACCTCGCACAATTAAATCAATCTCTACGCCAGCACGCCCTGCATTTACCAAACCTTTAACTAAGGCTTCATCCGTAAGTGCATTCATTTTTAAGATAATCTGTGCCGTTTTACCTGCCTTTGCAGCAAGCTCTGCCGCCCTGATTTTGGCGAGCATTTGCCGATGTAAATTAAATGGCGCAACCAATAGTTTTTGCATACGCGGTAATTTAACCTGGCTGGCAATATGTCTGAACAAATACTCCATATCACGGGTTATTTGGATGTCCGCCGTAAGCATACTGACATCAGTATAAAGTCGCGCTGTTCCTGGATTGTAATTGCCCGTTGATACATGCCCATAATATTTCAAACGCTTATCTTCTCGGCGCATCACTAACAGCATTTTGGCATGCGTTTTAAGGCCCACAATACCATACACCACCTGCGCACCCACGGACTCAAGCGCCTCTGCCCAGTTAATGTTAGCCTCTTCATCAAAACGGGCTTTTAGTTCTACAACTGCCATCACCTCTTTGCCACGCCGCACCGCCTCTTGTAACAGTTTAAGCATGCGCGGGTCTGAACCAGTGCGATATATCGTTTGTTGAATAGATAGCACATCAGGGTCATGCACGGCTTCATGTAAAAAATCAATGACCGATTCAAAGCTCTCATACGGCTGATGAATTAAAATATCACGCTGTTTTAACTGCGTAAAAAATGACTGATTGGGTACTAATTGCTGGCTGATTCTAGGTTCATACGGCTTAAATTTTAAATGGTTGCCCTCCGCCAAACCCGCCAGTAGCATCAAACGCGCCAGATTCACAGGGCCTTGTACGCGATAAAGTGATTGCTTGGGCAAATCAAACTGTTGCAATAAAAGCCTGGCTAATTTTTCATCGCAACTATGCGAAACTTCTAAACGCACCGCCTCACCAAAATTACGCTGTACAAGACCTTTTCTTAAAGCGGTACGTAAATTTTTGACGTCTTCTTCATCTACCGCTAAATCTGAATGCCGTGTTACTCTAAATTGCGAGAAACTGAGCATGTCTCGCCCGGTAAATAAACTTGCCAGGTGCGCTCGAATCACGCTTGATAACGAAATAAATTTTTGCTGCTTAGCACTTAAGTTTTTAGGCAATTTAATGAGGCGTGGCAACGCTCTAGGTACCCTCACAATTGCGATATTGTTACTACGACCAAACGCATCATTTCCGCCAAGTAGCACGATAAAATTAAGTGACTTATTAGCCACCTGTGGAAAAGGATGTGAGGGATCAAGCGCAACAGGCACTAACAGCGGGCGTACATCGGATTCAAAATAACGCGCCACCCAGCGCCGTTGCTCTAAGGTACGATCACCATGCGAGACTAAATGCACGCCTTGCTCAGCAAGTGCCGGCATCAACTCTGTATTAAAAATTTGATATTGCTTATTGACTAACGCATGTGCGGCCTCTGCAATCGCCTGATAACTTTGCACATTGATATCGGTATGTTTCTCATCATCACGCATTGCATCTACATGCGGCGCGGCACGCACTTCAAAAAATTCATCAAGATTTGAAGAGACGATACAAAGAAAGCGTAATCGCTCAAGTAGGGGATATTCGGCATTTTGTGCAAGGCTCAATACGCGTTCATTAAACGCTAAGATGCTAATATCACGATTGAGTAGTTTTAAAGGCGGGGAAGGTAAACGCATAAACTTTATCAAATGGTATGTGAATTTGATGTTACACGCTAATTATGACAAATGGATGAAATTGTAACGAAATTGCTATTAACTCAGATAATCACTAGAGCAATCAGTATTGAGAACTTTGCACCGTTTAATTTACAGGCTTAGAGTTTTAGATGCTGCCAATAGTTATTTATTCAGCAATCCCTTTAACAGAACGCCCGCTGCTACAAAACCAAAGGGCGCGGTAACGCATACACTCGAGCCATAACCTGCACAGTTCAGCCCGGTAATTGCCGTATCAGCAACCTCACATGCACGATCAGGCTGAATAACTTTTTCATCGGAATACACACAGTGAACGCCTAACTTTGATGACTTACCTTTTGCGCTGTGACCATTGCTAAAGCCATAGTCGCGGCGTAATAAATTACGCACCTTAGCAAGCAATTTGTCATGGCTTACTTCACTTAAATCCGCTTGTTGAATACGCGTGGCATCTAAGCGCCCACCAGCTCCGCCTGTCATCACTAACGGTATATTTTTGGCGTTACAGAAATTGGCAATAGCAGCCTTGGCTTTGGCGTCATCAATACAATCAATCACGCCATCATAATCATGATTGAGCATCGTATTGATGTTTTCAATCGTCACGAAATCTTCAATCTCATGCACGGTTGCCAGTGGGTTAATACTGAGAATACGTTCACGCATGGCAGTGACTTTGGCTTTTCCAAACGCACCATCTACCGCGTGTAATTGCCGATTTACATTAGATTCTGCAATGTTGTCTAAATCAATTAAAGTAATAGTGCCCACGGCATTGCGCGCCAAGGCCTCGGCAGCCCAACTGCCCACACCGCCGATACCTATCATGCAAATATGCATAGCCTGTAATTTGGCTAAACCATCAATGCCATATAGCCGTGAAACGCCACCGAAGCGGCGATTTAAGTCTGGACGCTCAAAATCAAATTCCGCCATTTGTCCGTTCCGTCATGCTGAGTGCAACGAAGCATCCAGTACGTTGATACTGCGCAATGGATTCTTCGCTATGCTCAGCATGACAACAAAGTGATTTCATGTTTCAAGTACCACAAATGCGGCTGCCAGATTCTTTTCATCGCTAATGCTAATATGCGTTTGCGTGATATGTTTAGATTGCAAAAAAGCCTGTAATTCTGGTGCCAACACTAAAATGGGCTTACCTAAATCATCATGTGAAACCGCAATATTCTGGAATGTTGCAGGTGCGCGCAAGCCTGTACCCAGTGCTTTTGAAAAAGCCTCTTTTGCGGCAAACCGTTTGGCTAAAAACCTGGATTTTATTTGTGATTGCTGATAGCTGGCGAACTCGCTGTCCGCCAAAATGCGCCTGGCAAAATCATCGCCAAACTGTTGAATTGAAGACTCGATACGCGAAACTTCAACGATATCTGTACCTATGCCAAAAATCATATTCAAATACGCAACAGCCTATTTAGGCGCGGCCGCTTTCATCAAGGCTTTCATCTCGTGTACCGCGTTATCCCAGCCCACAAATAAAGCATGCGCCACAATAGCATGCCCGATATTTAACTCTTCAAAACCGTACAATTTGGCAACAAGATGTACGTTATGATAATGCAAACCATGCCCTGCATTCACGATCAATCGTGCATCTTTAGCATGTTGCAACGCTTGCTCAATGCGCGCTAGCTCTAGCATTTGTACCGCATCGATATGGGCGTCTGCAAAGGTACCGGTGTGCAATTCTATCACTGGTGCGCCAGCTTTAACTGCGGCATCAATTTGTGCTAGATCTGGCGCAATAAATAACGAAACGCGAATACCGGCATCGCTTAATTTCTGTACCGCATGCTTCACCTTATCAAAATGGGTAATCACATCCAGCCCACCTTCTGTCGTGCGCTCCTCGCGCCGCTCCGGCACCAGGCACACATCTTGCGGCATTACCTTAATCGCGATATCCAGCATTTCATCGGTGACTGCACACTCAAGATTCATCTTGGTTTGCAACAGCGGGCGCAGTGCAAAAATATCTGCATCTTGCATGTGACGGCGGTCTTCACGCAAATGCAGCGTAATACTATCCGCCCCGGATTGCTCAGCACGTAAAGCCGCTTGCACTACACTCGGGTATTTAGTACCACGCGCTTGGCGGATAGTGGCTACGTGGTCGATGTTTACACCTAATTTAATCATTGTTAAAACCTAAAAATATAGTTTTGCCACAGCTGCATCTGCATCTGCGGCTAATTAAAAAACTAAAGCCCTTGCAAATCGATCAATAACTGCCGCGTATGCAAGGGTTTATCACCCAAATAGTGCGCTAACAAATAACGCATTAACTGTTTACTTTGCTGTTGTGTTTGTAGGTTAGTGTAGTCATCATTCGACATATCAATTAATGTTTTTCCCGACAACTGTATGCCGTTATCATAACGAGTTATCGCACCATTGATCGGAATGGCGCCGTGTTCAGCTTCATAACGATAGCTTTGCAACGCTAACACTGGCGCTGCATTTATATCCAGTTGCAATGGTATGGCGTAACCAAGTTCTTGCAAAAACTTCAACTCAAAGCGGCGTAAGGTGGTGGCTAAATTTTCACCACTCGCTAAGGTTTTTAACGTATCGGCATAATATTCAAATAGAGCTTCATGTGGATCTTCACGCGGCAGCAACCTCAACAGCAGCTCATTTAGGTAAAAGCCGCACATGAGTGCCTCGCCTTGCAACAGCAACAAGCAGCCATTCCATTCCAGGCTATGCAAGGTTTTTAGCTCCAGCTTGCCTGACCAAGTTGCCAGCATGGGCTGAAATGCCTGTAGCATACCGCGCATGGCGGAGCGTGGACGCCTGGCACCTTTTGCTGTGGTGGCTACACGCCCAAAATCACGCGCGAACAACTCAACCACTAAGCTCGTTTCTTTGAACGGATAAGTGTGCAGTACATAAACTGCTTGATTGTCTTGACGATGCGTACTGATTGAAGCCATAAGTTTTTATTTAGCCGCTGATAAACGCAGATGCATGCAGATAAAAACAAAAACCATCACGAAATAAGCAATAAACCAGATAAAGCGATAATTAATACCCTAGCGATTTTAACGCCCGCGCGTCATCAGCCCAACCGCCTTTAACTTTTACCCAGGTTTCTAAGTAAACCTTGCCGCCAAACAGTTTTTCCATGTCTTGCCGCGCTTCAGTGGAAATTTGTTTGAGTTTCTCGCCGCCTTTGCCAATAATCATCGGTTTTTGGCTGTCTTTATCCACAATAATGGCGCAAAAAATTCGGCGTAGATTACCTACCACTTCAAATTTTTCAATTTCAACGGCTACTGAGTAAGGGATTTCATCGCCTAATAATCTGAATATTTTCTCACGCACTAGCTCTGCAGCTAAAAAACGTTCATTTTTATCGGTGAGTTCATCTTGTGAATAAACGGCGGCTTGCTCTGGTAAGTATTTGCGTATAGTTTGTAACAGTTCGTCTAAATTGAGGCTTTTTTTAGCACTCACAGGTACGATTTCTGAAAACGGAAACTCTAAGTCAAAGTCTTGAATTAACGGCAACACGTTACCTTTGTCACCCATTAAGTCTAATTTATTTACCACTAAAATCGTCGGCGTTTTTTCTGAAAGTAATGCTAATACTTTGCGATCTGCGTCGCCCAATTTCATCGGCTCAATCACAAACAGTACAACATCCACTTCCGTTAACACTTGAGTCACGGTTTTGTTTAAACCTTTATTGAGTGCATTCAGGTGTTTTTGCTGAAAACCGGGCGTGTCGACAAATAGAAACTGCGTATCATCCGTGGTATGAATGCCTAACAAGCGGTGCCGCGTGGTTTGCGCTTTCCGTGAGGTAATGGCTAATTTCATGCCTAAAATGTGATTTAACAGCGTTGATTTCCCCACGTTAGGGCGGCCAACAATCGCTACTGTTCCACATTTAAAGACGGAAGATGTTACTTCTGAATTTACTTCTAGGTCTGTCATATTTTAATTTTTTCCAATACGTACTTTTTTTAATTCAAGCAAAGCCAGCTGTGCAGCCTGCTGCTCTGCGATGCGGCGACTATTACCCTCGCCCACTGTGCGAATACTATGCTTTTCAACGAAACATTCCACCACAAACATCTGCGCATGTGCTTCTCCGCTGGTATGCGTAACGGTGTATTCAGGTACCGCTATTTTTCTGCTTTGTAATAATTCTTGTAATAATGATTTAGGATCTTTATCAATCACTTTGGGGTCAATGGAATCTAGCTTGTTAGCGTAAAGCCCCAATACAAAGACTTCAGCCGCGGCATAACCACCATCTAAATACACCGCACCAATAATGGCTTCTAGCGCATCTGCCAAGATAGATGGCCTGCGCCAGCCCGCACTTTTTAACTCACCCTCACCCATTTTGAGTGTATCGCCTAAATTGAGTGACAATGCGATCTCACTTAAAGTCGATTCTTTGACCATTTGCGCCCGCAAGCGGCTTAAATCACCCTCAGCTATTTTAGGAAAGCGTTGATAGAGCTGATTTGCAATAATAAAATTAAGTGCGCCATCACCTAAAAACTCTAAGCGCTCATTATTTTGAGCACCATAACTACGATGCGTTAAGGCTTGTGTGAGCAGATCCGCATTTAAAAATGAATAGCTTAAACGTCTTGATAAGTCTGAATGCATCATGCCTAGCGGTATAAAAAGGTACTAGAAAAAAAATGCGATAGCAAAAGACGCTTACTTACCATCACTACTTGCTGAAAAATCAATTAACACGCTGACATTGCCGGCAATAGGCTTAATGACCTGATATTCAACTGACACCACCGTATCGCCACCGACTGTTTTTTCAATGATCAAATCACTGCCCTTTACCACTTCAATATAGCCCGTTGATGCGCGTCGATCAAAAGAATTCATTATCTCTCTTTTACTCATAGTGCTTAACGACTCTTGCTTCATCGCTTTAAGCGCTTGTTTAACTGAGAAATATTCAGTATAGGCCGGCACCATTTTCATCGCAATAAGCGCAACAAACACGATCATAGCGCCTACGATAAGCATTCCAAGCAGGGTCGCTCCGCCTTGCGTTTTACGATTATTTAAACTATTAAGCACTTTAATCTCCATCACTTAAATCAGATTAGTATCAATAAAAAAAACTAACGTATTACAGACCCTATTCTAGAACCCTGATCAAAATTCATCCAGATAAAAAATGCTTTACCGACTAAGTTTCTTTCAGGTACAAAACCCCAAACACGGCTATCAGAACTGTTATCTCGATTATCACCCATCGCTAAATAATGTCCAGCAGGGACTACAATTTCCTCATCATTTGCAAATTTAGCCCCAATAGCATCTGCATCATAATTACCTATGACATCATGCACCAAAATATCATGCTTTACATCGCCTAACTGCTCACTGTATTGCTTGGCCGTCATAAAGTTTAGCCCCGACATCACGTACTCATAATCTCGACCATCTTGCACTAGCAATGGCTGGTCGTTAATCGTTAATCTTTTATTTTGATAACGAATTTTATCTCCAGGCAAACCAACCACGCGTTTAATATAATCAATCGACGGTTCTGGTGGGTAATGAAACACAAACACATCACCGCGTTTAGGATGATTCATCTCGATAAATGTGTTATTTAGAATAGGCACCCGCAAGCCATAAGTGAATTTATTCACCAAAATAAAATCACCCGCTAACAACGTTGGCATCATGGAGCCTGATGGGATTTTAAACGGCTCGACAATAAAAGAACGTACAAAAAACACCACTAAAATCACCGGAAAGAAGCTTTTAGCATACTCAACCACAATCGGCTCATCTGCGCCTGCTGGGCGTTTTTTGCTGAGTACAAAAATATCAAACAGCCAAACAAGCCCGGTGATTACTAGTATCACAATCATGAATAATGCAAATATCATTGTTGATGTATCCTAACTCATTATCTAATTTGTAAACTCATGCCCTTCGACAGACTCAGGGAGCACCTTCGACGGCTCAAAAAAGAACCCGCTCCCTGAGCTTGTCGAAGGGTTATTTATCTTCAACTCTTAAAATAGCCAAGAATGCTTCTTGTGGAATCTCTACATTACCCACTTGTTTCATGCGCTTTTTACCTTCTTTTTGCTTGTCTAGCAATTTACGCTTACGTGACACATCACCGCCATAACATTTAGCAATCACGTTTTTACGCATAGCTTTTACGGTTTCGCGCGCAATAATGTTAGCACCGATAGAAGCCTGAATCGCGACATCAAACATTTGGCGTGGGATTAACTCGCGCATTTTTGCGGCGACTTCACGTCCACGATGCACACTGGTTGATCGATGTACAATCATGGAGAGCGCATCCACGCGCTCGCCATTGACCATAATATCAAGTTTAACTAAATCTGCCGCACGGAACTCTAAAAACTCGTAATCCATACTCGCATAGCCGCGTGATACAGATTTTAGTTTATCGAAGAAATCCAACACCACTTCATTGAGCGGCATTTCGTAACTCAGCATCACTTGCCTACCCATGTATTGCATGTTTTTTTGTATGCCGCGCTTGTTATTACAAAGCGTCATCACTGGCCCAACATAATCTTGTGGCATCAACAAATTGACCGTAATCACAGGCTCACGCGTTTCTTCAACGCGTGAAGGTTCTGGTAAGCGTGATGGATTTTCTATCTGTACAACCGTGCCATCTTTTAACAATAACTCATAGACAACGGTAGGCGCAGTAGTAATTAAGTCCATATCGTACTCGCGCTCCAAGCGCTCTTGTACGATTTCCATGTGTAGCAAGCCTAAAAAGCCGCACCTGAATCCAAACCCTAATGCGGTCGAATTTTCAGGTTCAAACAATAAAGAAGCATCATTTAAACTAAGCTTTTCAAGTGCGGTACGTAATGCCTCAAACTGATTAGATTCTACTGGGTAAAGCCCCGCAAACACCTGCGGCTTCACCTCTTTAAAACCAGCCAACGCCTCTGCTGCCGGCCTTGTTGCTAATGTCACAGTGTCACCCACCTTGGCAGCAGCAAGCTCTTTAATGCCCGCAATGATAAAACCAACCTCACCTGCAGACAGTGAGGTTTTTTGTAATGATTTTGGCGTAAATACGCCCACTTGCTCACACAGATGCTCGGAACCCGTTGCCATTAAACGGATTTTATCTTTTGGTTTTAGTACGCCATCAATCACGCGCACCAACATCACCACGCCCACATAGTTATCAAACCATGCGTCAATGACCAATGCCTTGAGAGGTCCATCCACATTACCGACTGGAGGCGGCACTTTAGCAATCACTGCCTCCAGCACATCATGTACCCCTAAACCCGTTTTAGCAGAACAACGCACAGCATCGGTGGCATCAATACCGATCACATCTTCAATTTCTTGAATCACGCGTTCCGGGTCAGCGGAGGGTAAATCTATTTTATTGAGTACCGCTGTGACTTCCACGCCTAAATCAAGCGCGGTATAGCAGTTGGCTACGCTTTGCGCCTCTACGCCCTGACTGGCATCTACAACTAACAATGCGCCTTCACAAGCTGAGAGTGAGCGGCTGACCTCGTAACTAAAATCCACGTGACCCGGGGTATCAATCAAATTCAGATGGTAAATCTGGCCATCATCGGCCTTATATTCCAAGGCTGCCGTTTGTGCTTTAATGGTAATGCCGCGCTCACGCTCAATATCCATAGAATCAAGCACTTGCGCTTCCATTTCACGGTCAGCCAAACCGCCGCATAGATGAATAATACGGTCAGCCAGAGTGGATTTACCGTGATCGATGTGGGCAATAATAGAGAAGTTACGAATGTTTTTCATGGTATTTTTTAAAGATTGACTATTTAATCGCAGCGTTTTGCTGCAACAATGAACAAGCTGCCATCAATTAAGGCAGCTTGTTTAACAATAAGGGCGCACTTGGCGCCCTTTGTTGCTATTGAACTTGTCGGATTTTACAGCAAATTCAAAGTATTAGCATCTATTGATTGCTGTGTTGCCATGAAAGAGGCTTATTTTGAAGCTGGTATTTTCACGGGCACATAAAGCGTGCTTTCACCACGCAACACCAACAACGCAACAGTTTTACCCACCGCAAAGCTTGCCAAATGTTTATTAAATTGATCCAAACTTTGCACCTCAGTGTTATTAAGACCTAACACCACATCACCACGACGTATGCCAGCTTGCGCCACTGCACCTTGTGCATCTATCACTAACAAACCATTTTTGCCGTTTAATTTTTTCTTTTGTTGTGCAGTGAGTTCTTTAAGTACCAACCCAATACGATTAAGTTCTGGTTTAGTCGCGGGCTGACTAGATTGAGCTACTTCAGTTGCATCTGTTGGCATTTCACCCACGTTAATTTTGAGCGACTTTTCACTCCCTTTGCGTAAAATCTCAACAACGACAACCTTACCAGGTTTAGCTGCGCCTACCGCACGTGGCAAATCAGACGAAGTCAGAATAGCTTTGCCATCAAATTTAGTGATGACGTCCCCAGCCTCTAGACCACCTTTATCAGCAGGGCCATTTTTTTCAACGGCTGCCACTAATGCGCCGTTGGTATTTTTCATACCAAATGATTCAGCAAGTTCTTTACTAAGCTCTTGAATCACAACGCCTAACCAACCACGGGTGATTTTTCCAGACATTTTTAGCTGGTTGGAAATATCAAGGGCAACATCAATAGGAATCGCGAATGACAGGCCCATTGAGCCGCCACTACGGCTATAAATTTGCGAGTTAATACCAACCACTTCACCCGCCAAATTAAACAAAGGACCACCCGAGTTACCCGGGTTAATCGCCACATCTGTTTGAATAAACGGCACGAAGTTTTCTTGCGGTAGCGCACGACCTTTTGCACTCACAATACCCGCCGTCATGGTGTTTTCCAGCCCAAATGGCGAGCCGATCGCGGCCACCCACTCACCCACTTTAAGCTTACCCGGGTCGCCCGCTGTCACTTTAGGTAACCCAGTGGCTTCAATTTTCACCAATGCCACGTCTGTGCGTTTATCAGCGCCGATAATTTTGGCTTTAAATTCACGCTTGTCTGATAACTTTACAATCACTTCATCCGCTTCTGACACTACATGTGCATTGGTTAAAATGTAACCATCGCTGCTGATAATAAAGCCTGAACCTAATGACTGAGATTTATACTCTGGCTGCTGACCATTTTGCCCAGGAACACCTTGCCCTGGAAAGTTTGGAATACCAAAGCGCTTAAAAAACTCCTGCATTTGCTCATCCCCAGGCATACTAGGAAACGGCATTGCGTTTGCAGTGCGAATGCTTTGTGTGATGCTGATATTCACCACGGCAGGTCCTTGCTTTTCAGCCAACTCAGTAAAGTCTGGCAAATCTTTGGCATATCCGTTTAAATGAACCGCAGAAATCAAGCTAAAAGCTACTGCGGCAATCCAGTTTTTCATCATTTACTCACCTCGTTTAGTTTGAAATTTCACACCATTGACATCATCATTTTTACAATTAACGTTAGCAGAGTTTTCACACGATGATGCATCATCCGCTTGCCGCAAAATCACGGCTTGATATTGGCTGCTGTAAGCATGGCTGGCGTCACCGTAGCCCCTCAAGTGACCTTTTACCCACAAAAAAGCTAACACTAAGCCTGATGCTGCCGCCAAAATGACATAAAACTCATTATCAAAAGTGATGTCTGCCAAAACTGCAGCTATTAGCATACTAAGTAATGGCACAATATAGAGATAAAACACCGTACTTAGCAATGCCCGTTCATCTATCCCTACCACCACGCTATCCCCTACCTTAGCGCCAATTTCATTTTTAGCCCTGATTGTTTGGCTTTTATGCCCAAGTAACTTTCCCCAAGTTGCATTGCCACACCCGCGTTTTTGACCACACAAACCACAGGCTGTGCGTCTTTCAATTTCTATCAGCGCCAAGTTATCTGCGCACTCAGTAACAACTGCATATTCTTCTATCATATCAATGAACGACCATTACTTTCTAAACACAACAGCATTTGCAATTTGTACGATGGTGGCTTCTGGCGCTTCACCCACTACCGTGACGAGATGCCCTTTATTGACGCTGGTATAAAAACTTGTATTGCCTACGCTTCTCAGTAAAATTTTAGATTTATGACCTTTAAGCGCAGGCTCAATAAACAAAGAAACAGAAGCCAATCCATCAGAAAATATAATATGGGTAACCGGGTAAGGCTTGCCATTCACCATACGCGTCATTTGATCTATTTTTCGGTAACCCGCAGGTAAATCCTTGATGACCCAATCTACTGGTGTACCATTATCGGCAATGACCACCTGCTCATCTTCCATCTCATAATTTTTATTATGGTCTATTTTAGGTTTAAACCAGTCAAGCTCGACACTGCTTAGTAGTGCCAGTTGATTAAAGGCAATACTTTCCATAATTTCATCACGGCTATTAAACATCACCGACTTTAATAGCAAGCCATATTCGGTATCTATCCAAAACCGATAACTGTACCTTAATCCGTCTTTTGGCTCTAAAATCAACACTTGCGACTGACGCCCAGCAACGCGCTCTAACGCACCAGAGCGTAGTGAATAGTTTTCTTTGACAGCGTCTAAATTCACCGGCAATACAGCGGGAAACATATTCTGGCCACGCCGCTTTTCAATCACAATTTTTTCATTTTTGGGATTATAGATGACCAAATCACCACCTTGGCTCAACACTTCGCGCGGAGAGCCATCTAACAGCACGTTGCGTGCAAATTCATTTTTACCATCAAAAAGGTGGGTGATTTGAACCGATTTAACTTGCTGACCAGTTTGGCAGATAAATATACCTTGGTAACTTAATGCGCGTGCCGCTACTGCGGCTTTCTGTAGTACATCCCACTCATTTTCATCAGTAGCGGCTTGTACATTAAAGCTCATGCATAAAATAACGCCCAACACTAGCGCTGGGCTTGAACTGGCGAAAAAACGAGCCAGACCAGAACGCTTCATCGAGATGACTCCGAATAACTCACTGACTGAATATAATACGAACTTGCAGAAGGCGCTGATGCTTGGTGAGCCATTAAATACTCAGCCGGAATTGACTGTTCAGAAGGCTCTACCTTTGCGACTTCAATAGGCGCCAATTCATTATTAGGTTGGGTTTGCACCTGCATCGCCATCCAACCGACCACCATCACTGCCGCAAAAGACGCAGCGATTGACCAAGTAGCGGGTAGCTTGTTTTTCAATTGATCGACCTTACTCACTTTGGCTTGTATTGCGTTAGGGGCTAATACTGTTGGCTCAAGCTCCAGTTTTTGCATCAAGTTCTGTTTGAAATGAGGGCTAAGTGCTGCACCACCCCGCATCGCATCGCCAATTAAATGATACTGACTCCAAGTCTCGGCTGCCTGCTTGCTAGACTGCATCGATGTGAGAATGTGAGTAGCCTCTTCAATTGCCAGCTCATCATCCATTAAAGCGGATATTTGTTCAGTCATTATTCACTCCTAAAACGCATACATTCATTTTTTGCATGTTGTCCCTATTACCAACGCTTATTATCTGGCGTATCTAACAATGGTCTTAATTTAAGGGCAATGGTTTCACGTGCTCTAAAAATACGTGAGCGTACCGTGCCGATTGGGCAATTCATAACGGTTGCAATTTCCTCGTAGCTCAAACCCTCAATTTCACGCAAGGTAATTGCTGTGCGCAACTCCTCTGGCAAGCTTTCAACCGTATCATTGACCGTTTGCGCAATTTGCTTGGTCATCATGGTGGATTCTGGCGTTTCTGTCGTGCGCAACTCATCGCCACTATCAAAGTTTTCCACATCGTCAATTTCAATGTCAGTACTTACCGTAGGCCTGCGCCCCAATGAAACTAAGTGGTTTTTTGCCGTATTGATACCAATACGATACAACCAGGTATAAAACGCGCTATCACCACGAAAGTTAGGTAAAGCACGATAGGCTTTAATAAAAGACTCTTGCACCACGTCTTCTATCTCGGATTGATCACGGATCATGCGCGATAATAAGCGTCCCAGTTTGCGCTGATACTTATCCACCAATAAACCAAAAGCTCGTTTATCGCCACGCTGAGCGCGCAATACAAGCTCATGATCTATCTCACGATTACCAGGCGTTGGTGTAGTGGTCACTGCGATTAAATTTCCTGTAGGCCTTGTATTCTCAAGTTGAGTTTTACTTATCTGTCTGTCACTGACGTAAGTATAACCTCGGGCTACAGGTTGAATGAAGCTAAATTGCGCTAATTCTTGAATTTTACTGGGTCGTATCATAAATTTTGTCCCTTTAACTATCACCACAAATATAGCATTTAAGCGTTAAATTAGTTTTGTTAAGCAATTGCTATTGCCTTTTATAAAGACCGCGATACACTCTTATAAGTTCATTAAAGCTTCACTCTCAACAACGACTTACTACAAACCCAAATCATGCAGCAATATGACGTTCTTATTATCGGTAGCGGGCTAGCAGGCTTATCACTTGCGCTGCGCACTGCTACGCATAAAAAAATATGCCTGGTCAGTAAACGTAAGATTAACGACACTGCCAGCAACTGGGCACAAGGTGGTATTGCCGCAGTGCTGAATGACAACGACTCGATTGAAGCACATATTCAGGACACACTCATTGCCGGGGCTGGGCTGTGTGACAGCGCAGTGACTAAAAAAGTGGTCGAGCATGGCAGGGAGACCATAGAGTGGCTGATTGAACAAGGCGTGAGCTTTACGCGTGAGCAAGATAACAGTGGCTATCATTTGACGCGTGAAGGTGGTCACAGTCACCGTCGTGTTATTCACGCAGCCGATGCCACTGGTCATGCGGTACAAACCACACTCGCTGAAAAAGTACGTCAGCACCCGAATATCACCTTGCTCGAAGATCATATTGCGGTGGACTTAATTACCACGCGCAAAGTCAAAGACATGCACTCACAGCTTTCTAACAACAACGCGTGCTTGGGCGCTTATGTGCTTGATAACAGCACAGGAAAAGTAATTACCATCGGCGCGCAAAATACCGTATTAGCCACTGGCGGTGCAGGAAAAGTGTATCTCTACACCACCAACCCGGACATTAGTACCGGCGATGGCATTGCCATGGCATGGCGTGCAGGCTGCAGGGTTGCCAATATGGAGTTTATTCAATTTCACCCCACTTGCTTGTTCCACCCACATGCTAAATCTTTTTTAATTTCTGAAGCAGTCCGCGGTGAAGGTGGCTTGTTAAAACTGCCAGACGGCACAAGATTTATGCCTGAACATGACCCACGAGAAGAACTAGCCCCGCGCGATGTCGTCGCACGTGCGATTGACTTTGAGATGAAAAAACGCGGCCTGGATTGCGTTTACCTGGATATTTCACACAAATCTTTGGCATTTATTCAGGAACACTTTCCTAACATCTATCGCCGCTGTTTAGAGTTAGGGATTGATATCAGCAAAACGCCGATTCCCGTAGTGCCAGCTGCACATTACACCTGCGGCGGCGTGATGACCGATGACAAAGGCCGCACCGACATTAACAACCTTTACGCGATTGGTGAAACTGCTTGTACGGGTTTGCATGGCGCTAATCGCCTTGCCAGCAACTCTTTGCTTGAGTGTTTAGTATTTGGTCAGGCTGCGGCAGAGGATATTCTAAGCCAACCTAGCACAGCAATCCCTACGCTCCCCTACTGGGATGAAAGCCGCGTGACAGATGCTGATGAAGAAGTGCTCATCACGCATACCTGGGATGAATTGCGCCGCTTTATGTGGAACTACGTTGGCATTGTGCGCACCGATAAACGCCTAAGCCGCGCGCTGCGCCGCATTCACATGCTACGTGATGAAGTACACGAGTTTTACAGTAACTTCAGAATCAGCAATGACTTAATTGAGCTGCGCAACTTGCTGCAAGTGGCTGAACTTATCGTTAAAAGTGCCATGGAGCGCAAAGAAAGTCGCGGCTTACATTACAGTAAAGATCACCCCAATGCTGAGCTAGAACCTATCCCCACCGTACTTGAGCCTTCAAACTATTACAGCCTGCTTGACCGCGAACATGGACACGAGCACGAGCATGGTCATCACCTCGGTCATCACTAAGTGGCGTTATAAGGTGACGTTATAAGTGTCATTGCAAGTGACTTTAGCGCGCTTTGTTTTTGCAGGTTTGTTGTTACTGTTAGCCACGGCAAGTTGGGCTGATAATAGTTACACCGTGAACAAGGTGTATGATGGTGACACGGTTGAGTTAAAAAATTCCAGGGGTAAACTCAAATTACGCCTCACCGATATCGATGCGCCTGAACGCAACCAAGCCTATGGTAAAAAATCACGTCGCGCCCTGACTAAACTTTGTAAGGGCGACAAAATTATGGTCACCGCGCAAATAGTTGGCACTGACAAATACAATCGCACCTTAGGTAAGCTGGAATGTAACCACGCTGATGCGGGTCTTTATTTAGTCGAGCGAGGTTTGGCTTGGCACAACACAAAATACTCTAACAACGCCGTCACATTAAACGCTGAAGCCATGGCACGCCAAAAAAGATTAGGGTTGTGGAAAACCAAAAAGCCAATGCCACCCTGGGTTTGGCGGCAAAAACACCCGTATTAAAAATTCGTAAGCCAGCGTAGCCTCGATGAAGTGAAACGTAATCAAGGTTGAACCATTGTAAAATCCCTCGATTGCACTTTGTTTCATCGAGGCTACAAAGAGGTATTTATCGGCAGACAAACTGATTGTTACTACAATAAAATTGAGAATATCACCAATATCACCTTTAAAACATATGCTCTGCGAAGCCCGTCCCTATTGGCTTTTAGGGCATCTGTTTTTAGGTTGCTGAATGCCTTTGCATAGGGCTCCACTCGCTAAAAAATACAAAACTAGCTTTAATTTCAATCTACCGTATAATGCAGTTTCCCTACGCCAACCAATCTGCGTAGCGGTCTCTTTATCCTAATCCTTCTGATTTCTAAAATCACACATGAATGATTATTAAAATTGCCTACCTCGATTGGTGTTGCTTCATAAACAAGTAATAGGTCGGCTTAAACTCAAGCTGGAGCATTATTTTGACTATTGAAACAACCACCCTTAACTTTAACGAGTTAGGCTTATCCGAACCCATTTTGCGTGCGATTAACGACGCAGGTTACACCACACCAACCCCAATCCAAGCCAAAGCTATTCCGCAAGTGTTAAGCGGCGGCGATTTACTGGCTGGCGCACAAACCGGTACGGGTAAAACCGCTGGTTTTACTTTGCCTATTTTGCATTTACTCAACCAAAAACCTTTAGCTGAAGTTGCTAAAGGCCGCCCGCGCTGCCTCATGCTCACACCCACGCGTGAACTTGCCGCACAAATTGAAGAATCCGTAAAAACTTACGGCAAGTATCTGCCGTTAACTTCTACCGTGATTTTTGGTGGTGTTAATGCTAACCCGCAAATTGCGCGTTTAAAAAAGCCGCTGGATATTTTAGTCGCCACCCCTGGCCGCCTGCTGGATCACGCTAATCAAAAGAACGTCGATTTGTCAGGCGTTGAAATTTTGGTATTAGATGAAGCCGACCGTATGCTGGACATGGGTTTTATTCGTGATATCAAGAAAATATTGGCAATGCTGCCTAAGCAACGCCAAAACTTACTGTTCTCTGCCACCTTCTCTGACGAAATTAAAGCCTTAGCCGATGGTTTGTTGCATAACCCAGGCTTTGTTGAAGTGGCGCGCCGCAATACAGCTTCTGAGCTGGTTGAACAAACTGTGCACATGGTGCCTCAAGCGCACAAACGCGATTTGATGAGCCATTTGATTAAACATCACGACTGGAAGCAAGTACTGGTATTTACGCGTACCAAACATGGCGCAAACCGCTTGGCTGAAAAACTCATTAAAGATGATATTCAAGCCGCTGCGATTCATGGCAATAAAAGCCAAGGCGCGCGCACTAAAGCCCTTGCGCAATTTAAAGATGGCAGCATGCGCGTATTAGTGGCGACCGACATTGCTGCGCGCGGTTTGGATATTGACCAATTGCCACAAGTGGTTAATTTTGAATTACCTAATGTGCCGGAAGATTACGTACATCGTATTGGCCGTACCGGGCGTGCGGGTAGTAGTGGTGCTGCGGTGTCACTCGTTGACCGCGAAGAAATCAAACTACTAAAAGATATTGAAAAACTGATTAAACGTGAGATTCCCAAAGTGCATGTAGAAGGTTTTACGCCCAATGCAAACCCTGAACCTGAAGCGCCACGCGCACCAAGGCAGCCACATGGTCGCCCGCGTGAACAACAACGCAAACCGCAAGGCTCATCAAACAATACAGAAAACGGTGCTGGTCAAAAAACTGCTCGAAATCAAGGCCGTGATAAGCAGCCAGCGAGAAACCCTTCAACATCGAGCGCAGAAGGACGACCATCACACAAGTCTGGCAATCAACAACCACGTAACGCTCAAGGTAATGCGCAAAACGCACCAAGCAAACTTTTATCTGAAGCTGCTCGGCATCAAGCTATGCCGCAACCTGCTTTATTTGCGCCGCCTAGCCCTAACCGCCATCAGCCAAATCGTCAAAACACCAATCATGGCAGTGCGGGCAGAAGCAACACCAACCCAAACAGCACACACAGAAGCGGTGGCAGAGGTCGCTAAAATTTAAACACTAAGACCATACACGAAAGTAAATGTATTAGCCCGTACCCTTGGTACGGGCTAATACATTTGGAGAATCGCCTGGTAGCAATGTCGAATTTAGTGGCCCACCAGCATCAATCAATGCACCGAAATAGAGAGGTGCATCTGCACTTTATAGGTGCGCACTCCACCTTTACAGCGCCATAAAAATCATATATTAATATAAATTTAGATATTAAATCATCAGGTTAGATGGTTTAATAACTATTGGCACAGATATTGCTTATACTTTTAAGCAATGAATGGATTTTACTTACTATGTTAAGAGTAATGATTGTTGATGGCGATTTAGAGCGCACAAAACCCCTCAAGCAATCTTTGATTGACAACGGGTATCAGGTGATTGCGCATCTAAAAGATACCGTTAACTTAAATGATGCCTGCTGTAAGCTACAGCCCGACATTGTGATTATTGATACTGATTCACCTAGTCGCGATACTTTAGAGAATATTTGCGTGATGACGATGAATGAGCCTCGGCCCATTATGATGTTTACGCACGATGGTGATAAAGAACAGATTAAATTGGCTACGCAAGCAGGTGTTTGTGCATACGTGGTTGGCGGTATACCGAATGAGCGTTTACAGCCTGTGATTGATGCGGCGATAGCGCGTTTTGAAGAATTTAAGCATCTGCGTAAAGCGTTAAGCGAGGCGAATATCAAGCTTAGTGAGCGTAAGGTGATTGAACGCGCAAAAGGCTTGCTGATGAAGCAAAGAAAAATTGATGAAAATGAGGCTTATAGCATGTTGCGTACGATGGCGATGCAAAAAAACATGCGCATAGGTACATTGTCAAAGCAAATAGTGCAAGCAGCAGCGTTGTTGCTTTAACCTGAAAACGGCTGTTGTTCATAAAATTGTTTTTTCTAGGTTTAACGAAGTAGATGTAAATTAGCGGTATGGCATAAAAATCCAACGATGGACTTTTATGTATAGTTAACAACAAAATAGAGCCAAAGCAGGCTCGCATAAAGTAGTACAAGACAAAGGCGTCTTGATAAGAACTAAATTCTTTAATCGGAAATTAGCTTCTTATCAGACGCCTTTTTTGTTGGCAAAAATGATTAGATTTTAAGTTTTCAGGTGATAAATTTTTAGGAAATTTGATTGATTTTAAGGAGATAACCATGAGCAGTAACGACAATACATCCGATAAAAACATTAAAAATACTGTAACTAACATAGTTGACGCTGGTCGTCGCGACTTTTTTCGCAACACTGCGGCTGGCGCCTTTGGTGCGGCTGCGCTAATGGGGCTGGTACCTACTGCAATTAAAACCAACGCTTGGGCAGCTGGCTCCGATGCACCAGAAATTACCGAAGTAAAAATTGGTTTTATTCCATTGACTGACTGCGCGCCCATTGTTGTAGCTGCTGAAATGGGTTTTGATAAGAAATACGGTATCAAAATCACCCCATCAAAAGAAGCCTCATGGGCGGCCGTGCGCGACAAAGTAGTGAATGGTGAATTGCATGCGGCGCATGTGTTGTATGGCTTGGTGTATGGCGTGCAGTTAGGTGTGGGTGGCAAACAAAAAGACATGGCGGTATTGATGAATTTAAACCATAACGGCCAAGGCATTACGTTATCTAACCAGCTCAAAGAAAAAGGCGTTAAAGACGGCAGAAGCTTAAAACGCTTACTCGATAACGAAAACCGCGATTATACCTTTGCGCAGACATTCCCTACCGGTACGCACGCCATGTGGCTAAATTATTGGCTTGCGGCTAATGGTATTGACCCAGTTAAAGATGTTAAAAACATTGTAGTGCCGCCACCACAGATGGTCGCCAACATGCGCATCGGCAATATGGATGGCTACTGTGTAGGTGAACCTTGGAATGCGCGTGCAATTTACGACAAGGTAGGTTTCAGTGTGGCGACATCACAAGATATTTGGGTCGATCACCCTGAAAAAGTATTAGGCACTACGGCAGAATTTGTGGCAAACAACCCCAATACCTCACGTGCCATGATTATGGCAATTCTGGATGCTTGCAGGTATATCGAAGCAACTGAAAATCGCGCCAAGGTAGCCAAACTAATTTCTGGTAAAGCTTACGTGAATGCACCTGAAGAGGTGATTGCAGGCCGCTTCATTGGTGATTATGACAACGGTATCGGCAAAAAATGGAAAGATCCAAATTTCATGAAATTCTTTGGTGATGGCAAAGTTAACTTTCCGTACTTATCTGACGGCATGTGGTTCTTAACCCAACATAAACGTTGGGGCTTGCTCAAATCAGACCCTGACTACTTAGCCATTGCGACCAAAGTGAATCAAGTGAAACTGTACTCAGAAGCGGCATCACAACTCGGTATTAGTGTGCCTAAAGATGTGATGCGCAGTAGCAAGCTGATGGATGGCGTGGTTTGGGATGGCAAAAACCCTGCGGCTTATGCGGCTTCTTTCAAAATTAAAGCTTAAAGACTTACAACAACTTATGTGGAGCGATCTTCAGATCGCGAAGATGACATTGCAATCAACCATCATTGCTTTCGCGATCTGAAGATCGCTCCTACATTAAAAACGCTTCATACAGCGTAATGCACTGCTCGCTGGTATGCCGAAAGTTGAAAATTAAATTCTATTAAGAGGAACATTTATGAGCGCGATCAGCATCAGTAAAGAGAGCTTAAAAAGCATCATGCAAAGCAAAGATACGATGGTAAGTAAAGGAGTTGCAATGACTGAAAACAAAAATGAAGCGATTGAAAACGTAGCGAGGATTACCAAAACCCAATCAAGCCAATTAAAACCAAACAACCTGAGTATTAAAACTTATCAGTTTTTTAAATGGCTGCTCCCGCCTGTTTTTGGCATCTTATTGTTACTTGCAATTTGGACATTGATTTCACATCAATCACCAAACCTGCCTGGGCCGCTAAAAACATGGCACTCTGCCGTTCAGCTATTCAGTGATCCATTCTACGACCATGGTCCAAACGACATGGGCGTGGGTTGGAACATTTTGGCTTCATTGCAACGCGTAGCCTTGGGCTTTAGCTTGGCTGCGTTGGTCGGCATTCCGATGGGGTTCATTATTGGCCGGTTTAAATTTGCAGCACGCATGACCGCGCCAGTCATTAGCTTATTACGTCCAGTATCGCCACTGGCGTGGCTGCCTATCGGCTTGTTGGTGTTCAAAGCAGCCAATCCTGCGGCAATTTGGGTGATCTTTATTTCAGCCGTATGGCCGATGATTATCAACACTGCGGTAGGGGTTAGCAAAGTGCCGCAAGATTATATGAATGTGGCCAAGGTGCTGAATTTGAGCGAGTGGAAAATTGTGACGAAAATACTGTTTCCTTTTGCGTTGCCTTACATGATGACTGGCATACGTCTTTCTATCAGTGTGGCATGGTTGGTAATCGTGGCGGCAGAAATGCTCACAGGTGGCGTTGGCATTGGCTTTTGGGTGTGGGATGAGTGGAACAACCTAAATGTAGAACACATCATTATCGCGATTTTTGTAGTTGGTGTTGTTGGTTTGCTGTTAGAACTGGCACTCACGCAAATGGCTAAAAAGTTTAGTTACGAATAATTTACGGTAAATAACGCACTATCCTATAAGGAATTATTATGGAAAAAGTAGAAAAAGCAAACGCTGAGAAATATGTGCAGCTCGAAAATGTCGATATGACATTCTCTACTAAAAAAGGCACATTCAACGCACTTAACAACATTAACCTAAACATTAAAGAAGGTGAATTTGTTTCAATTATTGGTCACTCAGGTTGTGGTAAATCTACGTTGTTGAACTTAGTCGCAGGCTTATTGCAACCAACGGAAGGGCTGCTGTTTTGTGCTGGCAGAGAAATAGCTGGCCCAGGACCTGAGCGTGCAGTTGTTTTTCAAAACCACTCATTATTGCCTTGGCTCACTTGTTATGAAAATGTTTACTTAGCAGTAGAACGCGTGTTTGGTGTCAGTTCAAAATCAAGAGAATCTAAAGCGCAACTCGAAGCACGCACACATGCGGCGATTGAGCTGGTTGGTTTGTCACACTCGGCAGACAAGCGCCCTAATGAAATTTCAGGCGGCATGAAGCAACGCGTTGGCATTGCACGCGCTTTAGCCATGGAACCCAAAGTGCTGTTATTAGATGAGCCCTTTGGCGCATTAGATGCGTTAACCCGCGCTAACCTGCAAGATGAACTCATGAAAATTATGGCGAAATCCGGTTGTACCGCAGTCATGGTAACGCACGATGTAGATGAGTCAATATTGCTGTCAGACCGCGTGGTGATGATGACCAACGGCCCATCCGCTGGGATTGGCGAGATTTTAGAGGTGAATTTACCACGGCCAAGAACACGTTTAGATCTTGCAGAAAATAAAGATTACAACCATTTACGTAGCGAAGTGTTGCGCTTTTTATATGAGCGCCATGCCAAACAAGCCGCTTAACCCCGCTAGATCAATACATGCTTACAACAATTATTTTTTACAACTATGAAAGAACCAATCATGAAACCCAATGCAACATTTAAGCGCAATTTAGTGATGATTTGTACAGCTCTGGCTTTTGCGAGCATGGCGCAATCAGCCTTGGCAGAAGATGCACCAGAAGCAGAATACACATTATTGGACTCTATTAAACAAGGTAAACCATTAACCAACTTTAGATTACGTTATGAAAACGTTGATCAAGAAGCTTTTCAGCCAGCGCCTAATGCGACTAAAAAATTAGACTCTGCCGATGCTTTCACATTACGCAGTTTAATTGGCTGGCAAACGGCACCTTTCCACAATTTTAGCTTTGCCGCACAACTCACTGATGTGCACGAATTTAATGACAACTTCAACGATAGACGAGGTAATTTAAGCGAGCCGGGTAAAAGCAACTACCCGAATATTGTTGACCCGGGTTATACCGACATCAACCAACTTTATGTAGATTGGACCGGCATTAAAAACACCAAGTTACGTTTGGGTCGTCAACAGCTAAACCTGGATAACGTACGCTTTATTGGTGACATTGGCTTCCGCCAGAACATGCAGGTGTTTGACGGGTTTTCTGTGCTGAATAAAAGCATTGCAGATACCGAAATATTTGCCGCACACTTTGATAAGGTGCGCCAAATCAATACCGAACTGCGTGATGGCAATATTGATATATTGAATGCCAAATACCGCATCTCGCCTAGTGAATCATTGGTGGGTTATGGTTATTTTATTGATGCTGCCAATTTAAGCCAAAATAATGGTGACCCTACAAAACCCAGCGCTGCCGCTCAAGGTGGTAACGGGTTAGGGAATAGCACGGACTCCCCTCCAACCGCTGTTCCAATGGCAGATGCCAGTTCGAAAACTTTTGGCGCACGCTTGGATGGCGTGCGTAAAATCAACGACAACTGGAAAGTACTCTACACCGCAGAATATGCCAAACAGGATGATTACGCAGGCGGCAGCCCGTTAATAAACGCACATTACTTCAAACTAGGCGGTGGCGCCATGGTTGACGTCTGGTCGCTCAGAATTGATCACGAAAAGCTTTCTAGTAATGGTGGCAAATACGCGTTCCAAACCCCACTCGGCACTAATCACCTGTTTCAAGGCTGGGCAGACCAGTTCCTTACCACACCGCGTCAAGGTATAAAAGACACCTTTATTACCTTTGCTGGCAGCATCGAAAAAATCAAGCTCTATGTCGAGTACCATGTGTTCAAATCCGATGAGAAGTTTCAATCTATAGGCAAGTTGGGCGACAAATATGGCACTGAATTTGATGCCAGCGTGCTTTATCCATTCACTGCCAACGTTACTGGAAAATTGGAATATGCCAAATTTAACGAAGACGATGTGTATGGCTCCACCTTAAAAGGTGCAGCTCGTAAAGGTGATAAAGAAATCATCTGGGTGACAGGAATGTACACGTTTTAGCCCTCATGAGCAGCATTGAATTGAGCACTATGTCGCAGAGCAGAAAAATGCACCATTGCGGGATTCCATCTTGGTGCATCAGCACACTTTAAGCGCTTAGCTAATGGCTACAGAGGTGTCATAAACATCCAACTCATTGGATATTATAGAATTTTTTAATATTAAAAATGATGGCACATGATTTGCTTAATGTCTATAAGTAGGCTGAACGTCAATTTAGATTACAAAGATGGTAAAAAAAATGCAAAAAATGAAACTAGTGGTAGTAGGTAACGGCATGGCGGGCATGCGCACTGTTGAAGAGCTGCTGAAAATTGCACCCGACATTTACGACATTACCGTATTTGGTGATGAGCCCTACCCTAACTACAACCGTATTATGCTGTCGCCCGTATTGGCGAACGAGCAAACCATTGATGACATCATTTTAAATACGCGTGAATGGTATGCAGAGCACAACATCACGCTACGTACTAGTGCGCGCATCAATAAAATTGATCGTAAAAACCGTGTGGTCTATGCAGAAGATGGTGCCAGTGCTGAATATGATCGGTTATTGTTAGCTACTGGTTCTAAACCATTCATGTTGCCTATCCCTGGTAAAGATTTAGAGGGTGTCATTGGTTATCGCGATATCAAAGACACCAATGACATGATAGATGCTGCAAAAGTACACAAACATGCGGTAGTGATTGGCGGCGGTTTGCTGGGTTTAGAAGCGGCAAATGGCCTCAAAATTCAGGGTATGGAAGTGACCGTGGTACATAGAAACGAGTGGCTATTAGAAAAGCAGCTCGATAAAACCGCAGGCAAGATGCTGCAAAAGAACCTGGAAGCAAAAGGCCTTAACTTTTTACTGCAAAAAAATACCGAGCTATTGATGGGTGATAGCAACGGCCGTGTCAAAACCGCGCGTTTTACCGATGGCTTGGAAATCGCGGCTGATTTGGTAGTGATGGCGGTAGGCATACGCCCCAATTTTGCGCTGGCAGAATCGGCGGGTATTTATTGCAATAAAGGCATTGTGGTGAATGACACCATGCAAACCTACGACCCGCGCATTTATGCCGTAGGTGAATGTGTAGCGCACCGCGGAATTTCTTATGGCTTGGTCGCACCGCTGTTTGAAATGGCTAAAGTCTGCGCAACACATTTGGCGAATTTTGGTATTGGCTTATATAAAGGCTCAGTGACTTCAACCAAATTAAAAGTCACAGGCATTGATTTATTCAGTGCTGGTGATTTTGCCTGCAGTGAAGGTGCTGATGATGGCCGCGAAGAGATAGTTTTACACGATGCAGTTGGCGGGGTTTACAAAAAGCTCGTCATCAAAAATGACAAAATCATTGGCAGCGTGCTTTATGGGGATACCGCGGATGGTTCGTGGTATTTTCAAATGCTTAGAGATAGCAAACCGATTCACGAGATTCGCGATTCGTTGATGTTTGGGCAAGACTCACTCGGCAATACTGGCCACCAAGGCCAAGATAAAGCTGCCGCCATGACCAACGAAATGGAAGTGTGCGGCTGTAATGGTGTGTGTAAAGGCACCATTGTGAAAGCGATTCAAGACCAAGGCCTGTTCACCATTGATGACGTGAAAAAGCAAACTAAAGCCGGTTCAAGCTGTGGTTCTTGTGTAGGCTTGGTTGAGCAAATTTTAGCGAGCACCTTGGGCGGTGGTTACGCGCCGCCCTCTACCAGCAAGGCGGTATGCGGTTGCTCGGACAAAAACCATGAAGAAGTACGCGCAGAGATTCGTACTCACAAATACTTAAACATTCCAGCCGCAATGAAAGGCATGGGCTGGCGCACACCGAATGGCTGTGCAACTTGCAGACCAGCGCTTAATTATTATTTACTTTCAACTTGGCCGCATGAGGCGGTGGATGATCCGCAATCACGTTTTATTAACGAGCGTGTACATGCCAATATTCAAAAAGACGGTACTTATTCGGTGATTCCGCGTATGTACGGCGGTGTTACTACGCCTGACCAACTGCGTAAAATTGCCGATGTGGCTGATAAATATGCCGTGCCCATGGTGAAAGTCACAGGTGGTCAGCGTATTGATTTGCTGGGGGTAAAAAAAGAAGACTTAGTCGGCATGTGGAAAGACCTCGACATGCCATCAGGCTATGCTTATGCCAAAGGGATTCGTACGGTAAAAACGTGTGTGGGCTCAGAATTCTGTCGTTTTGGTACGCAAAACTCAACACAAATGGGTATTGATATTGAAAAAGCGTTTGATCACATGTGGGCGCCGCATAAGGTGAAGTTTGCGGTCTCAGGTTGTCCGCGTAACTGCGCAGAGTCTGGCATTAAAGATGTTGGCATTATCGGCGTGGATTCTGGCTGGGAAATTTATGTAGGCGGTAACGGCGGTATAAAAACCGAAGCTGCACAGTTTCTATGTAAAGTTAAAAGCCATGACGAAGTACTGGAATATTCAGGTGCATTTATTCAAATTTATCGCGAAGAAGCGCGTTATTTAGACCGCACCGTGCATTGGATTGAGCGTGTGGGTTTGGAATACGTAAAGCAACGCATATTGGAAGATTCTGAAGGCCGTAAAGCGGCTTATGAGCGCTTGTTATATGCCTTGCAGGGCGCGGTAGAACCTTGGGGTGAGCGCGTACAAAACCGCGAAAACCATAAAGAATTTGAAACCATTACGGTGTAAAACCCACCACCCCGTCATTCTGAGCATAGCGAAGAATCCAGAAAAACATCGCGTCGCACTGGATTCTTCGCTATGCTCAGAATGACAAGTTAAATAAATCAATAGTAAGGAAAGTTACATGAAAAGCAGCTTTTGGAAAGCCGGTCACACACCAACGTTACTCTCGGCATTTTTGTATTTTGATTTAAGTTTTATGGTGTGGGTGTTGCTTGGCCCACTGGCCGTGCAAATGGCCACTGATTTACAACTTACATCAACGCAAAAAGGCTTGATGGTAGCAACACCTGTGCTGGCAGGCGCATTGCTGCGTATTGTAATGGGCGTATTGGTGGACCATATTAAACCTAAGAAAGCTGGCTTAATCGGGCAAATCATCGTGATTTTAAGTTTGACTCTCGCTTGGTTACACAGCATAGAAACGTTTCAACAGGCCTTGATGTTGGGGCTAGGTTTAGGTTTTGCAGGCGCGGCTTTTGCAGTAGCGTTGCCGCTGGCTAGCCGTTGGTATCCACCAGAACATCAAGGTACTGCGCTTGGCATTGCTGGTGCGGGTAATTCTGGCACGGTGTTTGCCGCATTATTTGCGCCTAGTTTAGCCGTTGCTTATGGCTGGAATAATGTGTTTGGTTTGGCGTTAATTCCACTAGGGTTCGCTTTGGCTGTCTATATGATTTTTGCAAAAGATAGCCCAGATACACCGCCAGCCAAGTCTTTAAGCCAATACGCCGCCATTTTAAAAGACAAAGACGCCTGGTGGTTTATGTTTTTTTACAGCGTCACTTTTGGTGGTTTTGTGGGTTTAGCTTCAAGCCTCACCATTTACTTTAATGACCTGTACAGCTTAGGTGCAGTTAAAGCAGGCTATTGCACTGCTGCTGCCGTATTTGCGGGTTCGCTGGTACGCCCAATTGGCGGCATGATTGCAGACCAGGTCGGTGGCATACGCACCCTGCTCGTGATGTACACGATTGCTGCAATATTGTTATTTGTCATGAGTTTTGGCCAGCCTAACTACCAACTGGCATTAGCCATTATCATTCCCGTAATGGCGGTATTGGGCATGGGTAACGGTGCAGTGTTTCAATTGGTACCGCAACGCTTCCGCAAAGAAATTGGCGTGATGACTGGTTTAGTAGGCATGGCGGGCGGCGTGGGTGGTTTCTATTTAGCGGCGAGCTTAGGTTACTTTAAGCAAACTACCGGTAGCTATCAAATGGGTTTGATAATTTTTGCAGGTCTTGCTGTATTAGCAATGATAGGTTTAGCTGGCGTTAAAACCAGATGGCGTACAACTTGGGGAACAGCAACGACTGCTAAAGTTTAATATCAAGGATTAAAATACAGCCATGTCACTTCAATTCACGATTGGTCAATCTAGCCTGACAGGGCCACGGATACGTAACGAAGATTACGTTGGTGTGGTCACACCAGTGAGTGAACAATTGAGCATTAAAGGCGCGCTCATGGCAGTGGCAGACGGCGTGAGTGGCAATGCAGGCGGCGGTGA
>MHBU01000031.1:153581-166151 GCA_001803395.1 Methylotenera sp. RIFCSPLOWO2_02_FULL_45_14 | reverse complement strand
TGGCAATGCAGGCGGCGGTGAAGCCTCAGAGATGACCGTGCGCACAGTGACGTCCGATTACTACGCCACCCCTGATACTTGGGAGCCATTAACATCGTTAGATAAAGTATTGACCGCTGCCAACCGCTGGCTGATTGCCCAAGCCAATGCCAACCGCGATATGGCGGGCATGGCGACGACTTTGTCACTATTAGTGTTGCGTGGTCAGCGTTACTACTCTGCGCATGTGGGAGACACACGTATTTATTTGCTGCGAGACGGCAAATTAAAACAACTCACCACAGACCACGTGTGGGACAGACCCGATATGCGGCATGTACTAAAACGTGCCGTAGGTTTGGATAGACACTTAGAAATAGATTTTGCTGAAGGCGCACTGCAAGTAGGCGACGTATTCGCGCTGATGAGTGATGGCGTATGGGATGTTTTGGGTGAACAAAATATCCATAAGGCACTGGGGCTTTATGATAACCCGCAAATGATTTGTGACCATCTCACCAAATCCGCCATTGAAAAAGGCAGTACGGATAATAGCACTGCGGTTGCTGTCAGAATTACGCGGTTGGGTGAAGATACGCTAACTGAGCTATTGGCCGGTGGTAAACATCTAAGTTTGCCTAATAAATTAAATATCGGTGAAGTGATTGATGATTTTGAAGTGATTGAAATTTTGCATGAGTCACGTGCCAGTTTATTGTATAAAGTGCGTCACATCACCAGCCGACAACTGTTTGTATTGAAAACTTTGCAGCCACTATTGGCCACTGATGTTGATAGCTGCAATGGTTTGCTGAATGAAGAATGGCTGGCGAAGCGTGTGGTTTCTCAATATGTGCCGCAAGTGTTTCCAGTCTCGGTAGAAAAGCGCAGCAAGCTTTACTACATTATGAGTTGGCATGAGGGTGCCACGTTACAGCAACGCCTGGATAGCGGGCACCACTTTACCGTAGCCGGTACAGCAAAAATTGGCATGGATATGATACGTGGGCTAGGCGCGCTACATCGACTCAACATTGTGCACCGCGACATCAAGCCTGATAACCTGCATATCGCCCTCGACCAGCGGCTGCGTATTTTGGATTTAGGTGTGGCACTGAGTAGCGGAGTTGGCAAAATCGAAGCCATGCAAAACCCGGGCACGCCTAGCTTCATGGCCCCTGAATTGTTTGAAGGTGCTGTTGCCACGCCGCAAACTGACATTTATGCAGCAGGGGTTACCTTGTATCACTTGCTCACACGCAAATATCCGTATGGTGAAGTTGAGCCGTTTCAGCACCCTAAATTTGGACAAGCAATTCCGCCCACCAGATATCGGCCAGACATTCCATACTGGTTAGAGAACATCATTCTCAAAGCCATTGCACATGATGTAAAGCTGAGATTTGAAACCGCAGAAGAAATGTTACTGGCGCTTGAACATGGTGAACTAAAGCCGATTTTAGCGCCGGTACGAACGCCATTGATCGCACGTGCCAGACTGGTTAAATGGCAGTGGATTGCTATTTTCTCGTTTGTTTTGAATATTTTATTAATTTATTTATTAGCGGTCTCATGAAGACTATTTTAGAAAGAGATTATGAGTAACTGGGTAAAAGTAGCACCGTTTGCAGATATTCCTAAATTAGGTGCGCGTGTTGTGCGTACAAAAAACAAAGAGAATGCCGACATCGAAATTGGTGTTTTTCGCACCGAAGATGACCGTATTTTTGCTATCAACAATACCTGTCCTCACAAGGGCGGCCCCTTATCACAAGGCATTGTCTATGGCGACAAAGTCGCCTGCCCGCTGCATAGCTGGAAAATCAGTTTGATCGACGGCAAAGCTGAAGAACCCGATGTCGGCGAAACAGCGTGCTTTAAAACCAAAGTGGAAAATGGTTTCGTCTATTTAGAACTAAAAGATTAAGTATCTTGATTAAACAAACAAAATCTACCTGTTGCTATTGCGGCGTTGGCTGCGGGGTGATTATTCACTCCGAAAATGACAAAATTATTGATGTAAAAGGCGACCCTGACCACCCCGCCAACTTTGGGCGTCTGTGTACCAAAGGCGCCACGCTACACCTTACCGCCAAGCTTGATAACCGCTTGCTCTACCCAGAACTGCGCGCTAGCCGTAATGCACCCAGAGCACGCGCCACATGGGATGAGTCACTCGATTTTATCGTTGAAAAATTCGCTAACACCATAGAAACGCATGGCCCTGACAGCGTTGCTTTTTATATTTCTGGCCAATTACTCACTGAAGATTATTATGTATTTAACAAACTCGCCAAGGGTCTGATAGGCACCAACAATGTAGATACTAACTCACGGCTCTGCATGAGTTCTGCGGTAACTGGCTACAAGGCAACCTTAGGCGCAGATGCACCGCCAGCTTGTTATGAAGATATTGACCATACCGATTGTTTGTTTATTGCAGGCTCTAATACTGCTTTTGCGCACCCGATTATTTTTCGCCGTATTGAAGCTGCCAAAGAAAAAAATCCCAACTTAAAAATCATCGTGGTGGATCCTCGCCGCACCGATACCGCACAGGCGGCTGATTTACACCTTGCGATTTTGCCAGGCACCGATGTAGCGTTATTCAATGGCATGTTGCATGTGATGTTGTGGGAAGGTCTGCTTGATATGGCATATATCAACGCGCATACCAACGGTTTTGCGGAATTGAAAGAAACCATACGTGAATATACTCCAAAGATGGTGGCTGATATTTGCGGTATCAAAGAAGCAGACATCATTACGGCAGCCAAATGGTTCGGCAAAGGCCCAAGTTTATCTATGTATTGCCAAGGGCTAAATCAATCTATTCATGGTACTGATAAAAACGCCGCATTGATTAACTTGCACTTGGCCACGGGGCAAATAGGCAAGTTAGGTGCCGGGCCGCTATCACTTACAGGTCAACCCAATGCTATGGGTGGGCGCGAGGTTGGCGGCATGGCCAATCTCTTGTCTGGTCACCGAGATTTGGCCAATGCAGAACATCGCGCAGAAGTCGCAAAACTCTGGAACATAGAAAGTGTGCCAGAAACACCTGGTAAAACAGCTGTCGAGATGTTCGACGCGGTTAAAGATGGCAGCATCAAAGCCATTTGGATTGCCTGCACTAACCCTGCACATTCCATGCCAGACCTGAATAACATACTATTAGCTTTAAACAAGGCTGAATTAGTCGTGGTACAAGATGCCTTCAGCAACACTGACACCAGCCAATATGCCGATGTTTTGTTACCAGCGAGCACATGGGGCGAAAAAGAAGGCTCTGTCACCAACTCTGAGCGCCGCATTACTCGTGTAAATCCAGCGGTACAACCCCCTGCCGAAGCACGTCATGATTGGGAAATCGTGGTGGAGTTTGCACAGCGTTTAGAAAAACGTTTGGCGACCAACCGTACCCTGAGCTTGTCGAAGGGCGCGACTAAAACCCTATTTCCTTACACCAGTGCTGAACAAATTTTTAACGAACACCGAGAAACCACACGCGGTCGTGATTTAGATATCACAGGTTTAAGCTACACCTTACTTAATGAACAAGGCCCGCAACAATGGCCATTTATTACAGGCGACGTCACTGGCAAAGCACGTCTATACGCAGATGGCATATTCCAAAAACCGGATGGCAAAGCGCAATTTATTAACGCTACGTATAAAGGCACCGCAGATAAAACAGACGCGCGCCATCCCTTGCATTTACTCACTGGTCGTTTACGCGACCAATGGCATGGTATGAGCCGCACCGGCACGGTTGCACAGTTATTTAATCATGCCGAAGAGCCCGTCATCCATATCAATGCCGATGACATGACGCGTCGCTCAATTAAAAATGGCGACATTGTAAAAGTCAGCAATAAACGCGGTAGCTTGGTGTTACCTGCACAATTGTCAAACGAGGTTCAGCCTTCGCAAACGTTTATCCCTATGCATTGGGGTAGCCAATTTATGCATGGTTTGGGCGTTAATGCACTGATGCCGCCTGCTTTTGACAAAACCTCCAAACAGCCTGAACTCAAACATACCGCCATTAAAATTGAGAAATTAGAATTACCTTGGCGTATGACGGTGATGCGTACCATCCAAAATTTAGAGGTGCTGCAAAAAATAAGTGGTTTGTTAGCAAACTTTGAGTATGCCAGCTGCGGCTTGTTTGGACGTAAAACAGAACATCACGCTGGCATGCTGATTTTACGCGCAGCCCACACACAAGCACCAGAGTGTGAATTAATTGCCGAAATTGACAGCTTACTGGGCATGACCGACGACATGCCGTTACTTAACTACAATGATGCCAAACGTGGCATTAGCAAACGTATTTTGGTTGAAAACAATGTTAGCAACGGCAAACCAGAAGTTACCGGCGTGCGTTTGGTAGGCGAAACACTTGCCGCAGACTGGCTAAAAGATGTGATGGCCACAGGCGAATTTAGTGCCGAACTCCGCCGCTGGGCGTTAGCGCCACTAAGTGCACCGCCCGCTGGCCAGCACAGCCGTGGCAAGATTGTATGCAGCTGTTTGGATGTGGCTGAAAATGACATCATCGAAAACATTCAACTCGGTGCTGATTTAATTACCCTGAAAAACAAACTTAAATGTGGTACTGAATGCGGCTCTTGTGTGCCGGAACTGAAGCAGCTTGTTCAGGCACATGGCAAACACTAAAGCTATGGCACACCCAAAATGGGCCACACCATAACTTAATCAATTAAAGCAAATACAGAAAATAAATCCATCCAGCATTTAAGCATTTAAGCATTTAAGCATTTAAGCATTTTCCAAAAATAGATTAAAATTCTAGCCTTAATTTTTATATAGCCCTATTTCAAGGATTTCACCATGCAAATTACCATGAACACTGTTGTCACCATGACTTATGAATTAAAAGATGCCGATGGCAACGTGCTTGAATCAAGCAACGAACCAGTAGCATACTTACATGGCGGTTACGACAATATTTTCCCTAAAGTTGAAGAAGTTATGCACGGTAAAAACATTGGCGATGTCGTGATTGTAGATTTACAGCCTGCCGATGCTTTTGGTGAGTACGATGAAGAGTTGGTGCAAATTGAGCCAGCCAGCGCTTTTCCAGCGGATGAACTCAAAGTAGGCATGCAATTTGAAGGCGAAGATGAAACTGGTGAAGTGATTTTATATTCCGTGACAGAAATCGCAGACGGCAAAGTGATTGTAGATGGCAATCATCCTTGGGCAGGTGAACGTGTGGTGTTTACTGCCACCATTACCGATGTACGTACGGCAAATAAAGAAGAAGTCACCCATCAGCACGTACATGGCGCAGGTGGTCATCACCACTAAAAGGCTAAATAGGAGAATTATTTAGCCTTTGTGCCAAGCAAAAAGCACCGCTAATGCGGTGCTTTTTTATTGAGGGTACCTCTAATTATCCCAGATTTTCCATTAGCTCGTAATTCCAATGGAAGTCATTAGCGCAAGTATATGATTTACAATAGCTTTAGAATAGTTTTTTGTAGGAGCGACGCCCCGTCGCGAAGCAATGTTGCAATCGCGACGGGGCGTCGCTCCTACCAATTATCTTTTTATGCAATGACTTTACTTTTGAGACCCGCTATGTTTGATATGTAAGGAATAATTTTTCGCGAGCAACGACGTATAGCGACGAAATGGTTTAAGCAGGCAAACCGCAAAGCGGATGCTCGCAAAGTTGAATTATTAGAGGTGCCCTTGAGTTAAACCTTTTAGCTTATACAACAAATCCAACGCCTGCCTAGGCGTTAAGTCATCAACTTGTAACGACTCTAACTCACTTAATGCAGGATGCAATTGCACCTCAGCTTCTTGCTCATTGTGCATAAACATATCCACCTGCGGCACTGATTTGGCATCTTGGTTAGTCACTTGATTAAGCTCTAATTGCGTTAATTTTCTTTTTGCTGCGGTGATGACTGATTTTGGAATCCCTGCTAATTGCGCCACTTGCAAGCCATAGCTTTGGTTTGCGGCGCCCTCTTCCACTTTATGCATAAACACGATGCTATTACCGTGTTCAACTGCATCTAAATGCACATTGGCTGCATATTTAAACTCATCCACAATGCGCGTTAATTCAAAATAGTGGGTAGCAAACAAAGTGTAAGCTCTGTTTTTTTCCAACAGCTGTTTAGCCACTGCCCACGCTAAACTTAGACCATCAAAGGTTGATGTGCCTCGACCAATTTCATCTAGCAGCACCAGGCTTTTATCCGTGGCGTTGTGCAAAATGTTAGCGGTTTCGGTCATTTCTACCATAAACGTAGAGCGCCCACCCGCCAAGTCATCAGAGGCGCCTATTCGCGTCATGATGCGGTCAATTTCGCCAATTTTTGCCGAAGTTGCCGGCACATAGCAGCCACAATGCGCGAGCAGCACAATCAAAGCCGTTTGCCGCATGAAGGTAGACTTACCACCCATATTGGGCCCTGTTATCAACAACAATTGACGATAAGGATTGAGCGTAACATCATTGGCAATAAACGGCTGCCCGGAAGACTGCATGGAAAGCTGTTCAACCACTGGATGACGACCATCTACAATTTCAATACCAGCCTCGGTAATAAACTGTGGGGCAACATAATTCAAGCTAAGGGCGCGTTCAGCGAAACAACATAACACATCCAAGCTCGCCACCGCGCCCGCATTAGTTTGCAAGGCTACAATGTATTGGCCCAATTGCGTTAATACTTGTTCATACAGCATTTTTTCACGCGCTAAGGCACGGTCATTTGCACTCAGCACTTTGTCTTCAAATGTTTTGAGCTCTGGCGTAATAAAGCGCTCAACATTTTTGAGTGTTTGACGACGCCTATATTCGGCAGGCGCTTTTTCAGCCTGGGTGCGGCTCATTTCAATATAAAAACCATGCACGCTGTTGTATTCTACTTTTAGGTTGGCAATGCCGGTGCGCGCTTTTTCAGCGGCTTCAAATTGCAACAAAAAATCACCATGATTGGTTTGTATCGCGCGTAGCTCATCTAATTCAGCATCATAGCCATCGGCAATCACACCGCCTTCGCGTAGCACCACACTGGGTTCTGGTTTAATGGCACTGGTGAGCAATGTAATAAGCGCCTCTGGTGCAGTCAAATGCGCACCTAGCGTTTGTAGCAAACTTGCTGGCAGATTTTGAAGCTGTGCTTGTAGTAAAGGCAACTGCTGCAAGCTCATTGCCAAGCCTGACAAATCACGTGGCCGTGCTGTTTTTAAAGCGATACGCGCGGTAATACGCTCAATATCCCCTATCGATTTTAACGACTGCCTCAACCCTGAAAACCGATGATTTTGAAACTGGTCACTTTGCATCAAATCAGCAATCGCCTCATGTCGCTTCATGCTCAAATTTCGGTCTTGCAAAGGATGATGCAACCAATGCCGCAATAAGCGTGCGCCCATTGCCGTTTGCGTAGTATTGAGCAGCGAATATAGCGTAGGGCTAGCCTCACCGCGCAAGGTCATATCAATTTCTAAATTGCGACGTGTAGCAGCGTCTAACTGAAGATAAGCACTGGTTGCTTCTACACTAATGGCATTGATATGCGGCAAGGTGGAGCGTTGTGTATGTTTAACGTAATCGAGCAAGGCGCCCGCCGCACAGATCGAGGGTTTTAGATTGGCACAACCGAAACCATTAAGGTCATAAGTATTAAACTGCTTGGTCAGCGTATTAAATGCGCTGTCAAAATCAAACTGCCATGGGCTTAAACGCTTTTTTGCAACCTTGTTCAAACTCAAAGCCGCATGGGTAAAATCGTCAGCTAATAATATCTCGCTAGGGGCAATGCGCTCCAGCTCCTGGCCTAACAACCCAACCGCAATTTCACTTAAAATAAAACTGCCTGAGGCTAAATTTAAGCGCGCAAGACCAATCAAACCATCTGCTTGAAAAATACTTAATAATTGATTATCGCGGGATTCATCCAGTAACGCGGCATCGGTTAAAGTGCCTGGCGTTAAAATTCGCGCAACTTTACGCGCCACAGGCCCTTTACTAGTAGCGGGATCGCCCACTTGCTCACAAATGGCAACCGCCTCGCCCAGCTTGGTTAATTTAGCCAAATACTGCTCTGCCGCATGATACGGCACGCCCGCCATTTTAATAGGCTGACCATTACTGCTGCCGCGATGCGTTAAAGTGATGCCGAGTAATTTGGACGCTTTTTCAGCATCTTCAAAAAACAGCTCGTAAAAATCACCCATGCGGTAAAACAGCAACATATCAGGATGTTGCGCCTTAAGCCCTAAATACTGGCGCATCATTGGGGTGTGATTCTCAATATCTACCAGCTGATTTTCAGTGATATTGCTATTTTGCTTGGTGGTCATTCAATGATTCGCAGGTTCTTAATGTAGATATATTTTAACTCACTTGAACCTATCAAACACGCATAGAAGAGACTAATCTAGTTTTTCAATCCCCATAGCCTTGAGTACATGCTTCTCATAAATCGGCTCTGAACTACCCTTTTTCATTTTATAGATGAAGTATTTTTCAAAGGCAATCTTTGCTAAATGCACCCATTTACCTTTTTTGATCCAGTTCGCATTCCGCGGCGGAATCTGTGGCAATGCAACAAAAACTGCACCAGTATTACCCATGTCAGCAATACAAATGGCATTCCAAGTGCCCTTTGCATCGGCCACTTGTCCAGCAAGGTCAGCGGCTATGTTATGAACAATCGCTGTCACCATCGATTCAATCATGTAGCCAGTTTTAGGGGCACCGGTTGGCACTGGCGTAACTTCAACAGGCGGAATAGCCACACACACGCCTGCGGCAAATATATTGCGGTATTTTTTGCTGCGCTGATGCTCATCTATCAACACGAAACCTCTTGGGTTGCATAGCCCTTCAACTGCTGCAACTGGGTCAACGCCTTTGAATGCAGGTAGCATCATAGAGAATTTAAATGGCAGCTCATGTTCTTTCACCACACTGCCGTGCATATCATGTTCAGTCACAAACATGGTGCCTGCTTCAACTTTTGTGACTTTGGCATTGATAATCCATTTAACATCAATGTTGCGATACTCTGATTCCAACATCCCTTTAGAGTCACCCACACCACCTAAACCTAAGTGCCCAATGTAGGGCTCGCTAGTGACATAGGTGATAGGCACTTTGTTACGAATTTTCTTCTTGCGCAGATCCGTGTTCATAATAAATGTAAACTCATAGGCAGGCCCAAAACAGCTTGCACCTGGCATAGCGCCAATAATCACCGGACCTGGCTCTTTTAGGAATTCCTGATAAGCATCCCAGGTTTTTTCTGCGTGATCTACTGAACATATCGAATGCGTATGGCCGCCATCCGGACCAGAACCAGGCACTTCTTCAAAGGATAATTTTGGTCCTGTGGTGATAACTAAATAGTCGTAATTAAGATGATCGCCATTTTCCAGTTGCAGCGTATTTTGTTCCGCATCAATCTTAGTCACCGGCTGTGCAATGAAATTGATGCCTTTTTTTTCAAGATACGGCCGTATCGGAAAGGTGATTTTTTCACGCTTGCGCCAGCCCACTGCAAGCCATGGGTTAGAAGGCACAAACTGAAAATAATCAACCGCATTGACCACGGTAATCTGGTGATTACTGCCAATCTTGGCTTTTAGTTCGTAGGCAGCCGGCATTCCACCGATGCCAGCGCCCATTATTACGATATGTGCCATGTTCTTAATCCTTAGTTAAAAATCACTGATTTATCGACATTTTATTTTGATACTACATCTAACTTGCGTTTAATTGAGATCGTACCGCGAACTTTCCCATCACTGCAATCAATCACCTTACCTTCTGGATACTCCTTTGTCCGTGGCGCTTTCAACCTGCAGAAATATCAGCATGCTCGACTGGCTAGCCAAATTCAAAGTGTGCATTAGAATAAATTGACGTCTATTTAGATTACTTCGTCGTTTTTAATCCATCTTTTTCCCAAGCGACAATACCGCCTGCCAGGCTGTAAACCTTGCTGAACCCTGCGGCTTGTAGCAAACCGGCAGCCTTTGCTGAGCGCTTGCCACTATGGCATTGCACGATAACTGTACTGTCTTTATATTGCGCAAACTCACTGAGCCTGCTTGCAACTTGTGCTAAAGGAATATGTATCGCGCCTGCGATATGCTGCTCATTCCATTCGCTGTCTTCACGCACATCGACAATAATGGCTTTTTGCTCGGCAAGCATTACCGCTGACTCTTTGGGCAAGATCGTGGCAATGTCTGAAGGCGTGCATCCTGCCAACAAAACGGCTAAAACAGCCCCGATAAAAATCCAGCTAACGAATTTTTGATTAACACCTTGTTTTGTCATCACGCTTCTCTTACTCTCTGATAAAAATCATTGGCTAACAAGTAACTGATTGATTTCCTGCAAACGAGGTTCTCCTAACTCACCTGCTGCCGCTGAAAGGTTAAGCAATGCCAGCAACACTTGATAACGGCTGCGATAAAGTGCAAGGCGTGTGTTATAAAGCTCTTGCTCAGAATTCAGCACATCCAGCGTGGTGCGGTCACCCACGTCGCGCCCTACACGGGTGGAATCCAGCTTGATCTCAGCCGAATATTCAGCCTGTTCCAGCGCCTTTACTTGCCCCTGCCCTACGGTGACTGCCAGCCATGCAGATCTTGCCTCACGCGCCGCCTGCTGCCGTACAAATTCGGTTTGGTTGCGGACTTTATCCTCCAGCGCAAGCGCCTCTTGGTAACGGGCATCGCGCATACCGCCGCTATAAAGGGGAATGGTCAGCTGCACACCGAGGCTCAGCTGACGATTGGCAACATCGGCGTCACTACCGCCCAAGCCCTGCAAATGTTCTCCGCCTGCAAGTGCTACCAGATTAAGCACAGGTGAGTATTTAGCTTGAAATTTACCGCTTTCAGTGTGTGCAATTTCTTGCTGCAACTGCTGTGCATGCACCAGAGGATGGCTGCTTTGTGCACGTGCCAGCCAACTCTGCAAATCACCACTGGCGATACTTGCCAGCTTAGTTTTCTGCGGCAGCGACACCAATGCTGCATCCTGATTGCCAGTCATATCAGCCAAAGCTGCGCGGGCAAGCTGCAGATTGCTCTCGGCCTCAAGCACCTGCGAGGCGAGTAAATCGTAGCGCGCCTGCGTTTCATGCGTATCAATAATGGCCACGTCACCCTCTTTGAAGCGCGCTTTGGCACTCGCCAGCGCCTCGGCAACCGCCGCCTGCTGGGCGAGTAAGGTTGCCAGCGTATCGGTCGCCAGTAGCGTATCAAAATAGGTTTGTGCCACGCGTTGCATGAGTTGCTGTTCATCTAACGTCAATTGCACTTCAGCCAGTTGCGCCTGTTTGTTGAGTTGCGTGGCAGAGCCATTGCGCGCAGCATCATAAAGCGGATACTCAGCGCGCAAATTTAGATTCAGGTTCAGTCCGGCATCGGTTCTGGTGCGGAAGTCCGTTGTTCCGCTTGCGCCGCTGGCACCCGCGAATTGCGCATTAGAAAATTGCGCATTGCTGATTTTATTGTCACTGTTTACCCCCGCCATGCCCGCGTTAAGTGTTACTTGCGGACTTTTTAGTGCCTGTGCCTGTAAGCTTTTAGTGCGGCCAGCTTCGGCACTTGCGCGAGCAGAGGCAAATTGCGGATCGTAAGCGCGCGCCGCTTGCCAAGCCTCTAGCAGGTCAAAAGCATGCGCCTGACTAGCAAGCAGCGTCAGCAATAACAGTGAAACTTGGGCAGATTTTTTCATCAACATTGTTAGCAATATCCTTAGCAGCCTGCGCGTACACCAAGTTTGCGCAAAATATTTTCCATCAAACACCAATCAGTCAAACCGCTTTGAAACAGATTCACCCCAATAAAAGCGGTAAAGTACAACCAGTACTTACTCACGAATAATGGGCTTTCCGGCACGCCAAGCGCGAGCGATAACAGTATCAATAAACCAGCAATCACACGAACCAATTTCCATGAAGTCATTTTTAAACTCTCCTAATTAAATTTATCTAGTTAAACTTATTGCGATAAGCAACAAAATACAGCAACGGAATCACAATCAGTGTCAGCAAAGTTGAGACAAAAATACCGAATATCAACGAAATAGCCAAACCATTAAATATTGGGTCATCTAAAATAAAGAACGCACCTAACATGGCCGATAATGCTGTGAGTACAATAGGCTGCGCGCGCGTGATGGCAGAATTGATCACCGCCTCTTTAAACGGCTTGCCAGAAGCGACTTCCAGGTTGATAAAATCAACCAGCAGAATGGAATTTCTGACGATAATCCCCGCCAGCGCAATCATGCCGATCATAGACGTGGCCGTGTATTGCGCGCCCAGCAACGCATGCCCAGGCATCACGCCAATAATAGTCAGCGGAATAGGTGCCATGATAATCAGCGGCGTTAAATAGGAACCGAATTGCGCCACTACAAGTAGATAAATCAATATCAAGCCAACCGCATAAGCTGCACCCATATCGCGGAAAGTTTCATACGTTACCTGCCATTCGCCATCCCATTTAAGGGCATAGCCACGCTGATTATCTTCTGGTTGGCTGATAAATGACTCACCAAGCTTGCCGCCA
>MHBU01000031.1:136784-153571 GCA_001803395.1 Methylotenera sp. RIFCSPLOWO2_02_FULL_45_14 | reverse complement strand
GAATTTTACTTACGGCGTCACGCATGCCAAACATGCCATACAGCGGGCTATCCAGCTTACCTGCCATATCGGCCACTACATAATTCACAGGCAGTAAATCCTTGTGGAAAATAGGCTGCTCGCGCAAGGTATCTTCAATGGACACCAGTTCACGTATTGGCACCAGCTTACCGCTGGAGGTTGATACTGAAAGCTTGAGTAAATCTTCAATATCACCTTGTGCGGATACGGGCAAACGCAAACGTGTTCCGGCCGGGTATTTAGTGGCATCATGCAAATAGGTGACGTCTTCCCCAGCCAGCCCAGTACGCAAGGTGCTGACGATTGCCGCTTGTGAAACGCCTAACAAGGCTGCTTTTTTCTTATCTACCACTAACTCAATTTTTTTAGCATCGGCTATGCCGCTGTTATCGGTATCCACAATGCCTTCTGTGCTATCAAACACATGTTGAACTTGTCTCGCCAGCTTTAACCTGTCAGCATCGATTGGCCCGTAAATTTCAGCCACAATCGGCGAAATGACTGGTGGTCCAGGTGGAACCTCTACGACCTTTACCTTGGCACCCATTGCTTGGGCAATCTTTTGCAGTTCTGGTCTAACACGGCTGGCAATGGCGTGGCTCTTGTCGCTACGATGATGCTTATCGACTAAATTCACCTGAATGTCGCCAACCTCACCGCCACTTCTGAGGTAATACTGACGCACCAAGCCGTTAAAATTAATAGGCGCTGAAAGCCCTACATAAGCTTGATAATTGGTCACTTCTGGTACATTAGCCAGATAAGCGGTCATGGCATGCAGTACGCTGGCCGTTGTTTCTGGCGGAGTGCCTGCCGGCATGTCCACCACCACCTGAAACTCGGATTTGTTATCAAATGGCAGCATCTTTAGCACCACCAGTTTGGCAGCTGGCAACGCTAGCGATAGAATAATCAACCCAAGTACCACTAACCACAATTTACGTCGATTCTTTTTACCGCTAGCATCACTTAAAAATGGATTGAAAAGTCGCGTAAAAACAGGTGCAATCTTTTTAGTAAGCGCATCTTCATGGTGCGCATGGCGCAGCCAAATGCGAGATAACCAGGGCGTAATAATGAAAGCGACGGCCAGTGAAATCAGCATGCCCATACTGGCGTTGATCGGTATCGGACTCATATAAGGGCCCATCAAGCCGCTCACAAATGCCATGGGCAATAGCGCGGCAATCACTGCCAGCGTAGCTAGAATCGTTGGCCCGCCAACTTCATCTACCGCAGCTGGAATAATTTCCGTCAGTGTTGACGATGGTTTAAGCTTCATGTGCCGATGAATATTCTCAACCACCACAATGGCATCATCGACCAAAATACCAATCGAGAAAATCAGCGCAAATAATGAAACGCGGTTAAGCGTAAACCCCCATGCCCACGAGGCAAATAGTGTGGCGGTGAGCGTCAGGGTAACCGCTACGCCAACGATTGCTGCCTCACGGCGACCCAGCGCTAAAAATACTAACGCGATAACGGCAGAAGTCGCAAAAATCAGCTTCTGTATGAGTTTTTGTGCTTTGTCATTGGCGGTTTCACCATAGTTTCTGGTGATTTCTACTTCCATACCAGCTGGAATCAGCACATTTTTCAGGCTATCAATCTGCTTGATCACAGCATCGGCTACCGCCACTGCATTTTGACCAGGTTTTTTGGTCACGCTGATGGTAACGGCAGGATATTCAGCAACGTTATTAGTCGATTTTTTATTAACTTCACCATACCAAACATAACGCTCAGCAGGCGGCGGCCCATCGTTAATTTCAGCAACCTCACCAAGGTAAACCGGGCGGCCAGCATGCAAGCCAACAACTAATTCGGCAATATCTTTAGCATCGGTGAAATATTTTCCGACTTCTACGGCAATAGACTGATTGGCATTAGTCACTTCACCAAGCGGGGCGCCAACATTGGCAGATTGCAATGCACGCCGCATATCTGCGATAGTAATGTTGGATGCCGCCATGCGCACAGGATCTATGTCAATATTCACCGCCCGGCCCGGCCCGCCAAGCGTCACCACTTCACGCGTACCTTTCACATGCTTGATTTCAGCCTCTAGCGCATGTGCCACACGCTCAAGCTCATAAGCGCCGTCCTGATTATTTTTGCTATATAAAGTAGCCGTTAGAATAGGCACATCATCAATGCCTTTAGGTTTGACGATTGGGTCACCGACACCAAGATTTTTTGGCAACCAATCCTGATTGGACTGAATGGTGTTGTAAAGGCGCACCAATGCCTCAGTGCGCGGCACACCGACTTGAAACTGCACGGTAATCACGGCCATGCCTGGGCGAGAAACCGAAGTCACGTGTTCTACATCTGCAATTTGCGATAATACCTGCTCGGCAGGAATTGCCACCATCTGCTCTACATTTTTGGCTGATGCTCCAGGAAAGGGAATCAACACATTTGCCATGGTTACATTGATCTGCGGCTCTTCCTCGCGCGGTGTAACCAGCACCGCAAATATGCCAAGCAGCAATGCTACCAGGGCAATCAACGGTGTGATTTGCGCCGATTGAAAGTATCTGGCAATACGTCCAGAAACGCCTAAATTGTCTGTATTAGTTGTAGTCACGGTGCTTTCTACTTAAAATTACTATTACTTAAAAACTCAGCTGCTTAAAAATCCGGTTACTTAAAACCCGTTTATTTGAAGTTCGCCGCTGCGATTGGGTCTAACGCTATAACTTCGCCGACTTGTAAACCAGCAAAAACTTCAATATTCTCGCCTTGCTGACGACCCAAGCGCACTTGCCTTAACTGCGGGCGACCTTGCTTATCAACCACGTACACCGCCATCAATTCACTGCGTTTAATCACGGCTTTTGCCGGTACCAGTATTTGAAACTTAGCATCTGCATCATTGACTGGCAGCATGGCGCGCGCAAACATTCCAGGGCTTACACTAGCAAGATTTTGCGGTAACGTTACCCACACCTTAACCTTATTACTCACAACATCCGCTGTCGGCAATATTGTGACCTGTGTCCCCGCCAAGTGTCGCTCGGCTTCTATTGCTGCAGGAATCAGCACTTTAATTGCCAACCCATTTTTGATACTCGCCACTTGGCTTTGAGGCACGTTGACTACAACACGCAGTGCTTTTGGGTTGTAAATAGACAGCAAGGGCTTACCTGGCATAGCCATATCACCTTGCTCTGTCATCACTTCGGCAATCACCCCATCATAAGGCGCATTGATGGTATGCAAGCCAGTTTGCACATTTGCCACGCCAGTCTGTGCTAATTGCGCATTGGTTTGGGCCTCTGCGGTTTTGTAATCAGACTCCGCGCGCTCTAGCGCTGCCTGACTAATATATTGCTTTTCATGTAAACGTTTTTTACGTTCGTACTCTTGCCGCGCCGCTGTTAACTGCGCCTTGGCAGCTACAACTTGCGCTTGATTAGTCATCGCCTGCTGATTAGCAATACGCGTGTCAATGCGTGCCAGCAACTGCCCAGCTCTGACGTGATCGCCAGCTTTTACTGGCAATGCGGTGATGCTTCCTGAAACTTGCGGGGCAATCAAACTGTATTTGACAGCCTCAACTGAACCTTCAACCGTTGCTGTTTGCGCTTGGTCGGATTGCTTTACACTGAACGTAGCCAAGCCTTCTGCCCAAGCTACATTTAAAAATGTTGCAGCCAATGCCAGCACACTTATCAATAATTTAATCAAGCGATTTTTCCTTCCAATAAAGTGTTGATGCTTATTAACTTTAATGGCACTATATAACCATATAGTTATATAGTCAAACAATAATTTTATGTATAATTACGTTTGTATTGTAATTGCATATCACGATGGGAAGTAAAATGAGCGCACTAAATGAACAAGCACTTGAATATGTGGCTAAATATTTCAAAGCCTTGGCAGAGCCTATGCGGCTTAAAGTGCTGAACGCACTGCAAGATGGCGAAAAAAATGTCAGCCAGTTAACGCAAATATCAGGCGGTACGCAAGCCAACATCTCCAAGCACCTGACACTGCTCGCGCAATATAATTTAGTGAAACGAGAGTCGCGTGGAACTAATGTCTATTACAAAATTGCAGACCCCAGCGTATATGAACTGTGTGAGTTGGTTTGCGGGCAGATAGGCAACCGCATGGCCTTGGAAGAAGATATTAAAAAATTGTTTACTGCGACCAGCCAGACTGATTAAATCGCCGTGCCCTGTGCATCAAACAAACCCTCAAACAAAATAGAACTTAAATAGCGTTCGCCCGAATCTGGCAATATCACCACAATTATTTTACCGGCGTTTTCAGGTCGCTTGGCATAGCGCACCGCAACCGCCACGGCAGCACCACAAGAGATGCCGGAAAGGATACCTTCTTCACGCGCTAGACGCTGGGCGTAAAGAATAGCTTCTTCATTACTGACTTGCGCAATATCATCCACTAAAGATAAATCTAAAACATCGGGGACAAAGCCAGCACCGATGCCCTGAATTTTGTGCGGCGCGGGTTTTAGTTCCTCACCCGCGCGCTTTTGACTCAACACTGGACTCGCGGCGGGCTCTACCGCTACCGTCACAATCTGCTTACCTTTAGTGTTCTTAATGTAACGCGAGACCCCGGTAATCGTGCCGCCAGTACCGACACCGGAGACAAAAATATCAATGTTGCCATCTGTTGCATCCCAAATTTCAGGACCAGTGGTTTTTTCATGAATATCAGGATTGGCTGGATTTTTAAATTGCTGCAATAGTACATAGCGATCAGGGTCTGAGGCGGCGATTTCTTCTGCTTTTGCAATGGCACCACTCATACCTTTTGCGCCTTCGGTCAGCACCAGTTTTGCGCCATAAGCCACTAATAATTTACGACGTTCAATACTCATGGTTTCAGGCATCGTAAGTGTGAGCGGAATACCGCGCGCGGCGGCAACAAAAGCTAACGCAATCCCGGTGTTACCGCTGGTAGGTTCCACAATTTCCTTACCCGCACCTAGCAAGCCGCGCTGCTCAGCATCCCAGATCATGGCAGCGCCAATGCGGCACTTGACTGAATATGCCGGGTTGCGCCCTTCTATCTTGGCTAACACAATGGCTGTTGCACCGTCCGTGACCCGATTAAGTTTAATTAAAGGCGTATTGCCGATAGATTGAGCATTATCATCAAACCAGTTTGACATGAGAGTTTCTCCTAATGTGCTAGCACGCCGTGGCATGCTATTTACGCTAAGTCAAAAATCAATACTCTACCAATTTACATCGATCACTGAAAATAACTAATAGTTATTTATATATTAAGGGTGCCTCTAAAAATGGGCATCCGTATTTCGTGATTGATTCTGAGTTTTGTTGTTGCTAAACCAAAGCAAATTAGATGATTGATTCAGCAAATTAACTTGAAATTAGACTTCTCAATAGCAGTCACACTGTAACCTAAACTTTCGAGCCCACTGACTATAAACTCCTCTAATTTTCAGCATGTATCTTATGCTATTAGAAAAAAATGACATCGCTGTATAATCCTGCTACATGTGAACTTAAAATAGATCTCTATGACATTAAATTTGTACAAAAAGCTTTCTTATGCCCTATTTGCGGCATTGGTTATTTTTATTTTTCTAACGTTTAAACAGTATGGCATTAGCAACGATGAGCAAGTTCAACACATCTATGGTCAGCTGCTGTTAAAGTTTTACAGCTCAGGCTTTACCGATCAATCAGCATTTATGTACAAAAACCTTTATCTCTATGGTGGCTTTTTCGATTTAATCGCAGCCTTTTTAGAGAAAATACTGCCGCTTTGGGTTTGGGATATTCGACATCTACTTTCAGCAGCTTTTGGCTTCGCTGGAATTATCGCTGTTTACAAAAGCACGCGTGAACTTTCTGGTGAGCGCGCGGCTTTTTTAGCGGTGTTGCTGCTCACAATAACGGGGGCATGGACTGGCGCTATGTTTACCCATACCAAAGATGTGTCGTTTGGCGCATGCATGGCCTGGGCACTCTATTACACGATAATTATTTCTAGACACTTGCCACGCATCCCCCTTCATTTGGCGCTCAAATTAGGTGCAGCAATTGGCTTTGCATTGGGCTTAAGAATTGGTGGTGCATTTGCGGTGATCTATATCATTTTGTTAGTCTTGATAGCAGGATGGTTGAATGCCAGGACTTTAAAAAACAAATTAGACTATTGCTGGCAAAGTATTTTAAGTTTATTGCCTGCTGGAGCTATTGCTTTCTGCTTAATGGCTATTTTCTGGCCTTGGGCTGTCATGGGTAGCGACCATATTCTCATTGCCGCAAAATCGTTTTCTCATTTTGCATTTGATATGAATACAATGGTTGACGGTGAATTTGTCAGTATTGGTAACGTACCTCGCACTTATTTGTTTAATTATTTGTCTATTCGACTACCTGAAATCTTTTTGCTAGGTCTGTTAAGTGTCGCGTTAATGCTTATCATCAAAATAAAAGATATAAGGTTAGCAAATAGCTTGCCTGAAATAAGTGTTGCGATTGCACTCTTAACCCCATTATTATTTGTGCTTTATGATAGGCCTGCGCTTTACAACGGTGTCAGACACTTCACCTTTATTCTCCCAGCACTTTCGATTGCCGCTGGCATTGGTTTATCCAAAGCATTCGATATGCTGACGCCTTATAAAAAATTGCGTTTAAGTTTTATCGCATTTTGCATACTGTTAACTTCAAACACCATCTACACTCTATATGCACTTCATCCATATCAGTATGTATACTACAATTATTTTGCAGGTGAAAACTTCAAGAAGGCTATCCATGATTGGGAAGGTGATTATTGGTCAAGCAGTCTAATAGATGCGACAAAGCTATTAAAAAATTATATTGATGCCGAACAAATGAAATTGCCAAAAAAGCACAACAATGTATATTCTGTAGCGGTTTGCGCCGAAGCTTTTCAAGGTAGTGCCTATTTAGACAAACGATTCAATATCACTGAGGATTGGGTCACTGCTGATTTTTACATTTCGAGCACCAACATGAATTGCGATAAAGTACTTAAAGGTAAAGTCATTGGGACGGTAGAGCGCTTAAACGCACCACTAGCCATAGTTAAAGATCGCCGAGATTTGACAGGTGAAGATCGCCGTCCACATGCAGCACCACGAGATTAAAAATATGACTGAAAATAAGGTTTCTTTGCGAGACAATACGCAACCTCACATTACGGTAATCGTACCCGCCTTCAATGAAGAAGCAACAATCGTCACTACGGTAAATAACATTGCTGAGCACCTAGCGCAGCTTAGTCCACATTGGGATATCGTAGTGATTGATGATGGCAGCCTCGATCATACTGCTAATGTAATACGAGACTTATCGGCTGACTTACATACAACCTTAGTGAGATTTTCCCGTAATTTCGGCAAAGAATACGCCATTACCGCAGGCTTGGAACACGCCAGTGGCGACATTGTGATTTGCATGGATGCAGACGGGCAGCACTGCTCTACGTTGCTGGAGAAAATGCTGGAAAAATGGCGTCTAGGCTACGATATGGTATATGCCGTGCGTCAAGACCGTGAGTCAGAGTCTCATTTTAAACGCTGGGGCTCTCGCATTTTTTACCGCGCCATCAGCTTGGGCGGTCAAATCCACATTCCAAGAGATGCAGGCGATTTTCGCCTGATGGATAGACAAGTGGTGAACGCCCTGCTCTCTCTGCCAGAGCACAACCGTTTCATGAAAGGTATTTACGCTTGGGTTGGTTACAAATCTATTGGTATTCCCTTTACCCCTTTGCCACGCACACATGGTGAAAGCACGTTCTCTAAACTAAAACTCATGCAACTTGCCTGGACAGGCGTTACAAGTTTTTCTGTCATGCCACTGCGTTTAGCGAGTGCCGTTGGCGCGTCACTCGCATTTTTTGCCTTTATTTATGGCATGTACGTAGTGATAGATCATTTGTTTTTTAATGAATCCGTTCCGGGCTGGCCAACCATTGTCGCTGGCATGATGTTTTTTGCTGGCGTACAACTCTTGTTTATTGGTATCTTAGGTGAGTATTTAGCACGTATTTACGATGAAGTGAAAGGCCGCCCACCTTACATCGTGGCGGAAGTGGCCAAGCCTAAAATAATCAATAAAAACGCTTAATGCGCCAAACCCACACCCAGTCAATCTCATGGTTTACTGTCATCGGCATCATTGCTGCTGCTGTGCATTATGTGATTGCAGTCGGGCTTGAATGGGGTCATCTGCTAGCTCCTACTCAAGCTAATATCATCGGTTTTCTAACCGCTTTCCCCGTTAGCTATTTTGGACACAGAAAATTAAGTTTTTCCAGTCAAAGCTCCACGCATAAACAGGCTTTTCCACGTTTTCTGGCAGTCGCGGTAACAGGCTTCATTGCCAATCAGTCTTTGGTCATTGGGGCATTACGATTCACGCAACTGCCTTTTTGGCTGGTGCTCGGCTTTGTCATGGTCGTCATTGCCATATCCACTTATTTATTAAGTCGCTATTGGGCATTTAAGGGCGCGCTATGAAATCTCTTATTGTATGTGCTGATGATTACGCACAAAGCCCGGCGATTGATGCGGGGATTATTCAGCTGATTCAGCAAAACAGACTCAGTGCGGCTTCATGCATGGTGCTTAGCCCACGCTGGGCCGAAGCTGCAAAATCACTCACACAAGAAATAAGAAACAAAGCGGATATAGGCTTACACCTTGATTTTACCCAGTTTGGCGATGCTTATGCCCACCCTGTATTGATAGCACGCAGTTTACTTAGAAGTTTACCCGCCCAAGCGATACGACTAAATATTCATGCGCAACTAGACCGTTTTGAAGATGTGCTCGGCACAGCACCAGATTATGTGGACGGGCATCAGCATGTGCATCAATTACCGCAAATTCGTGATGCTTTACTTGATATACTAAAGCAGCGATACAGCAAACAGCTACCTTGGATACGTATTGCAAAACCACCAGCCAGCAATGGCTTTAAAGGTAAAATAATTAAGCTGCTTGGCGCCAATGCTTTAGAACACAAAGCTAAAACCATGGGCTTTTATTGTAGCGGAGATTTGCTGGGTGTTTATAGTTTTACCGGTGATAGTAAAGATTATGAAAAACTACTTGGCACTTGGATATCGGCCGCCGATAGCAGCACCGATACGCCTGCTTTAATGTGTCATCCCGCCATCGAAAAGCCAGAAAGTGAAATAAACGATCCGATTTACTCAGCCCGGCTGAATGAGTTTTTGGTACTCAATAGCAACAACTTCTATTTACTTTTGCAAACCATTAAACTCACGCGTAAACCATACTAGTATTTAATACTGACTCTTCCTTAACAACTGCCTTTTTAACTGCAACGCTTTTTGCCTTCTTGGCTGCTTTGACAGGTTTTTTCATCACGCAATATTCAGTACCGTAATCACCGCCGCTGCCATCAGGCTCATAGTAATGATTAGTGTAAGCCCAACGGGTTGACGATATTCTTTTAACATCAGCAATCCCCGTACTAAATTCAGCCGTATGCCCATCAGACAAATTAAATGTCAGCGCAAGCTTATAACCATTGGCAATGGCTTGCCCTCTATATACCAGAGAGTTTTCAGTCTCAGTGCTAAAGTCATACACACCAAAACGACCTTGGCTACTTGATCGATTAAGCTTTAGGGTCGCCTGTACTTCATAGTCACCAACTTTGTTGTTGCTACCTTTACAAGCATAAACACCGCTATAATCAGCACCAGTAAAAATAGGTTTCGCTTCTGCCGAGTTAATTAAAGCCGCACTGGCGATCACCAAGAGAAGTAAAAACAGTTTTTTCATGCGAGTTTCTTAATGATTTTTTGAAGGTGCTATTGTAACGTGAGCCCCGTCAGCAAAGTAAATATCCTGATATTTTTATACGTTATATTTTGTTTTGTTTAACGCCTGGATTATCATAGGCGATTGCTTGATTTACCCATCAAAGGCTTGAGCTTCACCTTCAGAAATTTATGACCATCCCCAGTCCTAAACCAACATGGCTTTTCACTCTATTTAATGTTGTATTACTCACACTGCTTAGTGTTTGGCTTTGGCAGCAAAATCAACCTACAGCGGTTATTGAACCTCAACTGCCTGGCGACGGCAAACTTCAGTGCGTGTCATACTCGCCTTACTACCACCAAGGACAAACACCGCTCAATCCCAACACGTTGATTGAACCTGCGCAAATTGACCAGGATTTAACACTGCTCTCTAAGCAGTTCAATTGTGTGCGCATTTATTCTGTAAGCCAAGGCCTGGATTACGTTCCAGAGGCAGCCTCTAAATTAGGCATGCAAGTGTACTTAGGTGCATGGATAGGCTGGGTAAAAACCCTAAATGATAAAGAACTCGATTTAGCCATTGCAGTCGCTAATAAATATCCCGAGACCATCAAAGCACTCATTGTCGGCAATGAAGTCTTGCTGCGGGGAGAGCAGACCGAAACGGCAATGAAAGCTTACTTAACAAAGGCAAAGCTAGCGACCAAAGTACCTGTTACCTACGCCGACGTTTGGGAGTTTTGGCGTAAACACCCAGCCTTGGAAGATTCTGTAGATTTTGTAACCGTGCATATTCTTCCCTACTGGGAAGACAACCCACAATCCATAGAACATGCTTTAGACCATACCAGCAATGTGATGGACTTGCTCAAAGATACTTTTAAAAAACAGATTTTGATTGGCGAGACTGGTTGGCCATCGGTTGGCAGGCAGCGCCAAGAATCCCAACCAAGCGCCATCAATCAGGCCACTTACTTGCGCGGATTCATCCAGCTCGCCCATGACAAAAACTGGAACTACAATCTCATTGAAGCAATAGACCAACCTTGGAAACGTGGCCTGGAAGGCACGGTCGGTGGTTACTGGGGAATCTACAACACTGATCTTAGCCCTAAGTTTACATTCAATGGCGACATTAAAGCGCGAACGGATAGTTTGCGACCAGTACTCTGTGGCGGTCTAGGGGCGCTGTTATTTTTAGGTTTAAGTCTTTACCTAAATGAACGCCGCAAATCAGTGTTGATTGGACTGGCAAGCTTAGGCACCTTATTTGGAATCAACGCCTTATTGCAAACCGAATATCTATTAGCAGCTTGTCAAAATGGACAAGAGTGGCTAGCTTTAGGTGGCGTAACAGTGACTGGCTGGATTGCTATCATCAGTATCATTTGGACTGTGAGCAAAGCTAACGCAAATAACCTACGCTTGTTACAAGCTTGTTTAACAATATTACTACTGGCTGCGATCACAGCAAGCATGCTGTTAATCGTGGATGGTCGCTATCGTGATTTTTCAATCAGTTTATATGCACTGCCAGTGATGCAACTCTCGCTTGGCTTATATTTACTTAAGCACAGCGTCAGACCAAAGTTACAACTTTACTATTTACTGCATGTGATATTGATTGTATCCGCTGCATACTGCCTATACTTAGAACCCAAGAACTTACTCGCAACCCTTTGGTTAGCAATCAGCATACTGATTGCAGCTGGCACTTGGCCTAAGCACCAAGCCCCGACCCATTAATTATTTCAGGAAATACTCGCTAATTTTTATGATTGCCCCACTCAAGCGCTTTATCAGCCCATTCATATTTGCGGCCATTATCGGTTTAATTCATTTTGGTATATGGAGCATTTTCAATCGTTCATTACCAGTCATGAACGCGCCAACAATCGTACATGGTTTTGCTTATAGCGGTTTTCAAGAAAATCAAAGTCCGCTTGATAAAGAATATCCAAGCACAGCTGAACTGGAGCAGGATCTTAAAATATTAAGACCGCTTACCAACCGCATTCGCATTTACGGCGCCCTGGAAAATAGCGAAGTCACTGCCCTTGCTTCTAATCTCGGCTTTTACATAACCGCTGGCGCATGGCTAGATAGTGATCTGAACACCAATCGCCGTGAAATTGATGCGCTGAAAGCTAAAATTAAAAATTACCCTCATATTGAACGTGCCATTGTGGGTAACGAAGTATTACTTAGAAAAGATCTAACATCTGAAGCGCTCTTTAGCTATCTAGATGAAGTACGTAATGCCACAAAATTACCTATTTCAACCGCTGAACCTTGGCATGTCTGGCTCAAAAATCCAGATCTGGTCAAGCATGTCGATTATATCGCGGTGCATTTACTTCCTTATCACGAAGGCGTGCCAGTCGAAAAAGCCGTTGATTATTCACTCGAGCGCTATAAAGAACTAATGGAAACATTCCCCCGCAAGAAAATTGTCATTACTGAAATTGGCTGGCCTAGCCATGGCCCAACACTAGGTGCTGCAGTGGCATCAGATGTCAATCAAGCACTCTTTGTAAGAGAGTTTTTAGCAAAAACCGCACATAAGAACTATGACTATTACCTGATGGAAGCCTTTGATCAGCCTTGGAAGCAAAAAATTGAAGGTTGGGCTGGCGCCTACTGGGGGATGTTTTCTGCGGATCGTCACGAAAAGTACTCATTACACGGTGCGGTTCCTAAAGACAGCCGCTGGGAAGAAAAGGCTTTGTGGGCCACTTTGTTAGCATTTTTACCTATTCTTTTCATTGGCTATCGTTTTAGACAATGGGGCCTAGGCGGACGACTCTCAATGGCCGTCTTATTGCAAGCCTGCATTACCACCTTGGTCGTCGCTTGGAATTTACCCGGTGACTACTACTACACCCTGCGCGACTTTATCGTGTTAATCGCTTTAATTATTGGCATGGGGCTCACTTCTGCGGTGTTGATGATCTATGGCGTAGAATTTAGCGAAGTGATGTTTAAAGGGGGGTGGAAGCGCGCTTACAAACGCGCAAAACCTTTACCTGCCGATCAAGAACTATTCGTTTCCATCCACTTAGCTTGTTACAACGAACCTCCGGAAATGGTCATTACCACCATAGAGAGTTTAGCTAAACTTAATTACACCAATTTTGAAGTAATTGTGGTTGATAACAACACGAAAGATGAAGCTAAATGGAAGCCATTAGAAGCCTATATGGCGAAGATGCCGGATAACTTCCGATTTTTCCATTTACCGCAATGGCCAGGCTTTAAAGCAGGCGCTTTAAATTTTGCGCTTGATCAAACTAATCCTAAAGCACAAGTTGTTGGTGTGGTAGATGCCGACTACGAAGTCACCACAGATTGGCTTTCTAATTTAGTACCACATTTTACCGAGCCAAAAGTTGCCGTTGTACAAGCGCCTCAAGCACATAGAGAATGGGAAAACAACTTCTTTCGCCGCATGAGCAACTGGGAGTTTGAAGGCTTTTTCCGCATTGGTATGCACCACCGCCATGAGCGCAATGCCCTAATCCAGCACGGCACCATGACGTTAGTGCGTCATAAAGCTTTAGTCGATAGTGGCAAGTGGTCAGAATGGTGTATTTGTGAAGATACCGAGCTAGGCTTACGTTTGCTTGAGGCTGGTTATGAACTTAGATACATCGATGATACTTTTGGCCGCGGCTTGACTCCCTCAGACTTCAAGGCGCTTAAATCACAACGTTTCCGCTGGGCATTTGGTGCCATGCAAATTCTCAAACATCACCTGCCCAAATTACTAGGTGATTCCACGCTGACTTTTGGCCAGCGCTATCACTTCTTAACTGGCTGGTTTGGCTGGCTGGGCGATGCCTTGCAGCTTTTTTTCACAATAGGTTCTATTGGCTGGACCATTGCGATGTTGGCCTTTCCAACAGCATTTAGCTTGCCAGTCACTATTATGATAGTGCCGATTTTGTGTTTCCTGGTAATTAAGGCAGCACTTGGCCCTATTTTATATAGAAAAACCATGAACTGTAGCTGGACTGATATTTTTGGTGCATCTCTTGCCAGTCTTGGCTTATCTCACGCCATTGCCAGAGGCGTAATTATGGGGATTATTAAAAAAGACGGTGTGTTTAAAGTCACGGCTAAAGGCAAAAATAAAAGCAAAAAGTTCGAGATTTTCAATCCAATTATTGAAGAAGTGACTCTTTTGATAGCACTCACTTTATGTAGCTTTTTCATGCTTTCTACACGGGGATTTAATAACATTGATGCCCAACTGTGGGTGGCAATGTTGTCACTGCAGTGCCTGCCTTATGCTAGCGCGGTAGCCTGTCAGTTTATTTCACAACGTCCCAATAAAAGCTGATGATATGCAAGTCTCAAATAAAGCGTTACGGATAGATTAACCATGCTGAGTCGTATTCAACAACTTCATAATCACCATCGACATGTTGTGCGAGGATTCGTTAGATTCCTTACCTATCTTGCTGCATTTTTTTTAGCTGCCATTGCTTATTGGATTGCGAACAACTTTGGCGAACCCTCGCTCGAACAAATTCTTTATCATGCTCAATTTGGCGTAGAGGGTTTAGTTGATACTGATACTGCAATCATCAAAAGCTTTCTGAGCTGGTGCATTGCCCTTCCTTTGGTTATTTCTATACTCTTAGTGCTGGTTGAGTATTCAATTGCATTGTTTCTGACTCACGGTTCTACTCATTGGCTGACGAGGCCTGCCCGTCGTGCCAACATTCATTTTTTAAAAGTTTTTTATTGGTTTATTGGGCATCGTGCACCTTTATACACACTCATCATTGCTGGCATCTATTTTGGGATGCAATTTTCACTCACCGTTTTTATACATCACCAATTCGGCAAAGACTATTTTTCCGCCCATTATCTTTACCCTTCTCAAGTAAAAGTTAATCTCATTAAGCCTAAAAACCTAGTGCTTATCTATGTTGAAAGCTTAGAAGATTCCTATAAGGACTCCGCCCTATTCGGTAAAGATTTACTAACGCGTTTAGGTCAGTTAAGAGGCTCTAGTTTTGCTAACTATAAAACAGCACCCGGAAGCTGGTGGACTATTGCAGGAATTACTTCAACACAATGTGCTTTGCCGCTCAAAAGCGTGAGTTTATATGATGGAAATGATCAAGGCGAAAAAATTAAAGCCTTTTTACCCAATGCGGTTTGCTTGGGAGATATATTGCACGATGCCGGTTATCACAATGTGTATATAGGAGGTGATGCACTCTCCTTTGCCGGCAAGGGCATGTTCTTTCAGGACCATCATTACGATGAAATCTATGGCCGTGAAGAACTGAAAGGTAATCTAAAAACGACAGATATGAATTATTGGGGTTTGTATGACGATGATTTATTAAAAATTGTCAAAGCAAAGCTGATTAAATTGCATGCAAAACAGCAACCCTTCAACCTAACCTTCACTACTATTGATACACATGGTCCAGATGGCCATTTTTCAAAGTATTGTAAAGCGCATGGCATCAAGGATTTTGAAGGTATAGTTGAATGCTCTTCTAATCAGGTTTCCGAGCTTGTAGAGTTCATCACAAAAAGTGGATATTTAAAGGATACCAGTGTAGTGATATTAGGTGATCACCTTGCGATGGAAAACCCTGTATATGAAAAACTAAAAACAATAAAAGAGCGTCATATTTTTAACCGTTTTATTTCTAATAATCCAATTAGCAAAAACCGTGAAGATATTTTGCCTTTTGATATGTTCCCTACCATATTGGAATTTATCGGTTTTAAAGTGCATGGCGGTAAATTAGGCTTAGGCTATACGGCAATTTCTAAGGATATAGCCTTGCCGCCAGCTACCGAGTATGAAGAGATGAATAAAGACTTACTTAATAAATCCAATCAATACTTAGACCTTTGGAAGCGAAAAGCTGTGACTGCTAGCCACAATTAATACGCACATTAGTTGCATTTGAAGCCTATGTAGAACACTTGTGGAAAGCATTCCCCCGGCTCAAACCAGCCGATGACTTGTCCACAAGACCGTGCCAACAGTCCAAATTGCACCAATTAGATTATCTTTTTACCTTCTCTCTCTATAGTTACACTTAATTTTTGATACACACCAAGCCCCACAATTAAAAATGCAGAAACAAGAATGAGAGAAGCCGGATAGAGTAAAAGTGTGACATCCTTTGTTCCAGCTTTAAATACATAAACCAATCCCTCAATACTCACAGCAATAGAAATGATTACCATGATTTTTGTGATTGTTTTTCTGGCTTCTTCAGGTTCACGAAGTTCTTTATTCATAAAAACTTCTTCTTCAATCATGTACTTTGCAACATCAATAATGGCTGCTGCAATTATTATTGATCCCACGGATTGAAGCATCAACGGAATAAAATTAACCGATTGAAGTATTGGCGGAATAAACTCACCTTTTTTCGGAAAGTTAATAACAACCTCATAAACTGACCATCCCATAATCATTAGCGATATACCTGTAAGGGTTAAGGCCGCGAATAAATAAATGATAGTTGATATAATTTGAAAAGCTTTTCGCAATGCACGTCCTTTCTAATTCCAACTATTATTGATAACGTTTTGCTATTTCTTAAAGAAGCATACCAGTTATTACATAACCACATGAATTTCTGTAATTTTAATTGTGTATAAAACCATCGATTAAGGTAGTTTTTTAGGCGGCATTACAAATTCAGCCGGATGCTGATTTAATCTACTGGCCAAGTTTCTCATGAGCAAACGCCATTGCCTGAACTTCACTTTGCGCGACTTCATTGCCACGTATAACGCCAAACAAAAACTGACAGCAAGGTTGACAAAGCCTATCAGTGCCAAGCCCAATACCGCGAATGCTACAGCTTGCCAACTTAGCATAAAATCTAAACCGACTAATGCAAACCCGAAAAATGCCGACGAAAAAGTAATATGCCGAATATCAAACGCCAAACCAAACAATATACCGATGGCACTCATAGCGCCTAACA
>MHBU01000031.1:136618-136777 GCA_001803395.1 Methylotenera sp. RIFCSPLOWO2_02_FULL_45_14 | reverse complement strand
AAAATAAAAGTTACCTGCCAGCGCACCCAGGTTATTTTCAACATAAGTGGCAACTCGATCTAAACGCGAAATCCCTAATAACTTTTGTAGCCATTTAACTGCACGCAGGCGTTGCGGAATTTTATTGTACACCGCCAAGTTATCATGGTAACCCGCGAT
>MHBU01000031.1:0-136592 GCA_001803395.1 Methylotenera sp. RIFCSPLOWO2_02_FULL_45_14 | reverse complement strand
TTTTCAGGCATAATAAAATGCTGCCCTGTGAAGTGGAGCGTTGTCCATGCGATTAACATCGCGGTGGGAATTGCGAGCAACACATTACCAAAAATTGCCACCAATTGGCTGCGCATAGCCTTGGCTATCATCGCCACTAAGTTATCCATCTCCTTACTTTTTGCATCAGTAGCATCTATGCTGGCAGCAATTGCCGCCGCTGTCATTGCAGGCTGTTTAGTGGCTACCGTGAAGTGTAAAATATGAATTAAAATAAAACCTAAGCCATAATTCAGGCTAAACACAATAGCTTCGGTTAGCGGTGCTAATTGCTGCTTACCCAGCATGATTTTAATCATGGCCATGACCCCGATAACCACACCCGCACCAAGTGCGGAACGCATCAAAGCAAAGTATTCACCACGATTTTCAGTAATGTAATGTTCACCGGTGCGACTTGCATTTTCAGTCACACGCAACGCCATTATTTCAACATTTTCTTGCCAGTGTTCATGCAAATCATTTTTATGGCATTCGCTATAAACCAAGGCTTTAAACAGCTGTACAATTTCAGTATGCGGGGCAGTGCCTTGTTGTAAGCTATTGAGTATATTAAGCAAAGTTTCCAGGCGAGCAATCTGTTGCAACATACGTTGCAATAATTGTGTCAGTTGGATACTGGTGCCGACTTGCACACTATTGCGACGAATTTTGGCGACAATCTCGTTGCACTGATCAAGCATCACTAAAATATGTTTAATATCTGCATCAACGTCAACATTATTCTGCGCGTTTAAAAACTCAGCCAATTCAGCTTGCTGCATAATAAACGGGGAGCTGTGCTGCTCAAGCTCAGGATGGTTACGCAGCAATTCAGGCTCTAGCCCCATTGCCGCAATTCGATACGATAACACCTGCGCCGCAGCTAATAAATTTTGCCTGCATACATCGGTGACACTGGCACTAGCAACCCCAAAACGGATTGCGGTAACAAGCTCAGCCCAAACGTCATCAGACACCGCACTTACCCATAACTCATCGCTTGTCTTAGTGAAAAATAGGGCAAATAAGTCAATCAAATAAGAAATATCAACCGGCGCTGGTAAAATTTTATGCGCTATTCGTCTGCGCATTTCAACAAAAAAGCCAGTAAATACTGAATGGCGTGCGATGACAAATAATGAAATAGGCTTGTATTCGCTTAACAGCTGCAAAATTGCCTCTCTAAGCAATCTGGCTTTTTCAAAATCTGTATTCAGTACATAACAAAGCGCCTGAATTGCTTTTACTGCGACTTCTGCTTGATGCGGTTTGGGAGGTCTGATTTGTGCGATTAAATCAGAGATTAACTGAGGGGCGCGCTGATGTTGGATGTATTGCGCAAACACATGCTCTATCATGTTTGCATTTTCAGTAACGATCTTTTTCATATTTCGAGAATGCCTCAAAGTTTGAAAACAGTCTAACCGATTTTAGATGAAGTGAAGAAAGATTATCTCTAGCTTTAGTGGTGTGTGTTTTGTTAGGTACTAACAGCGTCTGCCACGGATTAGCAAACGCTTTTCAATTTAATAAAGTTCTTAAGTTATTTGGGCGTTTTAAGCGCTTCGGTTAAATGCGGGCTTAACACTTGCAACATTTGTGCAAATACTTTTGGGTTGCCCGCTACGATATTGCCTGTTTTCAGCCAGCTTTCGTTGCCTTCAAAATCGCCAACAATACCGCCTGCTTCTTGCACCAGTAAGCCACCTGCGGCAATATCCCATGCAGATAAGTTAATTTCAAAAAAGCCATCGGTCCAACCCGCAGCCACATAGGCTAAATCTAATGCAGCTGAGCCTGGACGGCGAATGCCTATCGTTTTTTTAATCATGTCTTTCAACATGTCGAGGTAGGTATCAAGATGTGTAAAGTCACGGAATGGAAAACCAGTGGCGATTAAAGAATCTTGCAATTTACTACGACTTGTAACGCGAATACGCTTGTCATTCAAAAATGCACCGCGCCCTTTAGTTGCCGTAAATAAATCATTACGCACCGGGTCATAAATCACCGCCTGTGTAAGCACGCCTTTTTGTTGCAATGCAATTGAAATACAGTATTGAGGAAAGCTATGCAAGAAATTAGTTGTGCCATCTAATGGGTCAATAATCCAAATATTATCGGCGCCCTGGTTGCTTTCACCGCTTTCTTCACCTAAAAAGCCATGGTCTGGGTAAGCATCTTTAAGAATATCAATAATCGCTTGCTCAGCGGCGCGATCGACATCGCTCACAAAATCATTATAAGTTTTGGATTGAACCGTGAGCGAGCCTACGTCTTGCGATGCGCGGTTAATAATACTGCCAGCTTTACGCGCGGCTTTGGTAGCAATGGATAGCATTGGATGCATAACTAAATTTTCTTAAAGAGCTGATAAAATACTATTTTAACTTTTATTGACCTTAACTCCAAATTAACCCGAATGTTTTATCAATTCGGGCTGAGTATTAAACAACCGTCACACTCATTAGGCCACACCATTGAACAATCAACATATTTTCAACAACATCCGTGTCGTGTTATGCCAAACCAGCCATCCCGGCAACATCGGCTCTGCCGCGCGCGCCATGAAGACCATGGGCTTACAGCATTTATATTTGGTCAAACCTGATATTTTCCCTGATGCACATGCCACAGCGCTCTCCACTGGCGCGGCAGACTTACTTGAAAACGCGATTGTTTGTGAAACTCTAAGCCAAGCCCTCACTGGCTGCGCATTAGCGATTGGCATGAGCGCGCGCAAAAGACAAATTTCACATGAGCTAGTGAATGTACGTGATGCCGCTTCGCGCGCAGTCAGCATTGCAGCCAAGCAACCCATCGCCTTAGTGTTTGGCACAGAAATGAGCGGGCTTTCCAACGCCGAGCTAGATTGCTGCCAACTACTGGCGATGATTCCCGCCAATCCGGAATACACCTCGCTCAACCTCGCCGCTGCCGTACAAGTAATGAGCTATGAAATTCGCATGGCAGTGTTGGAAGGCAAATTGGAAGCACACCCCAACCAGCCTGAACTTGCAACCAACGAAGCCTTAGAGGGTTTTTACGCACACCTGGAAGATACACTCATTAAAATTGGCTACCTCAACCCCGATGCGCCGAAAAAACTCAGCGAACGTATTCGCCGCATCTACGCCCGTGCAAAGCTTGAGAAAGAAGAAGTGAACTTGCTAAGAGGCATTTTGACTTTGTCGTTAGCGCCTAAAAAGCACACGAAATATTAAGCTATCGCTAGTTAATCTATACCCTAAAGAACTTTTACGCATATATGGCTTCCAATTAAAATCCATCAACTATGATTTGGAAGGTCGGTCATGCACAAATTTATATTTGGCTTTTGCCTGATTCTTATTGGTAATTTTGCGTTTGCCCTACCGCCAGACGGGATGGTATATGCGCTTAAATCTAGCGTGGTGAAAATTCGGGTGATATTACCCAACGGGCATTATGGTGTTGGCTCTGGGGTGGTCGTTGCTAAAGACCAGGTCGTCACCAATTGTCACGTCGTTGCAAACGCACAATCCATCAATGTCATCAAATTTGGTGAAAGTTATCGTGCCACGGGCCTAAAGGCCGACTGGCATCATGATCTGTGCATTGTTAGATTTGATGGGTTAAACACTACCGTCGCGACTTTGGGATCCAGCAAAACCTTGCAATATGAACAACCCGTTTTTACGATTAGCTTTCCTAACAACTCACCAAAACCACTGACCACTTATGGATTTGTTAAAGCGTTATATCCTATGGGTGATAGCGCCATTATTCGCACCACAAATGACTTTAGAATGGGCGCTAGCGGTGGTGCAATGTTTAGTGATGATGGCAAACTTGTCGGCATCATCACGCTTAAAAGCCCAGGACGCAATGCGTTTTACTACAACATGCCCGTTGAATGGATTTATGCGCTACTAAACAAACCTGAACTTAGCATTCCATCTAAAGGTGAAGCGCCATTTTGGGATGCGCCAGAAGAGAAACGCCCCTATTTTATGCGCGTGATTCAACCATACCAAACTGAAGACTGGGTGACATTAAAAAGACTCGCCAATGAATGGATTCAACATGAGCCAGAGGCTAGCGAGGCTAGCGAGGCTTTTAATTATTTAGCGATTGCCGAATACAACCTTAAAGAAACTCAGAGCGCTGCCAATCATTTTGGCCAGCTCTATGCTCAAAACAAACGCCATACCAATGCTTTACTTTATCTAGGTTTAATCGCAGCTGAAACAGGCAATAAAGATGAAGCCATCAAAACCGCTTCTTTACTTAATGAATTAGATAAAGAGGCTGCCAACCAAATCAATACCACATTAGGGTTAACCAATAACAACGACTGCCAAGTAACCAGTTGCTGACATTAAGTTTGCTTAACGCCCAATTTACCTTTGGTAAAAACTGTCGCTATATCCTTACTGCAACATTCAACCATTACCCTTTTGTGGCATAATTGCGCTTAATTCAAAACCACCGCAAAATACATGTTTGACCATATCAAAGAAGACATCTCTATCGTGTTCGAGCGCGACCCAGCGGCGCGTACGCATTTTGAGATTTTAACCACCTACCCTGGCGTACATGCACTGTTGATGCATCGCTTAAGCCATTGGCTTTGGAAAGCTGACTTCTTCTGGCTTGGTCGATTTCTCTCTCATATTGGGCGCTGGTTGACAGGCATTGAAATTCACCCAGGCGCCACCATTGGTCGCCGCGTATTTATAGACCACGGCATGGGGGTTGTAATTGGTGAAACTGCCGTCATTGGTGACGATTGCACCTTGTATCATGGTGTAACACTGGGTGGCACTTCATGGAACAAAGGTAAACGCCACCCTACGCTTGGAGCTGGCGTGGTGATTGGCGCAGGTGCCAAAGTGTTAGGCCCGATTACTATTGGCGAAAATGCTAAAATCGGTTCCAACGCTGTGGTGGTAAAAGACGTGCCCGCTAACGCAACTGCGGTGGGCATTCCTGCGCGTATTTTAGAAGAAGAAAAATCTAAACAGCGTGAGGCCACTGCACAGAAAATTGGCTTTGCTGCCTACGCCGTAGGCAATGATGAAAATGACCCGATGATCAAGGCTATACACTCATTGTTAGACCATGCCGCAAAACAAGATTTAGCCCTGCAGGATTTACAAGCGCAATTAACTAGATTAAATATGGATGTTGAAACTGATGCAGAAGTCGGTGAAGCTTTTGATGTGCAGCCACACCCAGCAAAAACCACAAAAAATTAAGACAAAAACCAGGCAAATAAACTTGCTGAACTAAAGCGCACAATAGTTGACTAAATTTGTATGGTATTATAAAATTCAATCTTACTGATGAATCTAAACTAGAGTCAAACATCATGCGCTTAACCACCAAAGGTCGATTCGCTGTCACCGCGATGCTAGACCTCGCTATTAACGAAGCAAAAGACGCTTCAGTCATCAAACCCGTTACGCTTGCGGGTATCAGTGAGCGTCAAGACATTTCGTTATCTTACCTGGAGCAGCTTTTTAGCAAATTACGTCGTCAAGGTTTGGTTAAAAGCATGCGTGGTCCAGGTGGCGGTTATAATCTGGCCAAAAACTATGCTGACATTTCCGTAGCTCAAATCATCAATGCTGTAGATGAGCAAATAGACGCAACACAATGTGGCGGCCATGAGAACTGTCGTGACGAAGGTCGCTGCATGACGCATGATTTATGGTCAGCGCTTAATACCAAAATTTTAGAGTATTTGGCAGGGGTAACACTTGCCGACATGGTGGCATCGCAAAAAAACGGTCAAAAAATATCAATTACACCACGCGCCTGCAATAGTGCTCATGATAAAGCATCAGCCTTTACCGCTGAAATAGCCGCTTAAATTCAGGCTAACATCATGCCTAGCATCTACTTAGATCACAATGCAACCACCGCGCTGGATAGCCGCGTGTTAGATGTGATGTTGCCTTGGATGCGCGCACAAAGTGGTAACCCAACCAGTCGCCACATTTTTGGCAGATCTGCGCGTGATGCTATAGAACATGCAAGAACACAAGTGGCTGAGGCCTGTGGCGCGTATGCCTCACAAGTGGTATTTACCGCAACAGGTACAGAGGCGAATAACTTTGCAGTAAAGGGCATTGCCGCAAGCAAGCCTGATATGCAGATTTTATACAGTGCAATTGAGCACCCATGCGTTTCACGCCCAGCTATCGCCTTGCAACGAACCGGCTATGCAGCTCACGAAATTACGGTTAATCACCATGGCACCGTGAATATAGAGCAAGTAAAATTGGCGCTAGCTCAGCCAACAAGCTTAGTTTCTGTAATGTTAGCCAATAATGAAACTGGCGTAATACAAGATATAGCAACCATAGCTGAAATGGCGCGCAATGCAGGTGCTTACATGCATACAGATGCCGTGCAAGGCTTAGGTAAATTGCCGCTCAGCTTCACTGATTTAAACGTACACGCCATGACAGTTTCAAGCCATAAAATTCATGGCCCGCAGGGTGCGGCGGCGCTAATTTTAGATAAGCGCGTTGATATACAACCGTTACTGCATGGCGGCGGGCAGGAAAAAGGTTTACGCAGCGGCACTGAAAATGTCGCAGCGATTGTAGGGTTCGGCATGGCATGTGAGCTGGCGATAGCGAACCTACGCAACTTTGCCAGCCACACACAAACGTTGCGCGAGCAGTTTGAACATGGCTTAAAATCACTAAATGCAACAATTTTTAGCAAGCAAGTAGCACGTTTACCCAATACCAGCTTTTTTGCTACTGAGGGCATTGAAGGTGAAACTTTGGTCATGGCATTGGATCGCAAAGGTTTTGCAGTGGCCAGCGGCTCAGCCTGCTCTAGCGACAGCACTGAACCGAGCCATGTATTATTAGCGATGGGTGTCGCGCCAGATTTAGCGCGCGGCGCGGTGCGTATAAGCTTTGGTGCACACAACACAACGCAGCAAGTGGCTGATTTACTAGCCACTTTAAAGCATGAAATTTCAAGGTTAAAGCAGTTAACCTCCATTGCAGCATAAAGCTGCCATGCAGGCATGTACAAAAAGTATTACACAATATAAAGTCAAGGATAATTAACAGATGTCAGCATCAATAGAAATGCCAGTAGTGAAAGATTTTGAAGATGGTCTTCATCCGATTTATTTGGATTACTCCGCCACTACGCCTGTGGATCCACGTGTCGCGGCAAAAATGATTCCGTACCTGACGGAGCATTTTGGCAACCCAGCTTCACGTAGCCACCCTTATGGCTGGACTGCTGAGAAAGCGGTTGAAAATGCACGTGAAGAAGTGGCAAAATTAGTAGGCGCTGATCCACGTGAAATCGTGTGGACATCAGGCGCGACTGAATCTAACAACCTCGCCATTAAAGGTGCAGCCAACTTTTACAGCGGAAAAGGCAAGCACATCATCACCATCACCACTGAGCATAAAGCAGTGATTGACCCAGTGCGCGAGCTTGAGCGTCAGGGCTTTACCGCAACCTACTTGGATCCGGAACCGAATGGTTTGGTTGATTTAGAAAAATTCAAAGCGGCGATTCGCCCTGATACCGTGTTGGCGTCAGTCATGTTTGTAAATAATGAAATTGGCGTGATTCAAGACATTACCGCCATTGGTAACATTTGCCGTGAAAATGGGGTGATTTTTCATGTCGATGCCGCGCAAGCCACTGGCAAAGTACATATTGATTTAGAAAAATTACCAGTTGACCTAATGAGCTTTAGTGCGCACAAAACCTACGGTCCTAAAGGCGTAGGTGCATTGTACGTTCGTCGTAAACCACGTATCCGCATCGAGGCGCAAATGCACGGTGGCGGTCATGAGCGCGGCATGCGCTCTGGCACACTAGCCACTCACCAAATAGTCGGCATGGGCGAGGCTTTTAGAATTGCGCGCGAAGAAATGGACGAAGAAAACATTCGTATCCGCCGTCTGCGCGACAAATTGTTACACGGCCTGCAATCGATTGAAGAAGTCTATGTCAATGGTGATTTAGAACACCGTGTACCGCATAATTTAAACATCAGCTTCAATTATGTTGAAGGTGAATCGCTGATTATGGCAGTAAAAGGCATCGCAGTATCAAGCGGTTCAGCGTGTACATCAGCCAGCTTAGAGCCTAGTTACGTGTTACGTGCACTTGGACGCTCTGATGAATTAGCGCACAGCTCAATTCGCTTTTCAATTGGCCGCTTTACCACAGATGAAGATGTGGAGTACACCATCAAGTTAATGAAAAGCAAAATTGATAAATTAAGAGAGTTATCCCCACTTTGGGAAATGTTTAAAGATGGTATTGACCTATCTAAGGTTCAATGGGCATCACATTAGGTTTTTGGGTAATTTTGATACACAACAAGCGTTTAAAATAGGAAGCAAAATCAAGGCGACAAATCGCAGACTGTACAACCAGTACGACAAGGCGAAGTCCAGAAGAGTTTGCGATGTATTTTAAAAGCAAAGGAGACATAAAATGGCATATTCAGACAAGGTTTTAGATCACTACGAAAACCCGCGTAACGTGGGTACATTAGATAAAAATGATCCCAATGTAGGAACTGGCATGGTCGGTGCGCCAGCATGTGGCGATGTAATGAAGTTAATGATTAAAGTCAATGACAGCGGTATTATTGAAGATGCTAAATTTAAAACTTACGGTTGCGGCTCTGCCATTGCCTCTAGCTCATTGGTCACAGAGTGGCTCAAAGGCAGAACCATTGATGAAGCTTATGCGATTAAAAACTCTGAAATCGCCGAAGAACTGGCATTGCCGCCTGTTAAAATTCACTGCTCAGTGTTAGCTGAAGATGCAATTAAAGCGGCAGTGGCTGACATTAAAGCTAAACAAGCTGCAAAAGTAGAGGCTTAACTTACGTGTAGGAGCGATCTAAAAATCGCTCCTACAAATATCACTTTATATATAGTTACAAAAAATCAAACATGGCAATCACACTTACACAAACCGCGGCTGATCGCGTTGAAAAATTTCTAGCCAACCGTGGCAAAGGCCTCGGCTTACGCCTGGGCGTTAAAACTACAGGCTGCTCTGGCATGGCTTACACACTTGAGTTTGTTGATGAAATGCACCCTGAAGACGTTGCTTTCGAAAGCCATGGCGTAAAAGTAATTATTGACCCGAAAAGCTTGGTTTACATAGATGGCACTGAACTCGACTTTACCAAAGAAGGCTTAAACGAGGGCTTTAAATTTAACAACCCTAACGTTAAAGATGAGTGTGGTTGTGGTGAGAGCTTTACAGTTTAATTTCAATTTAGCATGCAAAACGCTCAAACCAATTACTTTCAGCTTTTCGCGTTGCCTAAGCAATTTGAGATTGACGTTCAGTCACTAGAAGTAAATTTTCGTAAAATTCAATCGGCAAGCCACCCTGATCGCTTTGTTTCTGCCATGGCTGACGAAAGATTACAGTCCATGCAAACGTCCACGACAGCAAACGAGGCCTATCGCACATTAAAAAACCCTGCTACGCGGGCAAAATACTTGCTGGAACTCCAAGGCATTAACGCCATTTCTGACACCAACACTGCCATGCCCATGGATTTTTTAATGCAGCAGATGGAGTGGCGTGAACAATTAGAAGATGCAAAAGTAACCAAAGACATACCTGCATTAGAAAGCCTAGCTAGTGAATTACAAGCTGAGTACAAATCCATACAAGCTGACTTAGCTGAGTTATTCGATGCAAAAAAAGATTATCCATCAGCAACAGATGCCACGCGTAAACTTATTTTTATAGATAAAGTCTATGCAGATATCCATCAAGCTATTGAACAACTAGAATAAGCAATTAACAACCACCAACTAACGACTAATATCTATCAACTAAATATGGCACTTCTCCAAATCTCTGAACCTGGCATGAGTGCCGCACCCCACCAACACAGGTTGGCAGTAGGCATCGATTTAGGCACTACCAATTCACTGGTTGCTACCGTGCGCAGTAGCATGAGTACCGTGCTGCAAGATGATCATGGTCATGCCTTGCTGCCTTCTGTAGTGCGCTATATGCCGAATGGTGACGTAGTCGTAGGTCACGAAGCGCAGGCTCAGCAAAGCTCAGACCCCGTCAATACCATTGTTTCAGTCAAACGCTTTATGGGTCGGAGCCTGAATGATATTACTGATAAGGCGCATATCCCTTATCGTTTTGTCGATGGCAAAGATGCTGAAGCCACACGTACGCTGCAAATTCAAACGCGTGCTGGCTTAAAAACCCCAGTAGAAATTTCAGCCGAAATTCTTAAAACACTCAAAGCACGCGCTGAAAAATCTCTAGGCGGCGAACTGGTTGGCGCGGTGATTACCGTACCCGCCTACTTTGATGATGCACAACGCCAAGCCACTAAAGATGCCGCACGAATAGCTGGCATCAATGTATTGCGCCTACTCAACGAGCCTACCGCAGCGGCCGTGGCTTATGGCTTGGATAACGCCGCTGAAGGCACGTTTGTGATTTACGACCTGGGCGGCGGCACGTTTGACGTGTCTATTCTACGTTTATCCAAAGGCGTGTTTGAAGTGCTCGCCACCAATGGTGATTCAACCTTGGGCGGCGATGATTTTGACCACCGTATCTACTGCTGGATATTAGACAAAGTGCGCGAAAGCAGCAGCAATTTTGCACCATTAAGCGAAGAAGATACACGGCTTTTACTCACCAAAGCCCGCCAAGCTAAAGAATGGCTCACCGATAACTTCGAAGCACAGATTGTTTGCCGTTTAAGCAATGGTACGCTGGTTGATGTCGCACTCACCGCGCCGCAATTAGTAGAAATTACGCAACATCTTGTCACCAAAACACTATCACCCACACGCAAAGCCATGCGCGATGCTAACCTGACCATTGAAAATATTGACGGCGTCGTGCTGGTGGGCGGTGCCACCCGCATGCCGCATCTTAGGTATGCGGTACAAACTTACTTTAAGCAAGAGCCGCTCACCAATTTAGACCCTGACAAAGTAGTCGCCTTGGGTGCAGCCATACAAGCTAATATTCTAGCTGGCAACAAAAGTGATGATGACTTATTACTGCTTGATGTCACTCCACTATCTTTAGGTCTGGAGACCATGGGCGGCTTGGTAGAAAAAGTCATCCATCGTAACAGCACCTTACCAATTGCGCGCGCGCAGGAATTTACCACTTATAAAGATGGCCAAACCGCCATGAGCATTCACGTGGTGCAAGGTGAGCGTGAGTTAGTGAGCGATTGCCGCTCGCTTGCACGCTTTGAGCTTCGCGGCATTCCACCGATGGCCGCAGGGGCTGCGCGTATCCGCGTTACATTTACCGTAGATGCGGATGGCTTATTATCCGTTTCGGCCCGTGAACAAAGCACAGGCATAGAGGCACATATTGCCGTTAAACCTTCTTATGGTTTGAGCGAAGATGAAATTACCGATATGCTCAAAGCCTCGTTCAATAGTGCAGAAGCAGATAAAAAAGCGCGTATGCTGGCTGAAGCACGGGTAAGTGCTGGCGCCATTATCAGCTCAGTTACAGCAGCATTAACCGTTGATGGCAACTTAATTAGCGACACAGAAAAACAGACGATTGAATCAGAAATACAACGCCTGCAATCACTCACCGCCACTGAAGATGCCACAGCTATACACCAAGCGGTAGATGCACTCAACCATGCCACTGAAGCATTTGCAGCCGCGCGTATGAATGCGAGCGTTAGCCGTGCACTATCGGGTAAAAATTTAGAAGATATTAACTTGTAAAGCTCCCCTTTAAACACCCTGCCACTTTTCACCACAAGTTAACGACGAGGCATCACGCCTCATTCACACAACATCCCGCCCAACAAGTCAGTTGAAAAGGTTGAGATATGAATCTCACAGGCGGGTTTGAGCTGATATAATTATTACCAAAATAAACTCCAATCCATCAAAGTTAGGAAAAGATCTTGCGAATCATTCTTTTAGGCGCACCAGGCGCGGGCAAAGGCACACAAGCCACTCACTTACGTGAAAAATTCAACATCCCTCAAATTTCTACTGGCGACATGCTGCGTGCGGCGGTTAAAGCTGGCACACCACTTGGTTTAGAAGCCAAAGCCTTCATGGATAGCGGCGGTTTAGTGCCAGATGCCGTGATTATTGGCCTAGTAAGTGAGCGCATTAAAGAAGAAGATTGCGCCAACGGCTTTTTGTTTGATGGTTTTCCACGCACCATTCCACAAGCCGAGGCCATGAAAAATGCAGGTGTCGGCATTGATTACGTGGTTGAAATCGACGTGCCAGACGAAGCGATTGTAGAACGCATGAGCGGCCGTCGTTCACATCCTGCCAGCGGTCGTACTTATCATGTTAAATTCAACCCACCAAAAGTAGCAGGTAAAGACGATGTAACAGGTGAAGACCTAGTGCAACGTGTAGATGACCATGAAGAAACTGTGAAAAAACGCCTAGAGGTATATCACAGCCAAACTAAACCATTAGTGAAGTACTATGTAGATTGGGCAAACAGCGGTGCTGTCGGCGCGCCTAAACATGTATTTGTGAATGGCTTAGGCGATATGAATGTAATTCGGGATAATATTTTTGCGGCGCTAGCTTGATTGCTATTTTGACCACATCACGTAGCCGTGATGCAGCCATAGGCGAAATCGAGGGGAAGTTAACCTCGATTTCGCTACGCTTCATCGCGGCTACAAGTTAGCTGCACTCCCACAAATCCCCTGCTGTCGTGCCGAGTAGCACAGGGAGCTTTCGGCAATCGGCTGTTTGAGCCCAAATGATTTTATTGGGCGAGTTTCCGATTGCCACCCATTAAGACGAGCAACGCAGGAAGCAAGCGACAGGGGGTGTCGTTTTGTTTGGGTACTTTATTTTGGACAAGAAAAATAAAGTACCTTGCCGTCGGGCAACCCCGACAACTTTCAACTAAACTAAAGCCTCAACCAGACTAGATTCTTCACTACGTTCAGAATGACAATCTATGACGTAACCCACGCTTCACGGTATAATTTCGCTACTCATTCAAACCTCAAGAATAGCTAAATTATGCAACAGCAGTACCCTTTCAAAGACATTGAACAATCTGCCCAAACCTATTGGGAAGCCAATCAAACATTTGCTGCATCTGAAACCTCAGATAAACCTAAATACTATTGTTTATCCATGTTCCCCTACCCTAGCGGGCGCTTGCACATGGGGCATGTGCGCAACTACACCATTGGCGACGTATTAAGCCGCTTTCACAAAATGAAAGGCTATAACGTAATGCAGCCGATGGGTTGGGATGCATTTGGTTTACCTGCTGAAAATGCTGCAATTAAAAACAACACTGCCCCTGCAAAATGGACGTATGAAAATATAGAACACATGAAAACCCAGCTTAAACAGTTGGGTTTAGGCGTGGATTGGAATCGTGAAATCGCCACTTGCAAACCTGAATATTACAAATGGGAGCAATGGCTATTTACCGAGCTGTTCAAAAAAGGTTTGATTTACAAAAAAACTTCTACTGTGAATTGGGATCCTGTTGACGGCACAGTGCTTGCCAATGAACAAGTGATTGATGGCCGTGGCTGGCGTAGTGGCGCGTTGGTAGAAAAACGCGATATTCCGCAGTATTTTATGAAAATCACGGCATATGCCGAAGAGTTGTTGAATGATTTAGATAAGTTAGATGGCTGGCCAGAACAAGTTAAAACCATGCAACGCAACTGGATAGGCAAAAGCTACGGTTGCGAGGTGGAGTTTCCCATTACGTTCCCTGAGCCTGTCGAAGGGCAAGCTGGCAACCTCAAAGTTTATACCACCCGACCAGACACGCTGATGGGCGCGACTTACGTTGCAGTAGCAGCAGAACACGCACTTGCAACTTTTGCCGCCCAAAACAACCCTGCATTGGCTGATTTTATTGCCGAATGTAAGCGTGGAAGCGTTGCTGAGGCTGACATTGCCACTGCTGAGAAAAAAGGCATGGCGACTGGTTTATTCGTGACACACCCTTTGAATGGCGAACAGCTACCTGTGTGGGTGGCTAATTATGTATTGGCTAGCTATGGCGAAGGTGCTGTGATGGCAGTAGCAGCACATGATGAGCGCGACTTTGAGTTTGCAAACAAATACAACTTACCGATTAAAGCAGTCATCAAACATGCAGACATCGACACATTGCCGATGACAGAGTACGGCGTATTGTTTGATTCTGGTGATTTTAACGGCTTGGATTTTGATGGCGCGAGCGCTGCCATTGCCGCTGCTTTATCTGCTAAAAACCTAGGAAAACGCCGTACACAATTCCGTCTGCGCGATTGGGGCGTTTCACGCCAGCGTTATTGGGGCTGCCCAATTCCAATTGTTCACTGCGCCAGCTGTGGTGAAGTGCCTGTACCTGCTGAGCAATTGCCAGTAGTATTGCCTGAAGACGTAGTAATGGATGGTGTTGGTTCACCAATTAAAAAAGATCCACATTTTTACGAAACCACTTGCCCAACATGCGGCGATAAAGCCACACGCGAAACAGATACTCTAGATACTTTCTTTGAATCATCTTGGTATTTCGCACGCTATGCCAGCTTTGATAGCAACACGGCCATGGCAGATGAACGTGCAAATTACTGGTTGCCGGTTGACCAATACGTAGGCGGTATTGAGCATGCGATTTTGCATTTGCTCTACGCGCGCTTTTTTAACAAGCTGATGCGCGATGCGGGTTTAATAAGCAACGATGAGCCATTTACCAATTTGCTCACGCAAGGCATGGTGCTGAAAGATGGCACTAAAATGAGTAAATCCAAAGGCAATACGGTTGACCCACAGGCGCTGATTGACACTTACGGTGCAGATACCGCGCGGCTGTTTATGATGTTTGCCGCACCGCCTGAGCAAAGCCTGGAGTGGGCAGATAGCGGTGTGGAAGGCGCACATCGCTTTTTGCGTCGTCTTTGGAAGGCAACTTACGAGCATCTGGAGCTTGGCGCAGTAACCACATACACCACAGGCGAATTAAGCACTGAGCTTAAAAACCTGCGTCGTCAATTGCATTTAACCATTGAAAAAGTGGCAGATGACTACGGCCGTCGCCATAGTTTTAACACGGCGATTTCATCTGTAATGGAATTGATGAATGCACTGGCTAAAGTAGAAGGTGTTGATACCGCTACACGGCAAGTGCGCCAGGAAGTACTGCAAAATGTTGCGCTTTTACTTTCACCCATTGTGCCGCATATCTGTCAGGCTATCTGGGCTGAGCTGTGTCCACATAGCCATATTTTAGAGGCTGGATGGCCAGTTGCAGATCAATCGGCCATGGTGCAAGATAGTATTGAGTATGTGATTCAAGTAAACGGTAAACTACGCGGCAGCATTACCGTTGCCAAAACTGAAACCAAAGAAGCTTTAGAGCAACTGGCTTTGCAACAACCTTGCGTACAAAAGTACATTGAAGATAATATGACCGTACGCAAAGTGATTGTAGTGCCGAACAAACTCATTAACGTTGTTGTGGGCTAAGTCTATGAAAGAAATTACCATGCAAAAAACCATCATGCGCCATATCAGTCTATTCGTATTATTCACGCTGGCCCTTTCCGCTTGCGGATTTCAACTTCGTGGCATGACTGAGCTTTCATTCAAAAACTTATATATTCAAGGTGCCCCACTAAGTATCTCGCGTGATCTGAAACAGACACTAAAAACCAATGGCGTGCAAGTGGTAGAAAATGCCGAGGGCGCAGAGCTATTATTGGAATTACTGAACGAAACCTATGAAAAACGCATTTTGTCGTTAAGCGGCGGTGGTTTAGTGCGCGAGTTTGAGCTGAATTATCGTGCGAACTTTAGAACACGTGAACCAGCTAACCCTATATGGAGCAAAGTGCAAACCGTGCAAGCACGCCGTGATTTTTCATATAACGACAATGCCTTACTCGGCAAAGCTGATGAAGAATCAAGGCTGAACGCGGACATGCGACAGGACGCTGTGCGCGAAGTTTTACGTCGTTTAACTGCCATTAAACTAACGACTAAATAGCTCATTTAACCATGCGCTTAGCTCAAACTCAACTCGAAGCACATCTCAAGCAAGGTTTACAACCGCTTTACGTATTAGTGGGTGATGAACCCCTAGCGCAACGCGAATGTTTGGATGCGATTCGTGCTGCCGCACGTAGCCAAGGTTTTGATGAGCGCAACATTTTAACCGTAGAGCGCAATTTTGACTGGCAGCAAATTCAGAGTTTCGGCCAGTCTATTTCTCTTTTTTCAAGCCGTCGTTTATTAGAGCTTAACATTCCAAGCGGTAAACCAGGTGTTGAAGGCAGTAAAGCACTGCAAGCGTTGGCGGCAAAATCGCTGCCAGATACCACGGTTGTGATTATCTTGCCCGCCTTAGAACGAGATGCTAAAAATAGTGCATGGTTTTCAGCGTTAGAAGCGCAATCACAGACGATTACCCTCAATGAAATTGACGCGGCCAATTTACCCAAATGGATTGCCAACCGGCTAGCCCTGCAAGGTCAGCATACCAGTGTGCAAACGCTAGAGTTTTTAGCACATCAGGTAGAGGGCAACCTGCTGGCAGCGAACCAGGAAGTGCAAAAGCTAGGGCTTTTATACCCACAAGGTGAACTAAGCGATGCCACCGTGCGTGAAGCCGTGCTTAATGTTTCACGTTACGATGCTTTTCAGTTAGGTGAAGCCGTACTCGCGGGCGATGCCGAGCGCACCGTGCGTATTTTGCAAGGCTTGCAAGATGAGGGCGAAAATGCGGTTGCCGTAATGAACCCGCTGCTGTGGGTATTACGACCTTTGCTACGTATTAAACAAGCAGAAATGCGCGGCGAAAACCTGACTAGTGCCATGACCAATGCACGTATTTATGGTGACAAACAAGCTTTAGTTAAACGTGCACTGACCCGCCTTAGCCTGCGCCAATTAGAAGCCACGCTCCAAAAATTGGCAGATATTGATAAAACTGCCAAAGGCGTCATGCTGGGAGATGCTTGGCTGGAGATTTCACGGCTTTGTTTCGGCTTAGCTAAAGTACGCGGGCGGTAATTATTCCCCTCCCTTTTATGGAGGGAATGGAGCTTGACCAAAACAAACATCACTCTCACGAAAAAAGTATAATGCACTATGGACATTAAAAATTACATGCAACAAATGGGTATTGAGGCACGCAAAGCCTCTCGCTTGATGGCGAGCGCCGAAACTAACCAAAAAAATATCGCGTTGCATGCGATTGCTACAGCAATCTTGCGTGAAAAAGCCGCGCTACTTACTGCAAACAAACTGGATTTAGACGCCGCACGTGCTAACGGATTAGATGCGGCGATGTTAGACCGACTCTCCTTGACTGAAAAGTCTATTAACAGCATGGCAGAGGGTCTGACACAAATTGCGAGCCTTGCTGACCCAATTGGCGAGATGAGCAATTTCAAATATCGCCCAAGCGGCATTCAAATTGGGCAAATGCGCGTACCACTGGGCGTGATTGGCATTATTTATGAAGCACGCCCCAATGTAACGGTTGACGCTGCCGGCTTGTGCATCAAGTCTGGCAACGCTGCCATTTTGCGCGGCGGAAGTGAAGCGATACATTGCAATCAGGCACTGGCAAAACTGGTGCATGAAGGCCTTGCTGCCGCTGGCTTGCCAACTACAGCAGTACAGGTGGTGGAAACCACAGACCGCGCCGCCGTAGGTGAGTTAATTACCATGAAACAATACATAGATGTGATTGTGCCTCGCGGCGGCAAGGGGCTGATCGAGCGCATTTCTAACGATGCACGTATTCCTGTCATTAAGCATCTAGATGGCAATTGCCATGTATATGTAGATGATGATGCAGATTTTGATAAAGCTTTGCGGATTTTAGAAAACAGCAAAACACAACGGCTCGGCACTTGCAACACTGCGGAATCGCTACTGATTGCACGCTCAGTTGCTGCTACGATGCTACCTAAACTGGCAGACATGCTGACTGCACACGGCATTGAAATTCGTGGCTGCGCGGAAACTTGTCGCTTAGTGAAACAGGCAAAACCAGCGACTGAGGAAGATTATTACACGGAATACCTCGCGGCGATTATTTCCTGCAAAGTGGTGAGTGGTTTAGATGAAGCGATTGCCCATATCAACCAACACTCATCGCAACATACCGAGGCGATTGTGACGGAAAACTACACTAAGGCTCGTAGATTCTTACGTGAAGTAGATTCCAGTAGCGTCATGGTAAATGCATCCACACGTTTTGCCGATGGCTTTGAATATGGCTTAGGTGCTGAAATCGGCATTTCAACAGACAAGTTACATGCACGCGGCCCAGTCGGCTTAGAGGGCTTAACCTCGCTTAAATATGTGGTATTGGGCGATGGACACGTTCGCGCTTGACTAAACGGACGCAAGTTTGAAAGCTATCGGAGATCCTACAATTCAAATACCTTCAATCGGTATTTTGGGCGGCACATTCAACCCGATTCATTTTGGGCATTTACGCATGGCGCAAGAGCTTGCGGATACCTTAAATTTTGATGAAGTACGCTTTATCCCCGCCGCCAATCCACCGCACAAAAACACCCCCTCTATCAGCGCAGAACATCGTGCTGCCATGGTACGTCTGGGAATTGCAAATAACCCTGTTTTTACCTTTGACGATTGTGAGTTACGCAGAACTGGCGCTTCTTACACCATAGACACGCTGCTAAGTCTGCGTGAAGAACTCGGCTCTCAAACCAGCATTACACTATTCATGGGAAGTGACGCTTTTACCAAATTTGATACATGGCACCGCTGGCAGGAAATCATTCCACTCTGCCATATTGTGCTAGTACAAAGACCTACGGCGCAAACAGAGGCAAATAAACTGCCGAAATTACTGGAAACTTTTCTGCATAATCACTACTCTGAAAATGGTGATGATTTACATACATCACCTGCGGGATTTGTCACCATGCGCCCAGTCACAGCACTGGATATTTCATCTACGGCGATTCGTGAAGCATTTAAGCACGGCTATTCTGCGCGCTACCTAATGCCAGACAGTGTGATTGAATATATTCACGCGCATAACCTCTACAAATAGCTAAATTAGCGCCTAATATTCAGGCTGAGCTTTACGAAACTTTACGATTGGCGCATCAAAAACTATTAGCGCATCAACATTTTTGCGCTATGCTTTTAATTCGTTTTTATATCAAACAGTCGAGTGCATCATCATGCAACATAAGCTATCCCTAAACATCAGCAAAAAATTATCAGTCACTTTTTTAGTAGCCCTGACGCTTTTACCCAGCGCATGTGGCACCAACCCCGTGACTAAGAAACGTGAGTTTCAGCTGGTGTCCGAAGCACAGGAAATCTCGATTGGCCAGAAAAATTACTCACCGACGCGCCAATCTCAAGGCGGGGATTACGTTCTCGACCCTGAGCTTACTGCTTATGTAAAAAGTGTCGGTGACAAGCTGGCGGCAGTGTCAGACCGTAAGCTTCCTTATGAATATACTGTGATCAATGACTCCGTACCCAATGCATGGGCAATGCCGGGCGGAAAAATTGCATTCAATCGTGGCCTGCTTTATGAATTGAATAGTGAAGCTGAATTAGCGGCTGTAATGGGGCACGAAATGGTGCACGCTGCCGCTCGCCATGGCGCTCAAGGGATGGAACGCGGTATATTTATGCAAGGTGCGATGATCGCCGTTGGTATAGGCGCACAAAATACCGACTACGCCAATTTGATTGTTGGCGGTGCGCAAGTGGGGTCGCAACTGGTGAGTAGTAAATACGGCCGTGATGCTGAGAGTGAGTCTGATTTATACGGCATGCAATACATGAAAAAAGCAGGTTACGACCCAGCGGCAGCGGTGACGTTACAAGAAACTTTTGTGAAGTTAAGTGCTGACCGTAAAAGTAACTTCATTGAGGGTTTATTTGCTAGCCACCCTCCCTCTCAGGCGCGCGTTGATGCGAACAAAGTAACACTAACCCAAGTAGGTGCTGGCGGGGAGTGGGGTAAAGAGGTTTATGCTCAAAAAACTGCCAAACTTAGATCGACTCAAGCCGCTTACAAAGCCTATGATGAAGGCGTAAAAGCACTGGCAGCAAAAGACACAGTTAAAGCAACCGTCTTGGCCAAACAAGCTATCGCCGGTGAACCGCGTGAAGCGCGCTTTCAAGAGCTGCTCGGTGATATCGCCTTAACGCAAAAGAAACCGCAAGAAGCTTTAGCCTTTTACGACAAAGCCATCAAAATGCAGCCTGACTACTTTAAACCTCATATCCAAAGCGGCATTGCGCTATTTAATATGGGGAAAAAAACTGAAGCGGAGCCTTATCTAAAACGCGCCAATGAGCTATTACCTACAGCACCTGGACATGCCTTGCTTGGCCAAATAGCTGAAGATCGTGGTCAAACCGATGTCGCACTACAACATTACCAAGTAGCGGCTGACTCTAACTCCGATATTGGTAAAGAAGCCTCAGCCCGTGGCATTCGCTTGGATTTACCACGCAATCCAGCGAAGTATATTAAGGCAGGCGCACAGGCTGATAATGCAGGCAACTTATTTGCAGTCGTGCAAAATATCACTTCTACACCTATTGGTCGCGTGCAAGTGCGCGTGGTGAAATATGATGCAAAAACAGGCCGTGCAGTCACACAAAGCGCACCTATGCAGATTAACGGCATAGCGCCAGGTAAACGCAACCAAATTGCAGTGGGGGCAAAAGTGGCGACAGCACAAGAAGCAAAGTTATATAAAGTGGTGGTTGAATCTGCGGAAGTCGCACAGTAAGCTTAATGCTAGAACAAGCTGAGTTAATTGAACTTTACCAAGGAGCGGCGACCGCTTGTTTAGCGGATTGACTACAAACTGGCAAAGTCAAAAAGCGCTGTACCCTGCCAACGCACCACACTCAAACACGGTGCAGCAATGCGCTGCTGTAAGCTGGTTAAATTTTCTTCAAACATACGTGAGTTTGGATCAATTTCGTTCGCGACCCAACCTGCAAGGGTTAGTCCACGGGCTTTTATCGCTTCAACCGTCAGTAGCGCATGATTGATGCAACCTAAGCGTATGCCTACCACTAAAATAATGGGAATATTAAGCTGAACGGCTAAGTCAGCTAACGTTTGCGTTTGATTGAGCGGTACAAAAAACCCGCCAGCACCTTCCACAATCACCACCTCTGCCAAAGTAGTTAGTTGCTGATAAGCGTTAACAATGGCATCTAAACTAATCACAACAGCCGCTTGCTCTGCCGCGATATGTGGTGCAATGGCTGGTGCAAAGTAATATGGGTTGATTAAATTTTTTGGTGCAGCTACGTTACTGGCATTGCTGAGTGCAATGACATCTTCATTTTGCAGCTCGCCTTGCTCGCCCGGTTCGCAACCTGAAGCAATCGGCTTCATACCTATGGCTTTTAAGCCTAACTGCGCAAAATGTTGCACCAGGCGACTTGCAACATAGGTTTTACCTACGTTGGTATCCGTGCCGATAACAAAATAAGACTGCGCCATATCGCTTTATTTGTTTCTAGGTTTAAAAGTCACTGGCGACACACCATCGTCAAACCTGGGCTTATCTTGCCCACGCCAAGCATGGCCATATACCACTTCAAACGTAGCTGGCAATTTGCCGCCTATACGGAACTGCTCATAACTTTGTTCTAGTTTTTCAAAAAAGCCGCGTCCTAGCAAGCCGCGCGCACGGCCATCGGTCGCATTGTGCGCACCAATGCTTTTAAGGTCACGCATCACACTTTTCACATCATCATAGGTGAGCGTAAATCTTTCCACATCCAACACCGGTGCACTAAAGCCCGCCCGCACCAGTGCATCGCCAATGTCATGCATATCAATAAAGCGACTCACACTGGTATATTCATTGCCACTTGCTGCACTGGTGGCAATTCTTAACTCACGCAAGGTATCTGGGCCAAAAGTACTGAACATCAGCAAGCCTTCAGGCTGCAACACACGATGAAACTCTTGTAACGCGGCATCCAAATCATTACACCACTGAATGGCTAAGTTAGACCATATCAAACCTGTACTTGCACTCGCTAGCGGCAGTGCTTCAATATCTGCACATAATAAGTTCTGCTTTGCACCGCCCAGCAACGATTTAAGCTGCCTGAGAAAACCAGAACCAAAACCTATATTCGTGCATATTTGTCGCGTTTTTTGCAGCATAGGGTAGGCAAAATCGAGGGATACCACCTGCGATTTTTCGTACCTTTTTTGCAGTGCATGACTAGCCATTCCCGTTCCACAACCTGCATCCAGTATCACTTTGGGATTGAGTTTAACTAAATCTAAGCGACTCAGCATTTCTGTCCGCACTTGCTTTTGCAATATAGCCGCAGCATCGTAAGTTTCCGCCGCTCGGCCAAAAGAGGCACGCGCACGGGCTTTATCGATGCGATAAATATCGTCTGTCATCATGAATTTACAGCGGTGGAGGTTCTAAGAATTGCACAATCGCATCAATAAACTGCTCTTGATGCGATAAAAACGGCGCATGCGACGCGCCTGACATTACACGTAAAAAACCGACTGGGAGCGTCTTCATCATCCAATGCGCTGCCTGCACTGGCGCCAGCGTATCTCTATCACCATGAACCAGCAATGTGGGTTTTCTTATATGCTCAATTTCAGCACGCAAGTCTGTTTCTAATAATATGTCAAGCGCACGATACAAAGTTTGCGATGTAGGTGTTGGCCGCTCCGCAAATTTATTACGCAATAACTTGACGGTACTTCTTGCATCATTTGCACCCATGCATTGCAGCGTTAAAAACTGCGTCATGGTTTTGTGATAATCCTCGTTCACATTATCAGCAAAGTTACCAAACACCTCTGGTTCAATGCCAACATCCCATGTGGATTTGTATTCAACACTTATCTGATCAAAACTTCTATTCACAAAACAAGGCGTTGCACCTACCAGCACCAGTCTGCGCACCAAATCTGGGTAATCTAGCGCAATACGCATAGCGACTTGCGCACCTAAGGACCAACCTACAATGTCTGCGTTTGCAGGTAATATTTCTGCCACCTTTTCTGCAACCGCATGCAAATGAAACGGCTCGATCGGGCGGCTCAAACCCATGCCAGGTAAATCTACAATATGCAGTGTAAACAGCTTGCTCAATCGCTTAACCAAAGGCTGCCACACGGCGCCATTCATGCCCCAGCCGTGAAGTAATACCAGGTTAGGCCCTGTGCCGATAATTTCAACATGAAGATTATTGGGTGTCATGCTCATAAAACACTTTCCGCTTGATGAATGGCTACCACTAACTTTTTAACATCTTCTAAAGTATGCGCTGCCGAAAGTGAAATACGTAAGCGCGCCGTGCCAACAGGCACGGTTGGCGGGCGTATCACCGGCACTAAAATGCCGCAGGTTTGTAAATACTCACTGAGTGCCAACGCTTCTTTATTGCCGCCTACGATCAACGGCTGTATCGGTGTGTCTGAAGGTAACAAATGCCATAACTTAAGCTTGAGATTATCTTTCAAATACGCAATTAGGCTATTCAGGTTTGCACGTAAATCGTCGCCCTGCTCAATTAACTTGACCGACGCGGCCAACGTTGCTGACAACGCTGGCGGCGCAGGGGTTGAATACACATAACTCTTGGCTTTTTGAATCAGGTAATCAATCACCACTTGCTCACCTGCTACGAAAGCGCCTGCCACGCCTGCTGCCTTACCTAATGTTGCCATCATAATAATGCGCGGCGACTTTAAATTGAAGTGACTCAGACTACCTTTACCATGCTCACCCAGCACACCAAAGCCATGTGCGTCATCCATATACAAGTAGGCATCATACTTTTCGCAAAGTGCTAGGTATTCAGGTATCGGCGCAATGTCACCGTCCATGCTGAATACCGCATCTACCGCTATTAACTTGTGCTTTGCCGTGCTGGCTTTAAGCAAATTTTCAAGCGCGATAACATCGTTATGCGCAAAGCGGTTAAATTCTGCCAGTGAATAATAGCTACCATCGTTTAAACAAGCATGGTTTAACTTATCAGCAAAAATTGCATCCCCACGCCCTGCCAGTGCGCCTAGCACGCCGATGTTCGCCATGTAGCCCGTAGAAAATAATAGTGTGGCGGGTAAATTAACAAATTTAGCCAGCTGCTTTTCTAAATCATCGTGGTAACGATGGTGCCCGGTAACCAGACCAGATGCACCGCTACCCACGCCAGCATCACCCGCTGCTTGCTGCATAGCTGCAATCAATGTTGGATGATTAGCTAAACCTAAATAATCGTTACTGCAAAACGATAAATACGGCTTGTTGTTGGCAACAATATGCTCGGCTTGTGGCGAATCTAATAGCCGCCGCTGGCGTAGCAGGCCATCAACTTTGCGTTGCTCAAGTTCTTTTTGTAAAGAAGCTAACATGGCGACTAATTAAATTTTGTTAATACCAAGCTTGGCAAATAGCTTTTTATCGCTATCAGTCTCAGGGTTACCTGTAGTCAGCAATTTTTCACCGTAAAAAATACTATTTGCACCCGCTAAAAAGCATAACGCTTGTATGCCGTCAGACATACTTTGGCGACCTGCTGATAAGCGCACATAGCTGGTTGGCATGGTGATACGTGCCGCAGCAATGGTACGCACAAACTCTAACGGATCCAACTCTTCTGTGCCGTGTAAAGGCGTGCCTTCCACTTGGGTCAGCAAATTAATCGGCACGCTTTCAGGTGGGCGCTCCATATTAGCCAATTGCGCCAATAAACCCGCACGTTGATTACGTGATTCGCCCATGCCGATAATGCCACCACTGCACACGTTAATATCAACGCTGCGTACGCGGTCTAATGTTTCCAGCCGGTCTTGATAAGTACGCGTGGTAATCACTTCACCGTAAAACTCTGGGGCGGTGTCCAAGTTATGGTTATAGTAATCCAAGCCCGCATCTTTTAACTGTTCAGCTTGGCCTTCTTTCAACATCCCTAAAGTCGCACAGGTTTCCAAGCCCATGGCTTTTACTTCTGCAATCATCTTGAGCACCGGCTCTAAATCGCGCTGTTTTGGGCCACGCCATGCCGCACCCATACAAAAACGGCTGGCACCGTTGTCTTTTGCCTCTTGCGCTGCTGCGATTACATCATCCAAAGCCATCAGCGGCTCATTTTCAACCTCGGTATGGTAGCGTGCCGCTTGTGGGCAGTAACCACAATCTTCAGAACAACCGCCTGTTTTAATCGAGAGCAAAGTGCTCACTTGCACTGCATTCGGGTCAAAATTCTCGCGATGCACGGTTTGCGCGCGGTACATTAAGTCACTGAATGGCAACTCGAATAAGGTAACAATCTCGTCCACACTCCAGCGATTAACGGTTTTTTCTTCATGAGAATGACATGACTTATTTAAGCCAGCTTTCATATTTTCAGTATTGATAATGGCCTCTGCGCCAGAAGCTGTTGTACAGGGAGTTGTCGCGCGTGAATCTGTTGATAGTCCAAGCATTGTTAGTTCCTTTATATTCAACGAAATCAGTATTCGCTGAAATTTGAGATAGAATTTAGGTGTGATTATACCTTGTCAACAAAACAGCCTGCAAACTTTGAACAGTAGATTAAATTTTAAGCAAATTCTTCCGCTGTTGAAGCAAATTTGCATACTCTGCGCCAGTCATGATGGTGGCGAGTTAGGCATCTGCAAGCCATGCTTAAGCGACTTATCATGGCACAGCTCGCCACAATGCCCGCAATGCGGGCTCATCTCGGATGGCTCAATCTGTGGCAGCTGTTTAAAAGCGCCACCCAGTTTTGATGCAACCCATACACTATTCACTTACAACTACCCCGTGGATAAACTGCTGCATCACTATAAATACAAAGAAACCTTACATTTAGCCAATACTTTTGCCTCGTTACTGGCGAATAAAATACTAGCGAGCACACACATCCATAAAATGGACCGCATCATCCCCATGCCTATGCATGTTACGCGCCTTAAACAGCGCGGCTTTAATCAGGCATTAGAAGTTGCACGGCTGATGGGTAACAACATGCAAATTAAGCTGGATTATCAATCTTGCCAGCGCATCAAATATACGCCGCCACAAACCAGCTTGTCACTTAAAGAACGTATCAAGAGCATACACGGCGTGTTCAACTGCTCGCAAAGTTTGCAAGGCTTAAACATTGCGCTTGTAGATGACGTGATGACCACAGGTGCCAGTTTGAACGAGTTAGCCAAAACGTTAAAACAAGCCGGCGCCGTCCATGTAGAATGCTGGGTCATTGCAAGAACATTGCCTAAACCTTACTCATAAGTGTCAAACAGCTACACTTACCCCAGCTCCACCTGCACCAGGTTATCTGAGAATGTCGGTGCATGCCCCATATCCACAAACTCCGCAGAACTAATACAGTTCACCGTGCCGTTATTGAGCTGTCTCCAATATCCTAATGTTGCGACCACAATGCCAGGATTTACATCTTTAGTGACTTTTGCTTCTGCCTCAAATGTGCCTCTGTCGTTAAATACACGTACTTTATTTCCCTCTTGAATACCACGTGCACTTGCATCAGCAAAATTGATTAAAACGAATTGATCTCCTTGGCCTTTGATTTTTTGTTCCACATTGGCATAGCAAGAGTTTAAAAAACCATGGCTTTTGGGTGAAATAATACTGAGTGGAAATCTTGCTGCGAGTGCCGGGTTGGCTTCAGCCGTCTCTTTTGATGCCACATAGTCAGGTAAGCTATCTAATGTTTCGCCAGGTTGAAAGCCGTCATACATCTGACGGAATGGCCCAGCGACAAAGTTAGTTGCGCCATGAACAGAAAACTGGCACTTGCCTGATGGCGTAGGGAAATTGCCTTCTTTGTGGCGTGCACGAACATCTTTAGAGCCAAAGGCTTTTAATCGGGCAAAGCCATGCTCGCGCATGTAGTTTAAATCAATACCTTCACAAGTCGGAGAATCCCAGTCAACATAGTGTTGCAAGCATTCACTATCTGACCATTTGAAATTATCTTCTTCAAAACCCATGCGTTTTGCCAAGCGTCTAAAAATCTCATTATTTGGAATGGCTTCACCGGGGGATTCGATGCATTTGGCGTTATAGGTCAGATAGAGATGTCCCCATGACAAAATCATGTCTTCCATTTCAGCACCCATGGATGCAGGCAACACAATATCGGCATATGCAGCGGTATCCGAAATAAAATGTTCGGCGGACACCATAAACAAATCTTCGCGTTTAAGTCCTTCAATAATCTTATCAGTTTCTGGCGCTTGCGTGACGGGGTTGGTGTTCCAGCACATCATGGATTTAATCGGCACATCCAGCTTGATTTCACCTGTAAGCACCCTGCCGAGTTGCAGGTTATTCACCACAGGCGTACCTTCAGGAATTAAATCCGGGCGGCAAATCACGTCAAATTTATAAGGATGTTCCCATACCGGAAACTGCAGTGCACCACCACCCACATGGCGCCAAGCACCAATTAGCGCAGGTAGGCATGCCACCGCACGTATTGCTTGGCCACCGCCATAGGTTCTTTCTAGCGCGACGCCAAGGCGAATCGCTGCTGGCGGCGTTGTTGCATACTCTCTCGCAAACTTACGTATATCATCTGCGGGAATGCCTGTAATTTTCTCAGCCCATTCTGGGGTTCTATCTTTGGCACGTTCTGCCAAATCGGCATAGCCAACCGTGTGATTATCGACATAATCTTGATCCACTAAACCTTCTTTAATGATGGTATGGATCATTGCCATGGCTAATGCCCCATCTGTGCCTGGTTTTGGTGCGATATGCCAATCCGCTTCTTTCGCGGTTTTTGAAGCATACGAATCAATCACGACCACTTTCGTACCTTTTTTTTGCGCCTCTTTAACAATATGCCAATGATGCAGATTAGTACTGACAGAATTACATGCCCAGATGACAATATATTTAGAATGGATGAAGCTTTCTGGATCGACGCCAGCAGTAGGGCCGACGGTGAGTAACCACGCGGTACATGAACCTTCACCACAGAATGTGCGCTCAGTTACAGTAGCGCCCATACGATTAAAAAAGGCATCACCACCGTTTAATCCATGCACTAAACCTTGGTTGCCAAGATAGCTATTGGGCATAATTGCACGTGGCCCATGTTCTGCAATAATGGCTTTCCATTTAGCGGTAATTTCATCCAGCGCCTCATCCCAACTGATTCTTTTAAACTGTTTACTGCCTTTGGGGCCTGTTCTTTTTAGTGGGTAGAGCAAACGGTCTGGGTGATAATGGCGCTTTTCGTAATCTTTTAATTTGACACATAGGCCACCGCGCGTCATCGGGTGCTCTTTGTTACCTGTCACTGAAATAAGCTTTTCATCCTTAACGGTATAGACCATGCTACATGTGTCTGGACAATCATGCGGACAGCCGCCGTGAAATGTTTTAATCGAAGTGTCAGTTGGTTTTCCCATTTCCTTCTCTCCTTAACCTTAGTGGTTTGTCTTGTGGTGTTTAAAATGTAAAAGGTTGTCCTATACAGACATTAATTTATCTATATCTCATTTTTCAAGGGCTGTTTTATTACCGTTTTTTAACTTTTTAGATAGCAGCATTGGTGTTGAGATTAGCCTAAACAAGATATGTGGAACATAAGTAGCCAGAATTAAAAGTGCTGCTAACAATAAATACAACCAGCGTATTGAATATGCTGTCACAAAACTCGCAGCAGGCTTTTGTTGTTGTACAAACTCATAAAAGGCCGGGGTGTCCTGTCCTTCAATATATTTCGCCTTTATTTCACCCGCAAGTGTTTTCAAATACTCACCCTCAAGCTGCGATAAAAATCGATCATACTCGGCAGAAGCCACTGATGGATCTGGTTCATCTACACTGGGATCTGCGTAAGTTACACTAACTGCGCCCGCATTGTTATTACCGCTAATCGGCCAAAACCCCACCCGTTTATTAGCTGAGTTCAATCTCGGTACGCCTACCTTTGTATGTCCACCAACGCCAACAAAAACAAAATTCTTACCTATTTGAATTCCACTAAGATCCTGCTTGATGGTTACATTAACCCTAGGCGCTTCATCTCCATCGGTAAAAAATAGCATCTGGGCTGGCACATTGAGTGAATCAAAGGTATTTGCGGCGGCTCTAACGCCAAAACTCAAGCGGCTATTACCTTTCCAGGCCATACGCCATTCCAGATGTGCGATTGAATCGGTAATCACATCATAATTTGCACAAACTTCTAAAGGCGTAATTAGTAATGCAACATTATCAGAAGCAAAAATACCAATACTAATGTAAGTACCGCAGGGCGAGGTTTCAACGACTTTTTTCATCAGATGCCGGGTGTAGGCTAATCGGCTGACATTTTGATTGTTTAGTTTCACATCTTCAGCATTCATGCTTTGTGACACATCTGCCACAAGTAAATAGTTCTGCACAACCTGCTTCAATTGAATCTCAGGCTTAATGAGTGCTAACAGCAGCAATATGGCAGCGGCTAAGTAGAGCGCCGTTTCATGGTTCTCTTTGAGAAACGCAAGAATATGTCTCATGGCAAGCCAATCGGTAAATTACTCAATTCCATTGTAGATTGCTCTTTAGGCGCTGGCTTCATTTTGTTGGACATCACAGAATATAACAAGCTCAAATTGAATTTTGCTGTGCGTTCCAGAGGAGCCAACCTTAACGATTGCTCATACGCCATTTTGGCTTGAGCATAAGCATGTCGCGCCTCATCATTCAATGTACCATCATCATTGATTCTGCGAATCAAGCCAAAAACAAACAGGTTGTTCGCAATGTTGAACTGTATTTTTGCTTGTTCACTTAATGTAGGGGTTGTCTCCAACAATTGTCCGTACGTCTGTACCGCATGCTTATAATCTTTTTTATTGCCTTGGTCGTAGGCAGCTGCGAACTTCTGCAGGTGCGGATAAGCATCATCTTCAATCAGCTGCCCAACAGAAATTGCATGGTTAACTTTGTCTATTTTATTGCTCTGATACGCCTCATACAGCATGCCAGTCAATCCCGACAACAGTAACAATCCAAAGATAATATTGCTTCTATTTACGCGATTTACCATGAATGTACCCTTAAATTCTTGATGCATAATATAACCAGACTCAACACCAGCGCCAGAATAATAAAATCCTTGGAATAATCGTGACCAGGGATGTTCACAGCGTATTGAATAATATTCTTTTCTTTGGAATCAATAAATTGCAGTGCAGTCTGCAAAGTAGTCGGATTGTCTGCCTCAAAAGCCTTGTACTTGATTTTAAGTGACTTGAAATACTGATGCAGCGCAATAGCATCTGGTACGCCATCTACTGGATAGATTTCTTTAGAAAAAATACTGATGTCGTCAGGTTCTCGCAATACTATCCAGTAAAGATTCAATTTTTTACTTGCTAATTGTTTAGAAACCATCCATTTAACATGCGGGCTAAGCTTGCCAGCACCATCCGACAACAAAATAATGGCCCGTGAGCCTGAGCTTTGGATCTGATCAAAAAGAGAAGCTCCCTCAGTAACGCCAGCACCGATGTTAGTTTGATTCAGTGCGGCACCCGTGGCAGCATTGATTGCCGAATGAATCGCATCACGATTGGTGGTGATTTTCATGCCATATAGGGCCGAGTTGGTAAACCCAACCACACCCATCATATCGTCAGGACGCGAGTCGATGAACTTGGTAATAAGTCTTCGCGCGGCGGCCGATTTAATTTCCGCAGCACGTCCGCTCGATGAATCGCCCGCGAATGGGTGATCCATACTCACGCTACGATCAATCACTAAAACCGTTTGTGCGCCTTTGCCTACTTTTTGCACTTTTTTGTTGGCGCCTTGCGGTGAAGCCAGTGCCAGAACGATGCTCGCCAGAATAATGGCCGTAATTGCTTTGACCACCATGTTGGCAATGTCGGAAACCCGGTCTGCCGGCATGATTTCCAGCCAGGAGTACATTTGACCTTGGTAGCTTTTAAACAAAAATGGCGCGGCGGCTAATGGCAACAATAATAGCGCCCATGGCTGTAAGAGTGTCATTTATACACCTCGCTCGCAATCTCTTAAGCGTTTGCTTAATGCAATGAGACCGCTCATAAACTGCTCGCTCTCTTTATGCTTATTACCAAATAAAGACGCATTTGATTGCGCAAAAAAGGTTGTAATGTCAGTTTTTAATATTGAGAATTTAGGATGTGCGGCTAAAAATTGTTCAACATCATTGGCAAACAGGTTTTTACCATGAAGGTTATTGAATGCATGATGCATGTGAGCCAAGGCTTTCTTCTCACTCGTTTGATTGCTAGGTAGCTTCTTGAGACTACGATGTGCTTGGGCAAATGCGCCATTCATAAAGGGTAACCAGCGCTTATCCGCATTGATATAAACAAGACCAAGTAAGCCTGTGATAAACAGAGCCAGTGACACCCAAAACCTGGCGTGATGCGCACTAACATCGATCAGTGTTGGCTTGTATTGCGGCTGAAGATTTTCTTTGGCATTAGTAATGCCCTCCGCAACTAACGGCGAGAACCAGAAATTCCAAGCCGGTACTTTAATCGATAAGGCTTTATCGCCACCGGTGAGTGTAAACTCCTCTTTTGGCAATTGCATGACGACAGGCTTAGCCGCGCTGGCAAACACTTGATAACGGAGCGCTATCGAGACAATATTCTTTTTAGTTTTATCCGATGAATTAACGGTGATATCTGTCAGCTCAATGCCGTTTCTCACTTCACCTTTCATCGGTAAAGCAGTCTTGGATATTTGATAAGGTGTATTGACTTCAATGACGATGGTGCGATTCAGCACATCACCGATTTGGATGCCATTGCTGACAGTTGGATTGATGATATTTAAAATATTAGCATCAGATTCTTGCGCCATAGCGCTAGGCATATCAATTGCCAAGCTGCCAAATAGGCTCACCAATGCGATTAATTTAATGATTAAGTTTTTCATAGTTTGTTCAGTTGTCTTTTTAAGTGATCTCTTTAAGTTTTTACTAACTTATAAACTGTTCAAAATAATGCGACATATCTTCAGGATCAAACTTACCGCTTAGATAGATCGCTTGGCTGTCAAAGCGAGCAAACTCGTTTTCAAGCGCCTGTTTCCTGGCCGCAAAAGCTTCTTCAAACTGTGCTCGGACTGAATCCCGAAAGAATATCGTTCTGTTCAAGCCAGTTTCAGGATCTATCATGTTGCCAAAACCAAACCTAGGCAGCTTTTTGTACTCTTGGTCATCCCACAGCACAACGGGCACCACTTGATGCACGGACATCGCATTGAAGGCCTGCACTATCAAGGTAATTGGCATGTGGAAGTCTGAAATCCAGAATATCAAGCCTTTGTGCTGGCTTAAATATTGTGGTACTTCCAATATTCCTTCAGAGCCAACGCGCATTTTTCTGTAATCACTAAGTTGTTCAATGATCTCGAATGACTGATGTAAGTGATGGCTTAAAGGCAGGGTTAATTCTTCTATTACCTGCTGGTTGTAGCCAATAAAGCTAAACACATCCCCTGTTTCAGAGGCTGAATAAGCGATTGAAGCAGCGATCTCCTTGACTTGATCCAGCTTTCTGGGCGACCCCTTACCCTGCCCCTTAAACTGCATGGAGCTTGATAGATCGCATACCGCAAATATGGGTGTGGTGTTGTCCTGATTGAACAGCTTGACCTGTATTTGCTCGTAAGGGTCGCGCAACGTTTGGCGCAAGTCCATACGCCTAGCGTCAGGGTAGTCAATCAGCGGCACGTTGCCCCTGTATTCAAAACCTAAGCCGCGTTGCGTACCTCTATGCCCACCAAAATGGAGACTGCTGGACTTCCAGGGTATTTGATAGGTGAATGGTTTGGCGTAGCTCGGAATCATGCGGCTTTGGCTTGTGCTGAGTTTGATTGAGAAGGCACAGCCACGGTACTCAGAATTTGTGTGGTTAATTCGCGTGCCAATACCGTTCTGCGATTTTCGTACATAGAGTTAAACACTAAGCGGTGAGCAATCAGTTCATGGAACACGGCATGAATGTCTTCTGGATACAAACTGTCGCGATTCATCAGCCACGCATTTACACGCGCTGCTTTGAGCAACATGCCCATGCCACGCGGACTAGCACCCGTGTGTATCAGGCGATTTACATCAACGCTATCTAGTTTGATGCCAAATTTCTCTGGATTTTGGGTAGATTCCCATAGGTCCAGCGCGTACTCTTCAAGGGCATTGCTCGATTTAATGTGAGTCTGCAAAATGTCAGAAAAGTCATTCAGTTGATCAAACTGCAATACGTTTGATTCCACTTGTTTAGTGAGATTTTCTGCATGTTGGTACTTAACATCGAACATTAAAGATTTTCTTAATTCGCGGTCAGCAGGAATATCAATTGGAATTTCCATCATAAAGCGATCGCGTGCCGCTGATGGAATTTCGAAGGTTTCATTTTTTTCGACCTGGTTACGGTCAGCAAATACCACCATGTGCGGCAGACGGTATTCTTTTTTGAAAGCACTGATATGGCGCTCAGCCATCACACGCAACATCAGCGCATGCACTTGCGGTCTTGCCCGATTGATTTCATTAAAGAAGAAGACTGATAAGTTTTCACCTGCGCGCAACAGCGGACCCTCATCAATCTTCGGACGGCCATCTTCAGCTAAATACGTATGGTAAATAAGATCGTTCGGCATTAAATCCACCGTGCCTTCAATACGCTCATACGCACCGCCGATACAGCGGGCAATAGATTGCAATAAGGTGGTCTTGCCAACGCCAACGCCACCTTCCAGCAACACATGGCCACGTGCGAAAATGGCAATATTCATCAGTCGAATGGCTTTATCCTGACCTACAATCACCTTTTTCACTTCGTTTTCCAGCTTCAATGCGTGGCTGCGCCAGTCAGCTAACTGAACATCGGTAGTTGCAATATGCATAATAATCCTATATAAAATAAAAGTTTAAAGGGTGCGGTCGATTGCATTTTGCTAATTTTTAAGGTAATATCCAGACAGGTCTGTTCACTTATTTACAGTCTACTTGAAGAGTTCTTAAATAGGCAAGTAATTTTTTAGGGGTAATTTACATTGAACCAAGCTCATAGTTTTCAAACTGGCAGTCTTAAGTACATGATCAGCAGTCATCTGGGTTCATTAGGTTTTCTGCAAAATATCAACTCCTATAAAAAAACCTCTAATGCTCACCTATTAGGGCTTTCCAGCCAACTGAGCCACTGGAATATTGAAAGAATTTCCAGGAAAAGTGCTAATGGACATCCACAGAATTTATCTATCGAAGATGTGCATTTACTAAAAGAAATGATCCATGCTGCAATTAACAAAGCCTCAGTAAAATACCCTGAGGTCATATCTGATCAGCTTCTTTTTTTGACAATCGGTGCAATACAAGTCCAGTCTCAAACTGGTTCTGATCAAGCATGGAAGTTAGTCAATCAATCAATACAAAGCTTTTTAAACTCGCAAAAAGAGAAACGGGTATTGATATTAGGCCTGGTCACTACAGCTTTCGTTATATGCCTCAGTGCGATGACAATGACAAACTCTAAAATGCACGCCATTAACAATACTTTGCAACACTCACCAATTGAATCAATAGCAGGTGCTACCGACCCGGTTACCATTAGTACACTGCTACTCACATATAACAAAATGAAAAATGGCACCTGCCAACTACCACAGGCAGCCATGTTGCCACCCGAGCAAAGGCAAGCCTTTTTAATGTTTGTTAACAAAGGTGTAGTTGAAGTACAACATGTGGAAAATCTAAGACTAGCGCTGGGATATGTCAATTGCCTATATCCGCAAGAGTTAATGCACCCAATTCCGTGAAATTGAAAAAGCTCAAACCGCTTTATCCAGAATAGCTTTGAGAAGGAAATCCTATGAAGATGTATGAAAGAATACTAGCAACAGCAACCAGTCTTTTTGAGTCCAGAGGCATTCAAGCGTCTGGGGTTGATACCATCATTGCAGAGGCGGGAATTGCCAAAGCTACACTTTACAAACATTTCCCGAGTAAAAATCTATTGATTACCGCTTATCTTAGAGATAAGTCAGATAGATTTTACGAATGGTTGAACTCAAGACTCATCTCTAAAAAAGAAAATTCGCTTGATATACTCATATCGTTATGCGAACTCGTTGAGCAGTGGATAATGACACCAGAGTTTCACGGCCTGCCATTTCACATCGCCTCTGTGGAGTTTCCTGACCCAGCGCATCCAATTAACCAATATTCAGCGGTGTTAGCGGTAGAGTTGCAAGGCTACTTATCTAAAATTGCAGCAACTGCAGGCGCTAAAGATCCTGACGCGCTTGGGCAGCAACTCACCATGCTTTTTGAAGGCGCAGCTTTAGTCGAAAGATTAAGCCCAGGCGTAGGTGCCGCAAAACGTGCAAAAAATGCAGCTATAACGCTCATACGTGCTTCTATTTAAAGTTTTTCGCCTTTTACTCAGGCAGGCGTACTCTTAAATGTCGAGCGCAGAACGATAACTGAGGCTTTACCAAACCCATAGCTGGTAGTTATGATGCTGGCAAGCAAGTATATCTGGAAGAACTGCGGTGGCTGTGCTGTCGGATTATCTAGAACTGGAAATATTGCCATCAGGAGAAACAGGCTGGAATTGGTAAATGCTCCCACTACCATTGCCCAGCGCACTGAATACGGATACCGTTAATAAAATAACAGTCATGATCTAAACAAAAATTACTCTCCACCTTCAAATCCAAATTGACCCCACGCCTCGTAACTCAGAATTGCTACTGCATTAGAGAGGTTCATGCTACGATTGTTTGGTTTCATTGGTATTCTCAGATGATGATCCAAAGGAATATTTTTGCGAACGTCTTCAGGTAAGCCTGCTGTTTCAGAACCAAACAAAAAAACATCACCTGGTATGTATTGAATACTTTTGTATGAATGCATTCCTTTTGTCGTAATGGCAAATATTCTATGTCCGCTCATTGCCATTAAAAAAGCTTCATAATTTGGATATACGCTAACGTTGGCTAGATCAAAATAATCCAATCCTGATCTGCGTAAATTCTTATCTTCCAAGTCAAAGCCAAGTGGCTCTATTAAGTGAAGATGGCAACCATTATTAGCAATAAGTCTAATAATATTTCCTGTATTTTGAGGAATGTTTGGCTCATAAAGTGCAATATTAAACATGTATTTTGGAGTATTTCTTTAGGTATGATTTAGATTTTTAACTATATTAGCATCAAAAATTGTTAGTATTGACGCAAACCTGTAAGTGCATGAAAATTGGACAAACTGCAAAGCAACTGGTGTCAAACGCCTATTCGCAATCACCACTAAAGGCAATTTTCGACATGGCGATACTCAATTTAAGCGGGTGATTGTTTTGTGTTTGACCCAGAAGCTCGCGGCTTACCTGAAGAAATACGTGAGGAGTTTACGGCAGAACACCGTGTACGTTTGCCGATGCTAGCTAATAGCCGCAGTTTAAATTTATCCAACTCTGCCACAGTGTTGTTATACAAAGCTTGGCGGTAACTATAAAAACTAAACGCCCTCTGGTTTTTGATCACGCCCTAGCAGATCCATCACCGCTTCTTTTGCGCTTTTACCGTGTGATAAAACTTGATTCACTTCATAGGTAATGGGCATATCCACGCCAATAGTTTCAGCGCGGCGCATCACTTCACGCGCGGTGTTCACACCTTCTGCCACATGGCCGAGCCCTTGCAGAATATCACTCAGGCTTTTACCGCTGGCGAGTTGCAAGCCAACTTCTCTGTTTCTGGAGTATTGTCCGGTGCAGGTTAAAATTAAATCCCCCACGCCAGCCAAGCCCATAAAAGTTTCAGTTTTAGCGCCTAGTGCCACGCCAAAACGGGTCATTTCAGCAAGGCCGCGTGTAATCATGGCGGCACGCGCATTGTTGCCAAAACCCATACCATCCGAGATACCTGCCGCTATCGCCATTACGTTTTTAACCGCACCGCCGACTGAAACACCAATCACATCGGTGGTGTGGTAAACGCGCAAATTGGCGCCATGTATCAATAAAGCCGCCTCATTTGCAAAAGCTTCATCATTCGCAGCCAATGTGACTGCGGTTGGTAAACCACGCACCAATTCAGCCGCAAAACTAGGCCCTGACAATGCGCCCCATTTTTGCCCAGAGCTATCCGAGGCTCCCAACTCTTCAAGCGCCACTTCATACGGTAACTTTGCAGTTTGCGGCTCCAAGCCCTTATGTGCCCAAATAATCGGTAATTGACAGCCAAGTTGCTTGATGTCTTTCAAGATACCTCGAAAACCTGCCGTGGGCACTACAGATAAAATCAGGTCCGCACCATCAAGCGCGGTTTGCAAATCGTCTTCGATTTGTAATTGGTCATTAAATTTAAAGTCACCTAAGTACATAGGATTGGCGCGCGCTTTACGCATACCCGATACATGGCCCGCATTGCGCGCCCAAAGTGAAACTTGATGGCGCTGACTAATGTTCATTGCCAATGCGGTACCCCAGGCACCAGCACCAAGAACAGCTATTTTTGTCATTTAATTAAAACCCCAAGTCGATGAAATTAAAATAAAACCAGTGGCTCCGTCGCGATGCCGCACCTTAAGCCAACCGTTGTTTAGTTTTATATCCACCACTTCTAATAGCACGCCTTTTTCTAACGTGGCAACTAAGCTGGCACTGGCATCAGCGGCTTGCCTTATTTCTGCCTGATTGATGATAATCATCACCGTGCGTTTATCAGACAACTGCTTGGTTTCTACCCAGCTAATGCTACCCTCTGCATCACGCACTTTCAGCCAATCACCCAGGTTAACAATAACTTCAACGGGGTAATATTTACTAAGGAGTAAGATTTTTTTTGCAGAACTCGAAGGCGCGTCGTAAAGCACTGCTTTAGGCACTGACACCGATTTAAACTCTAGCGCTGATGCCGCAACAGGCATCAACACTAAAGATAACACGATTAAAACTTTGCTAAATTGAGACATCAAACTTAGTGTGTTGCGGTGTCTGCTGGCTCAGCTTGTTGCTGTTTTTGTTGCGCAAATAAGGCCTCAAAGTTAATTGGGTTGAGCAACACAGGTTGGAAACCACCACGTACTACTAAATCTGAGATGCTTTCACGCGCATAAGGGAACAAAATGTTAGGGCAAGTGATGCCAACAATCATTTCAATATTTTCTTCAGGCACATTACGAATATGGAAAATACCCGCTTGCGTCACTTCAACCAAAAATACTGTTTTGTCTTCAATTTTTGACGTTACAGTCACTTTAATGGCCACTTCAAACACGTTTGCTTCAATTTGCTGCGCAAAATTGCTTAACTCAATAGCCACTTGCGGTTGGGTGCGATCTGTAAAAATTTGCGGTGCATTAGGAATCTCTAATGAAGCGTCTTTAACGTAAATTTTTTCGATACTAAAGCCTGGTTGTTGCGCTTGCTCTTCATTGTTAGCGACTGGTGCTGCGTTGTTATCTTCTTGTGCCATGATTCTCTACTTAAAAAATGTTAATTGAATGGGTTAATGACAATGCTAAAAATCAGCGGCTATTTTAGCAGACTTTACACTGCCAGTAGCGGGTCTAGCCCGCCCGCCAAATCCAGCGCGCGCAAATCATCAAAACCGCCAATGTGTCGCTCATCAATATAAATTTGCGGCACGGTACGCCGGCCTGTTTTTCGCATCATTTCATCGCGTTTTTCCGGCTGTAAATCAATGCGAATTTTATTGATTTCTTTCACGCCTTTACTCATCAGTAAGCGCTCGGCATTGATACAATAAGGGCATACCGCCGTGGTGTACATCAAAACATTGGCCATCAGCTACTCCTTTACAACTGGCAATTTGGCCGTCAACCAAGCATTCAAGCCGCCCTGTAGATTATAGACTTGCGTGAATGCTGCCTTACGCAAAATATCACACGCTTTAGTTGTGCGCATTCCACTCTGACAACTAACCAAAATAGGTTTATCTTGATATTTTTTCAACTCATTCAAACGTTCTGCCAATTGATCTAACGGAATATGCTTTGCGTCCACAATATGACCACTTGCGAACTCAGCGTCACTGCGCACATCCAGCACAATCGCATGGCTACGATTGATTAAGGTAATAGCCTCTGTGGTGGTTAAATTTGACACACCACCCGCGCCCTTTTTAAAAGTAGGCAGCAACAACATGATGCCTGAACCTAAAACCAACCCTATCAGCAACGCATTGTTTTTAATAAATTCCACGTATTTCCCTTCAGAATTAAGCCACATTAGGATACTTCTATAAATTCAAGTTTCTACCCGTAAATGGCACCCCCACCAACCTAATCCGCTAAAGCAGCAAGGTTGGTGCGATATGTCAGGCAAAGCGCGAATAAAAATTGAATCTATAGCAGTACCATTAAATTTACAGTCCGATTTTACGTGTAATTAAGCTAAAATAGTAAAACTACACCCATAAATTTATGCATATATTTAAGGCGGAACATCATGTCAATGTCCACTACTACCACAAACATCACACCAGTATGCCTGCTAATTTTAGATGGCTTTGGCTATCGTGAAGAAATGAGCGATAACGCAATTGCACAAGCCAAAAAACCCAACTGGGACGCGCTGTGGAAGAGCTTTCCGCATACGCTTATCAATGCCTCAGAGCATTATGTGGGCTTACCTGATGGCCAAATGGGCAATTCAGAGGTGGGACATCTTAACATTGGTGCCGGGCGTGTAGTGTTTCAAGACTTTGAACGCATCAACAACAGTATTGCCAACGGCGAGTTCTTTGAACATGCCGAATTAAAACCTGCATTACTCAATATCAAAAACAATCACAAAGCCTTGCATATTTTCGGACTGCTTTCAGATGGTGGCGTACACAGCCATCAAGACCATATTCACGCCATGATTAAAATGGCCGCCAAACATGGTTTAAGTAAAGTGTATATTCATGCATTTTTAGACGGCCGTGATACTCCTCCTGTGAGCGCCGCGCCTTTTATTGAGGCGCTAGAACAACAATGTAAAACACTGGGTGCAGGCAAAATCGCCTCAATTAGTGGCCGCTTTTACGGCATGGATAGAGATAAACGTTGGCCACGCGTAGAAGCCGCCTACAAACTGTTTACCGAAGGCGTAGGCGAATTTGTGGCCGAAACTGCCGCAATTGGCTTACAAGATGCCTACACACGTGGCGAAAATGATGAATTTGTCAAAACCACCGCTATTCGCAAAGCAGGTGATGCGCCAGTGCATTTAGAAGATGGCGATTTAGTCGTGTTCATGAACTTTCGCTCGGACCGCGCACGACAACTCACGCACGCCATACTGGCTGAAGAGTTTGACGGCTTTCATCGCCGTCACGTACCTAAGTTGGCTGGCTACTTCACGCTCACCATGTACGACAAAAAAGAAACAAAAGCCACCGCCCTCTTTCCACCACAAGAAGTACGCAACACATTTGGAGAATACCTATCTAACCTTGGTTTAACGCAACTAAGAATTGCCGAAACTGAAAAATACCCGCATGTGACTTTCTTTTTTAACGGTGGTGAAGAAACTGTGTTTGCAGGTGAAGATAGGATTTTAGTGCCTTCTCCGCAAGTAGAAACTTATGATTTACAACCTGAAATGAGCGCTTATGAAGTCACTGAAAGACTTGAAAAAGCCATTCTCAGTCAAAAATACAATGCCATCATTTGCAATTATGCCAATTGTGACATGGTCGGCCACTCCGGCAATCTAACTGCGGCCATCACTGCAGTAGAAACTTTAGATGCTTGCATTGGGCGTGTAATCAATGCCATGCAAAGTATAGGCGGTGAAGTGCTGATTACTGCAGACCACGGCAATGCAGAACTCATGTACGACATTAAAAATCAACAACCACATACGCAACACACCACCAACTTGGTACCGCTAATTTACATAGGCCGAGAAGCAACACTAAACAACGGTGGTGCATTGTCTGATTTAGCGCCTACGTTGTTGCGCATGATGGGTTTGACACAACCTAGCGAAATGACGGGTAAAAATTTAGTGCAAGTTAAAGTGTGATATTAAAGCTTAAGCTATTTTAGTCTAATGTCACATTATCAACCCCTTCGTTTAGCTTCAATGGCGGCCTTGATGGCCGCATTGTTATTACACGCGCCGTTAGTGTTGGCTGAAAAAAAACCAGCGCAGCCCAAACAGGCGTTGAGCGATTTGCACCAACGTTTAGAATCACTCAAAAAAGAGCTGGATAACTCGCAAGAAGCGCACAAAGACGCTGCCGATGCACTGAAAGAAAGTGAACAAGCGATTAGCGAAGCTAACAAAAAACTATATAAAATCAATCAACGTCAGCAGCAAAATAAAAAAACCCTCACACGGCTTGATGTGGAGTCAGCATCAACCAATCAACTACTGTTGCAACAACAAAACCTCTTAAGCCGGCAACTTTATCAGCAATATAGTCACGGCCAACCTAGCTACCTGCAGATGATTTTGCAAAATGAACGCCCAAGTGAAATTGCGCGCGATATTCATTTTTTTTCATACATTGCAAAAGCACGGGCTGAGCTAATTCAAAAAATGCAAGGCAACCTTGCCAAATTAACCAAACTCAATGAAGAAACCGCAGCCGCGTTGAAAGAAGTCGCAGAACTCAAACAAAAACAGGTGGATGAACGCCGTACTTTAGAACGCCAAAAACAAGAAAAATCTAAAGTCGTTAAATCACTTTCACAACAAATTGCAACGCAACGTGGTGAAATCAAAAAACTGAAACGCGATGAAAAACGACTCTCACAATTAGTAGAACGTTTAGCCAAAATCATTCCAGCCAAACCTAAACCCAAACGTATGAAAAATAGTGCACCCAATAATATTGCAGGTAACAAACAAACAAACCAAATTATCGCAAACAATAATGCATTACCTAGCGACGAGTTTGCTGGCGCCAACTTTGCGGCACTTAAAGGCAAATTGCGGCTACCAGTACGCGGTGAAGTCACCAACCGTTTTGGCGCCAGCCGCGAAGACAGCGGCGTTTCATGGAAAGGGCTGTTCATTAAGGCCAATGAAGGCGCAGAGGTAAAGTCTGTTGCCAGTGGTCGCGTCGTTTTTGCTGACTGGTTACGTGGCTTTGGCAATTTAGTGATTGTGGACCATGGCGATGGCTATATGAGCTTATACGGAAATAATCAAGCCATGTTAAAACAAGCGGGTGAAATAGTACGTAGTGGCGATGCCATCGCATCCGTTGGCAACAGCGGTGGCAACGAAGCTAACGGGGTTTATTATGAATTGCGGCTGCAAAGCCGACCTTTTGACCCGCTGAGTTGGAGTCGCTTGAATTAGATAACAAAACCCTAATGCCAAATTATAAAATCAAGCCATAAAATCCAAGCCATAAAAAAGCACGCTTAGCGCGTGCTTTTTTATTTTGCTGAAATTACTTACGAATTACGTCGTAAGTAGCGTGTGCCGGGTCACTTACTCTGCAACTGCTTCAGCTGGCTCAGCTGCCGCTGCCGCTTGAGCAGCTAAAGTTGCCGGGTCAATAGTGATGCCAGGAACGCGCTCTTCTGCGGTTGGCTCATAGCCACCTGCAACTGGCGCAGCTTCCACAGATGCGGCTTCCACAGGCGCAGCAACTGGAGCCACTTCTGCAGGTGCAGCAGCTTCTTTTTCACCGCAGCCAACCATCAATAAACTTGCAACACCTAATACTGATAAAGAACGTAATAAAACTGACATTGTATTTTCCTTTTTCTTTGATTAAAAAATTGATAGCCATTGATTTATATTCAATGGCTTATGAGACAAATATTTATTTCGTTATTTTAACTTAACTTTAATTATCTGCAACAAGATTCCGTCTATTTTAAAAATTTCATACAAAGGTCTCAATACAGCTATTTTTTTGAATTAAAACCTACACCAAGCAAGCCTTTAAAAAACTTATTTTAGCTAAAAAGTACCTAGGTGATTTAACATCGGTTTCTTTGCTTCAAATATTTACGTATGAACTAACCCGTCTTCCACGGACACACCAATTAAGCACATAATGAAGAAACTTTCTGCCACTGCACAAATCTGCGACAAATGGCAACATGGCCCTAGTCAATTACATTCGATCAGGCCCATAAATTGTTCTATCATTTGTTGGAGCCCTGATTATGATAAGCAACCGCGATAGTCACGAACAAATTTCACCTGAACCTGCTGAAAGTAAATTCGGCATACATCCTGACGTAATCAAGCTAGGTTTTGTAAGTTTGCTGACTGACCTTAGCTCTGAGATGATTTTTTCAGTCTTCGCGATTTTCTTCACCACCGTTGCTGGAGCTTCGACTGCATTGCTGGGGCTGGTCGAAGGTTTTGCCGACCTTTCCGCATCCTCATTGAACTACCTCTCAGGTTGGTTATCGGACCGAACTGGGAAGCGCAAGATTTTCGCTCTGGCAGGATATGGCTTCTCCACGCTGGCCAAGATTATTCTACTAGTCTCCAGTTCTGTGGTTGGACTGGGGGCTTTTCGCGTTATCGAACGACTGGGAAAGGGTTTTCGAGGACCTCCGCGCGATGCTTGGCTTTCGGCAGTCGCCGATAAAGCAAATAGAGGTTACTCGTTCGGTGTGCACAAGGCACTTGATAAGACTGGAGCCATTTTCGGCCCACTGATAGCCTATGGCCTACTGTCTTGGCTGGGAGATGGGGCCTCAGCTTACCATATGCTATTCTGGGTCGCACTGGTACCTGCTTTGCTCAGCATCGTCGCGCTGAGCCTTATCAAAGACCAACCCGCAATCCAGCACCAACGAGAGAGCATGTTTGATACATGGGGAATGCTCAGCCCTGAATTCAAACATTTCCTTATTTCTGCAGGCATCTTTTCACTGGCCTATTTTAGTTTCGGCTTTCTACTGTTGCGCGCCCACAACGTCGGTTTCTCGGTAAAGGATATTGTGTTGCTCTATGCGTTATTCAACATCGCGTGCGTAATTGCAGCCCCGCTGATAGGAAAACTCAGTGATAGAGTGGGAAAAGCTAATATGATAATACTAGGCTATCTGACCTATCTAATAATGAGCCTTGGCTTCGCATTCACGACCACGCAATGGCAGGTAATTGTATTGTTTATTATCTACGGCGTGTTCTACGCCATTGACGAAGCACAAAGCAAAGCCTTCATCGCAGACATGGAATTAGAAAGACGCGCATCCGCAATTGGCATATATAACTTCGTGACAGGCATCATCTACCTGCCTGCATCACTGATTGCGGGAGGTTTGTGGTTACTGCATCCAGCTAGTCCTTTCATTATGGCTGCCTGCCTTGCCTTTTTCGCGATTGTGGCATTCCTCATTTTGCGGCCAGACCTGCACCGTGTTTTAAAAAAATAACGGTCTTATGTGGGATAGCGTACATAAATCCGTAAGCTTAATCGCCATAATTAGCCGGTATGGTTAAAAAAATATGCGAGCTCAATTAAACCTTATTGGCAACCACTCAAATGAATCCATTTTATTGTGCGTTATGCGTGTATAACTATGTTGGAGACTTTTCACAGCTTTGGTTGCACAACCAATCAGACTAAATTAACACCTAAACACACTTAAATACTTTTAAACTAAGGTCGGTCATGCCCAAAATAACTTCAATTCTGCCATTTTCCACAAAAATTCAGGCGCCACAGATAATACCTCGACTATCACTTATTAAGGAATTTTGCTTTGGGTGGAAGGTCCTTTTCTCTTGAAAACCACTCATAAAATTTCTACTTTTATTGCGGTAGCTGTCCTGCTTGTAGCAATGGCGGTGGCAATATCGATATGGTCTTTCAATCAGATTCAGCAAGCAGCAGATGCACGAAAACATGCCTCTCTTGTATTAAGTAAAGCTGACGGATTACTATCCGCATTAAAAGATGCCGAGACTGGTGAGCGCGGTTATTTGTTGACTGGTGACGAGACCTTTCTGCAACCATATTTAGCGGTACGCAATAGTATTGGTGACGATCTAAATAAATTGCGCAAACTAACCACAATCAGCGCTGCTAATAAACACCTAGACGCTCTGGTGCCATTGGTTGATGTCAAAATGGCGGAAATGGCACGTCTCATTGAGTTACGCCGCGATAATAAAATAACTTCCGTAACCACAGAAGTGCGCGAAGGTCATGGCAAACGATTGATGGATTCGATTCGGGCTGAGATGTTTGACTTTACGCAGATTCAGCAAAGCGCGCTGGCGCAGAAGGATGCAGCGCTACAATCGAACATGAGTCGTATGTTTAACGTCATTATTCTCGCTGGCTTACTATGGACGCTGTTTGCAGTTGCATTCATTTATTTGATCTATCGGCAATCACAGCAGCAGCTCAAGAATTTAGTGCTTCTCGAAACACAGCATTTGCTCAAAATTCAAGAAGAGACTAATAAACGACTACAGCAGGTCAACCTCACCCTGCAGGACAGCGAAGAAAAGCTCGCAGTGACGCTCAATTCCATTGGCGATGCAGTGATAACTACCAATGCCGAAGCGCATGTGACACTCTTGAATCCGCTTGCCGAAAAGCTCACCGGCTGGACGCAAGCAGAAGCCGCTGGTCGTCCAATAGGCGAAATTTTTCCCATTATCAACAAAGAAACTCGTTTAGCGGCCACTATCCCAGTGATAGCAACTTTGGCGCACGGCACGATACAAGGCTTGGCTAACCACACCGTACTCATTGCGCGCAATGGTAGCGAGTGCGATATCGCCGACAGCTGCGCACCGATTCGCGACCGTGATGGTCAGGTAGTCGGTGCCGTATTGGTATTCCGTAATGTCAGCGAGGAATATGCTGTGCAGCAGGCTTTGCGCGACAACGCCGCACTGATTCAGACGATTCTTAATACCGTGGCTGACGGCATCATCACGCTACATGCTCGTGACGGCATTATTGAAACCGTTAACCCAACTGCCCAGCGCATGTTTGGCTTCAGCGCCACAGAACTCACTGGATTAAACTTTAGTACACTCATCCCCGAACTTGATCAAGAACAGCGCAATGGTTCACTCCAGCATTACAGTGCAAGCGATGAGGCCCGCGCCGTCGGCCTCGGACGCGAAGTTATCGGCTGGCGCAAGGATAACAGCCCTTTCCCGTTGGAAATAGCAGTAAGCGAAATGTGGCTGGGTGGCGAGCGTTATTTTACTTGCATATTGCGCGACATCACCGCGCGCAGACAGGCGGAAGAAGCGCTACTCAAGGCTGGCGCTTTGCAGAGTGCGATTTTTAACAGCGCCAATTTTTCCAGTATTGCTACCGATGCCAAGGGTGTTATTCAGATTTTTAATGTCGGCGCAGAACGCATGCTGGGCTACACAGCCGCAGAGGTTATGAACAAGATCACGCCAGCTGAAATTTCTGATCCGGAAGAAGTAATCGCCCGTGCCAAGACCTTGAGCGTCGAGCTTGATACCACCATTACACCAGGTTTTGAGGCGTTGGTGTTCAAAGCCTCACGCGGTATTGAGGATATTTACGAGCTGACCTATATTCGTAAAGATGGCAGTCGTTTTCCAGCGGTGGTGTCGGTCACTGCCTTGCGTGATGCGCAGAACGCTATTATCGGTTACCTGCTAATCGGTACGGATAATACTGCGCGCAAACAGGTGGAAGCAGAGCGAACGCTACTCGATCAGGCATTGCAGGATAAAAATGCTGAGCTTGAACGCGCTACGTTCGTGGCGGAAAAAGCCAACCTCGCAAAATCAGACTTTCTTTCCAGCATGAGTCATGAACTGCGCACACCGCTCGGTGCGATACTCGGCTTTGCCCAACTCATAGAATCTGGAACACCGCCACCGACGCCTGCTCAAAAGAAAAGCGTCGATCAGATTCTTAAGGCTGGCTGGTACTTATTGGAATTGATCAATGAAGTCCTCGATCTCGCGCTGATTGAGTCCGGCAAACTGACACTGTCGCTAGAACCAGTATTGCTGGCAGATATCTTGCATGAATGCGAGGCCATGATAGAGCCGCAGGCGCAAAAACGTGGTATCAACGTGACTTTTCCCGAAACCCCCTATTGCGTCAAAGGCGATCGGACACGTGTGAAGCAGGTTCTTATCAACCTTTTATCCAACGCGATTAAATACAACAAGGTAAACGGAACGGTTACCGTAGAATGCACCCTGACCCCCTTTGATTCGGTTCGCATCAGCGTCTGTGATACTGGTGCTGGACTGACTTCAGAACAGCTTATGCAGCTTTTCCAGCCATTCAATCGACTTGGACAGAAGGCAAAGTCCGAAGAAGGCACAGGCATCGGCTTAGTGGTATGCAAGCGGTTGATCGATTTAATGAAGGGGAAGATAGGCGTTGAAAGCACTGTCGGCAAGGGTAGTGTGTTCTGGATTGAACTGGACTTAGCTGAACTGCATGTTGCTGAACAGGACTGGGCTGATCTAAATCTGGTGACTGAGTCACAAGCTACTGACCAGGAAAATGAACATAACGCTGTCATCCAAGCGCAAGCGCAGAGCGATGCACATTTGCGCACTCTGCTCTACGTTGAGGACAATCCTGCAAATCTAATGCTGGTCGAAGATATTATTGCGCGACGACCCGATATCCGCCTATTGAGTGCGAGAAATGGTAGGCAAGGTGTCAAACTTGCGCGCGCCACCCTGCCGGATGTCATCCTGATGGACATCAATCTGCCTGGCATCAGCGGTATTGATGCGCTTAAAATGTTGGTTGACGACCCCGTAACAGCGCACATTCCAGTGGTTGCGCTCAGTGCTAATGCAATGCCACGCGATATTGAAAAAGGGCTGGAGGCTGGATTTTTCCGTTATCTCACCAAACCGATCAAGGTCAACGAATTCATGGAAACACTGGACCTGGCACTAAAATTTGCGGAAACAGCAGCAGCTCTAGTAGCCGAAAAGGAATAAGCATCATGATTACTGAAGCAGAAATTCTTAATGCCAGCATCTTGATTGTAGATGATCAGGAGTCCAATATCAGTCTGCTTGAGCAATTGCTGAGTGAGTCAGGTTACACATCTGTTACCTCCACGATGACTCCGCAGGAAGTCTGCATACTGCACCATAAACACCATTACGACTTGATTCTGCTAGACCTGCAGATGCCGGAAATGGATGGATTCCAAGTGATGAAAGCACTTAAGACAAATGAGAAAGATGCATACCTTCCGGTGCTCGTGCTCACTGCCCAACCGAGTCACAAGCTGCGCGCCTTGCAAGCAGGCGCAAAGGACTTTATCAGCAAACCGTTTGACTTAGTTGAAGTGAAAACGCGTATTCACAACATGCTGGAAGTGCGGCTGTTGTACAAAAAACTTGAAAATTACAACAAAGTGCTAGAACAAACCGTATTGGAACGCACTGCCGAACTGCGCGAAAGCGAAGCGCGTTATCGCAGTCTGACCGAACTGGCCTCAGACTGGTACTGGGAGCAGGATGAAAATATGAACTTCACCAAGGTTTCAGGCCCAGTGCGAGAGATGCTCGGAATTCAGGTCAACTCATTGATGGGAGAAACTAGTGATGGTAAGGTAACTGGCTGGAATGAGATGGAGCAGAATGTACTGCAAGCAAAAATTGCCGCCCGAAAGCCATTTCTGGATTTTATTTTCAACCGGATTAATGCCGATGGCTTGCAACAAAAGTTCAAAGTGAGCGGAGAGCCGATGTTTGACCCGTCATGCCGATTTATCGGTTACCGCGGAATCGGCGTAGAACTCATCGAAAAAAATAGTGCATAAGTGCATAAGTGCATAATAGTGCATAATAGTGTGTAATAGCTCAAAGGTTAAAGATGCCATTACCTCATAGTCCGAATCAAAACCATCTTCTCGCCGCGCTGCCAACGGCGGAATTCGAGTTTTTAGCGCCGCATCTAGAACTGGTTTTGATGCCACTCGGTGAAATACTCTACGAACCTGGCATGCAGTTGCAGCACGCCTATTTCCCTACCACCTCGATTGTGTCACTGCATTATATGATGGAGTCTGGTTCATCGGCTGAATCTGCGGGGGTAGGCAATGAAGGTATGGTCGGCATTGCGCTATTTATGGGTGGAGACACCACCTCAAGCTCGGCGGTGGTACAAACTGCCGGGCATGCGTACCGACTGGATCGGCGCATATTAAAACGGGAGTTCGATCGAGGCGGCTTATTGCAGCGTTTATTGTTACGCTATACCCAAGCCCTGATGACACAGATGTCGCAAACCGCGGCCTGTAATCGACACCACTCAGTTGAGCAGCAACTGTGCCGTTGGCTTTTGTTGACCCTGGATCGCATGCCGACGAATGATTTAATCATTACACAAGAGTTAGTGGCTGGCATGCTCGGTGTGCGCCGCGAAGGCATTACGGAAGCCGCTGGCAATTTGCAGCGCGCTGGCTTGATTAATTACCGCCGTGGTCACATTTCTGTGCTTGATCGGTCTGGATTAGAGACCCATGCCTGCGAGTGCTACGCCGTGGTCAAAAATGAAATGAATCGCCTGCTGTCTGATGTTCAGTATCGCCAAAATACTTAAGCTATTGCAATCTAACAAGTGCTGACTAATAGCTTAGATCAGCAAAACCGTCAGACCAAACTTTGCCTGCCAATCAACGCCTGAATAATTGAAAGTAATGACGGCCATTACCTATGTTGCAAGGCTGCAGCGCGTCGCCACCAAAGACGGTACACCATGAAGGCTACTATTGCCGAATTGGTCACCAACACCGCAGTATTAATTGCGTTGGTATGCAGTATGAGATGTCTAATCTCAACTGGTAAATAAATGGCTCCTGAAACCGCCGCCAGCCACTCTGCCCAAACACGGTTTTTCCACAATCCATAGCTTTCGATGAAACGTATTGCTGCGTAAGCCCAAGCCATTAAAACCACCGTGCGCAAATTGTCATTACTTAGCAAATCGGAGTAGTCGAACAGCGTTTTGAAGTAATGTGCATCCGAGTCAAGATGAAAATAGTAAATCAGCAAATAAGTTAAATCTCGCACATTTTGATTCGCCAGGCTTAGCAAGCCCAGACTTACGATGATTGCAGCAATGCCTTTGACCGTTTCGAATAATACGATAGCGCGTAGCGCATGGGGCTGACTCGTTTGCAGAGCTAAGCTCTGAGCAGACTTGCTCATTGGCGGCGTGATGATCAGATTAGGTAACAAAAGCTAACAACTCGGCATCATTAATCAATTAAAAAAACAGCGAATGAATCATTAAAAAAAACTGTACCAAACTACTGAAGCTGCCAACGCAACCAAGTAAACAGAATGTTACCATGGCCTTCACCACCTAGAATGTAAGTGGATTGCACTGCTATTTTCTTATATGCTACGGACATAAGCGGAGCAATCACCGGGGTAGGCAAATAATGCATGTCTTGACGCATTGTCACCCCAACAGTGTAGCCGACACCTAAACGGAAATCATCAGCAGGACGCCATATGTTTTGAAAAGCATAGCCCGCAACAGGCTCCACGTCATTATGCGAATCCTGAAATGTCATTACGTATAAAGCATGCCAATCGCCATCATCATCGAATCGATATTTACCTATGCCTAAACCCCAAGGTTGCTCATTATATGAATCAATTTTTTCTGAAGTATAGTAGTTGCGGTTATGCCAGGTGTTAACTGGGATATACAGCTCATAGTTTTTTGATTCCCATGTTTGAGATAGAGAGTCCTGCACACGAGACCACACACCTAATTTAACGGGCTCTTCTGCAAACGAAATAGTTGATGCCATCAGGGCCAATACTGTAAAAAAATACTTCAATTTATTTCCAATTTTTAAACTTAAGGCTTATATCTTTTTTTTGCCGTCACGCGCCAGACTATATTACCTGCGTCACGCTACTAACAACGTGCCCTGCTTATCTAGCGCCATACCCACTGGGCCGTCCGATGCACTACCTTTTTTACTGAGAAATCCAGTCACGCATACCAGAAGGTTTGACCCTATACCGGCTGTGTCAGATATTATAGTCGCCATACTCCAAGCAGCTAATGCTAAAAATACAAAAGTAGTCAACAGTGCGTTTAAGCGCTGTTGGGTCAGCTTTATTGTGCAACAAAAACTACCCATGCCATCTGTACCGTTATATTCTGCCCAATAATACCAGCACAATAAGAATGATAACCACTAACCCCAACCCACCGCTAGGGCCATAGCCTCAGCTTTTACTGTGTGGCCAGCTTGGAAAAGCATTAAAAGCAAAATAATCAATAAGATGGTTCCTAAGCTCATGCCGCCCTCCTTAAGGTTATCAATGTGTAGATTTAGTTTGCTGCTTCTGCAGGCGGCGTGATAATCACGGTAGTACTTTCACCAGTCCTTCCAGTTTCACCTTGGTTGCCAGTGTTGCCTTGAACTCCAGGGTCGCCTTGGTTGCCGGTATTGCCCTGAACTCCCGGCTCGCCCGCTGGGCCAGCAGGTCCAGGAACCACGGCAGGGGCGGGAACGTTAACTACAGTAGGTTTATCACACGCAGCAAGGCTTAGTGCCGCAAACAGGGCTGATATCAATATTGAACGGTTCATAATAAATCCTTTGAATAAAAAAATAGTGGTACGAACGCATTTGAAACATTCGTTAACAAACCAATGTGATTTGAATCATCGCATTTGGTACCTACTCAGGTTAAACGTATGTATTACATAGTTCTGTACGCTGTCACACATAAGCCGAATGATAAATTAATTGCTTTTTTTAGATAGTAGGCTAACCGAGGGTAACAGACTCGATCTAAATTACCTTTCTGATTATTTCAAAGAAGCTGGGTAATTTACATTTTTGTTCCGTCTGCAAACACACATGACTTTTACATTTCTACATTAAGCGTGATTTTTTGAGATTAGCTGGAAGTTCATCAATCACCTTCATTGAGTTTGAAAAAATTGGCTTCTTATTTTTCAACAAATCAGCCTTGGGCATTTTCATCTGCATCTGCGCACTGGAGTTCTCAATATTTTTATCTCTAGCGACTTTTGCATTTTTATCGCATAGCACTTTATAGCTACCAGCTTTGCTGTTGCACTTCTGCATAGCTATCAAATATTCAGCTTCAATATTTTTGTCAAGAACCTTATATTCATCATCTGACATACTTTTCGCCATAGCGGTCATGCTGAAGGTTAAGCCGACAGCAAGCACTGCAGTGGCAATGCTGAAGGTAAAACCAACCGCTGGTGCAATTGCAGTAAAAGTCAGGTTATTCATGAATTAATGATTTTTTGTTTCTTTACTACAGCAACTGGCGTCCTTCTGCATATTCTGCCAATCGGAAAGTTGTTTCTCTACATCGTTTTTGGTGATCCCGTATATTTCCTGAATCTTGCCAGCAAGATGATCACGTTTACCTGCAATTACGTCTAACTGATCATCAGTGAGTTTTCCCCACTGCTGTTTAGCGCTACCTTTTAATTGTTTCCAATTACCTTCGATTTGATCCCAGTTCATTTGTATTCCTTTGCGGTTGGTTGTATGACAGTCAAAAATCATCACAATGACGGACAAAAAATTACCAATCCAATTAACTTGTTAACTATTTGCCTCATAATTTGAAGATTAAGAGAATTTACATTCATCATCCGTCTGTTAACGCACATTACCTATAAAAACATGCGTGCGCTAACGACAGACGATAAAAGGCCAGTAAAACTGATGCTTAACGATGTATTTAGCATCGCTGGTTTATGAAGCGGAGTTTTGTAGTCGTTATAAGGGTACTGATAAGGAAATGTACGGGCTTATTGCTCTTTACCCTCTTCAAGATCTGTAGACAATAGATCGAACCGCGTATGGACAATGGCAACTAATGTGCTTGCGAGTCAGATAGCGACTCCATCAGTCCCTGGCTTTACTTAGGGATGTTTTCAGGCATGGTCAGGCACTAGCGGCGACCGATAAGTAAACCAACCACAACACCAATACTGGCGGCCATACCAACAGAACGCCATGGATTTTCGTGGACATAAACATCGGTGGCTTTGGTTGCTGCTTTAGTTTTGGCCAGCATTGCGGCTTGCGCATCGCCAAGCGCAGCTTTTGCTATATTGAGCGTCCTCAGCTTTGGCGCGCACCTCGGCCAGTTTCTCACCACCAGTGTTTGCCGTGGCTTTGAGTAAGACCTCTGCATCTGCAACGACTACCTTAAAGTCATTGATTAATTGGTCTTTATTGATTTCATCATGGGCTTTTTCCATGCTGTTCTCCATTGTTAACTAACTATTTTGACGACAAATATTACATATGTTAATTAGACCTTAAAAAAGGGTAAATTTTTACTTGCGCGCAAAAAGAAAAACTGCGCCTGCAACCATTGCCGCTACACCTACCCAGACCGGAACGTTTACTGTTTCCGTATCTTTAACCGACAATTCTATCGGGCCTATCTTGGTTTGATGCGTCTCTTTGGTATAAGTGAAACCACCATACACCAACCCTAGGGCACCAGCTACAATCAGCACGACTGCTAACATTTTGACTGCATTCGTTTTATTTTCTCTTAATAGATACATGTTTTGGTAGTGGGAAAGTCTAGTAATCCAATATAGTTGTTTTACTAGACACCTTGTGCTTCGAAAAACCTAAGATCGTTATAGACGCCTATCTTCCAATGACACGCACTAACACCATCACAATCGCGATAACCAGGAGAATATGAATAAATCCGCCCATGGTGTACGCTGAGACTAAGCCAAGTACCCAAAGAATAATCAATATAATCGCAATAGTTTCAAGCATTTTTTATACTCCTTATTAGACGTGCAGATTTACTACTTAACCTTAAGTCGCATGTCATTTTTAACTGATGTCACACCCTTAACGTTACGTGCAACTTCTACAGCTTTTGCAATATCGGCTTCTGAATTAACAAAACCACTCAACTGCACTACACCTTTGTAGGTTTCGACGTTTATTTCAAAAGATTTTAACGAAGATTCATTGAATACCGCTGCTTTTACCCTCGTCGTAATTACACTGTCATCAATGTATTCTCCTGCCCTTTCCTTCTTGGACATTGATGTATCTTCTTTCTTGGGCGTTGAGGTACAACCCACCGTGACCACCAACATGCCAGCAAGGATAATCGTAGGAATGTATTTAAGTTGTTTCATGATTGTATTCTCCATATAAGTTTAAATAAAAAAGAGTGATACTAAATTTCAAGCTGTGTAACTTACTGCTACTCACTCCAGTAGGTTTATGATGCTCTTCTTTTAAAAATCACTCTGTGCGGCAACGTACACATTGCGCATAATTTTTATGATCACCACCAGCAAATACATGGTGTATAGACACGCATGCCTCCGCAATCTGCAGAGGCGTACGTTGAGATTATTACTACTTATTTATTCCATCCACGCTAGGGTGATAAGGTTGGCAAAGACCGCTGCCAGTGCGATCAAGAAACGTTTCATGTTGAATATCCTAGTCGCGCTTGATTACTTTAAAACAAAGTGAGCCAATAACTTTCCTGTTGTTACGCGATGTAAGTTCACTAAAGATCAGCTCAACCTGTATCATTCATTGCGACCTCGACCTTGCTCCTGTTCTTGCTCCCGTTTTGGCTCACTCGTAGTGTCCTTCCCTTGCTGCTTCTCTTTCTGTCCCGATGACTTTGGTTTCTGCTGCTCAGGCTGGCCTGGCCCTTGCTGTGATTGCTGGCTGCGATCTTGAACTTCAGGGCGTCCCTGTTGCGGAGATGAGGGAGTTGACCTCTGAACTTCTATGCCTCCCTTTTGCGGTGGCTGTGAGCGCGTGGCGGCCGGGCTATCCTGCTGAGGTGGTGTAGCCTGCTGAGGTGGCGTAGAACGCTGGATATCTTGCTGCTTAACACCTCTATCCTCAGGAGCTCTCTGTCTTTCTTGCTGAGGTTTTACCTGCTGAGCAGGCGCCCCTGGCATCTGCTGTTCACGCTGGTCTAGCCTCGGCTGTGGTTGCTGCCTAGAATCTTGAACTTCCGGGCGTTCCTGTTGTGGAGAGGCTGGGGTTGACCGCTGAACATCTACACCGCCCTTTTGCGGTGATTGTGAGCGTGGGGTTTCTGGTCTATCTTGCTGACGTGGTATAGATTGTTGGTTATCCTGCTGCTTAGAACCTCTCTCTTCAGGCATTCTTTGTTTTTCCTGCTGAGTAGGTGTTCTTTGTTTCAATTGCTCCTGCTGGTGTTGACGAACTACAGGATCGCGTGGCTGATAACGATAATTCTGTTGATGAAGCTCATGCTGCTGTTCCACTTGTCGAGGATACCGATCTCCTGAATATTGCCGTTGATAAGCAGGCAACGGCGCCGGTGCTGGGGCAGAGCTACGGTTCCATCTATCCCACCCACTTCTACGCTGATTCCAATCATGACCCCAGTGATCACCCCAACGCGGCGATGCATCAAACTGCCATCCAATAAAGTAAGCAGGCGGTAGGCGATAGTAGCGCACAGGAATTCGCAGTACAAATAACGGCACATACTCTGGATCTACAAGCCACCAAGGGCCGTTGTACCAAGAACTTTCGTACCAGTTATCATCTTGGTAAACCCAGTACAAGCCATCATAAAAGAAGAAGTTTGCTTCCATTTGTGGTGCGTAGTAGACCGGGTAACCCGGCACGATGACAAACTCTGGATAGGCTGGTACGTTGATCCCGATGCTTACGTTTGGAAGCCCAATACCGATACTCACCTGAACAGCAGCAGAAGCTGCCGAGCAGAACAACATCCCTAACACAATGAATACATAGCGAATTTTAAACATTTTGTCACCTCCAGCTCTATAACTAAAGGTCGGAGTCATGATTGTCAACGAAATGCGACATTAACTCTAACTTGTCATATATTACTGGACCAAACCTAGGCACTTCCGTTCGGTATCGCACATAAAAAGTAAAAATATGCAATGACCCGTTAAGCTCGTCAACCGATCATTGAGCTATATTTTAATGGCCGAATATACGTGCGCTAACGTACAGACGGCAGTAAAATTACACGGTAATTTAACTTCCTGACTTAGGGAACCATTCTCTCTGGCAACTTCCGACATGGGAATTGACCTCACCGAGGGAAGGTTTTGTGCTGCTTGTGGTCTTCCTTCATTGTGAATACAGAGTGGAATGACTGTTTGAGGGTAATACTGATGCATATAAAAAAATTTAAGTATGTCAGCACTACACAATTGGTAGCAGCGCTTTGCCTGACAGTGCTCACAGGCTGTTCGTCAATACCCACCATGGTGCCCGACATGGCAATGCAGCCATCGCATCCGGTACAGTTAGATGGTGCGCATGGACCGCTGACTGCCCAGCAGAGCAAGGCGGTTCTCGCCAAACTTAAAAAAAATGGTGACGAGACCAATATCTTCGATAAACATCTGGCACTGGAGACGGAAATTGTTGGTAGCCCGCTGGTAGTAGGCAATAAGGTAGAACTTCTGGTCGATGGCCCGACAACCTATGACGCCATGTTCGCAGCCATCGAAAATGCAAAAGACCATATCAATATGGAGACCTTCATCATCGAAGATGATGAAATTGGGCAACGATTTGCCAAGCAATTAATCAGCAAGCAAAGTAGTGGCGTGCAGGTAAACCTTATCTACGACAGCGTAGGCTCAATCAGCACACCGAAAGAGTTTTTCAAACCGCTGAAAGAAAGCGGTATCAATGTGTTGGAATATAATCCGATCAATCCGCTCATCACACGTAAGGGTTGGCAAGTCAATCAGCGTGATCACCGTAAGCTATTGATTGTGGATGGGCAGGTCGCCTTTGTGGGCGGTATCAATATCAGCAGTGTCTATTCCAGCGGGTCATTTGGCAAATCAAAAGCAACCAAAAACAAACAGCAATGGCGTGATACTCATTTGCGTATGGCGGGGCCAGTGGTTAGCGAATTCCAGAAATTATTTATAGCGACATGGAATCAGCAAAAAGGCGATCCATTAGCTGACAAAGCTTATTTTCCTGAGCCTGGGAACAAGGGCAATGAAGTCGTGCGTGCCATCGGCAGTTCGCCCGAGGAGCCTTACAGCCAGATGTATGTAACCTTGCTCTCCGCCATTAATAGCGCAGAAACCCAGATTTTTCTGACCAATGCCTATTTTGTTCCAGATCCGCAACTGCTTGCTGCACTGAAGGAAGCGGTGCAGCGCGGCGTAGATGTGCGACTATTGCTACCTGAAACAACCGATTCGGCCATGGTGTTTTATGCTTCGCGTTCTTATTACGACGAGCTGCTGAGCGCTAATGTCAAGATTTATGAAAGACAGGATGCATTGCTGCATGCCAAAACCGCGCTCATAGACGGCGTGTGGTCCACCATAGGCTCAACCAACCTCGACTGGCGTAGTTTCGTCAATAATCAGGAGATCAACGCCGTCATGCTGGGCCAGGATTTCGGTGCACAAATGCAGGCCCTGTTTGAGAAAGACCTGGAATCGTCCAAACTTATTACGCTCGAAGCATGGAGAAAACGTTCAATCGTCGCCCGCATCAAAGAAAGGACTGCGCGCTTGTGGGCGCGCTGGTTGTAAATCACCAATATGCACCGATTCAAACCGACTTTTTACAATACAGTAAATTTTTCAAATGAGAATTAAAGTATATGTATATTAGCCAGCGGCTCAAGGCAAGGTCGTTGCGATGGATGCCAGTTTTTGTGCTTATCTGCTGCGTATGGCTTGTTTGCGGGAAATCTTTTGCCGCAGAGCCAGATGTGTCCAACATACCGCTGCGCGCCAAGTACACGGAATTGGGCAAGCAGCTACGCAACAATCAGTTTCAACGTGCGCTCTATCTTAATTCGGCAGAATCTTCGCACGATCTGAAGGGCGAAATCTATGCCGTAGTCGATTATCCGTTTGCCACCGTTAACGAGGCGCTCAACAACCCGGCGCATTGGTGTGATGTGCTGATACTGCACGTTAATATCAAATACTGTCATGCTTCCAGCAGCAAAGCTGACACTGTCCTCACTGTAGATCTCGGTAAGAAATACTTTCAGCCGCTGGCGGATGCCTATCGTGTCGAATTCAACTATCGCGGGATAATCACGACACCGGATTATTTCGCCTTGGAACTCAATGCTGAGAACGGGCCCTTGAGCACCCGTGACTATCGCATCTGGGTTGAAGCTACACCGGTTAAATATGGGCGCACCTTTCTGCATTTCACCTATGCCTATACCTTTGGTTTAACTGGTAGCCTCACCATGCAAGGCTACCTGGCAACAATCGGCAGGGATAAGGTCGGGTTTACTGTCACCGGCAAACTACCCAATGGCCAACCTACCTATATTAAAGGGGTACGTGGCGTGGTGGAACGCAATACCATGCGCTATTACCTGGCTATCGATGCTTATCTTGCCGCGTTGACCGCACCAACCAAGGATCAGTTAGAGAAAAGGTTGCAGAAATGGTATGACGGCACCGATCAGTACGCCCGCCAGCTGCATGAAGTAGAACGGGTTGATTACCTCGCAATGAAACGTAAAGAGTATCTGCGGCAGCAGGTGGCTCAGTAGCTTATATGGCACCTCTAAAAATCCAATTTCCGTTGCTATGCGGCGTTATTCACAAAAAATTACTCCTTACATATCAAGCATATGCAGCGTCATAATTTTTTGCTCGCGTCTTGCTTAGCATAGAAACTTGAATTTTTAGAGATGCCCATATATGAATTAGTTGACGGATTACCAGAGCCCTCTATCGACAATACAAAAAAGACTTTTTATCTGATAGACAGGCGAACAAAAGTTATCTAATCCCGGCAGCCGAAATTATCGGTTTAATCGTCATGATACATTGTGCTGTCAATAACCTAAACAGTGTCGATTTAGATTACCAGCAATCCCATGGCCTTGCATAGCCGGCGCCTAGGCCAAAGTGAGAGCCAAATCTTGAGCCATAAGCCCCGTATCCATAAGGATAAAACCCATAAAAGCCTCGGCAAAAAGGGTCGTAAAAACGTTGTTGCTGCAACTGTTGGCGTTTTAGCCGTTCCACCTCGTCACGTTTTTCTTTCTCACGCTTATTGATTTCATCGGCGATGCTGTTTCTTAAGGCAAGTTCTCGACTGGTGTGCATATAATCTAACACTTGGGAATCAACGCCCTGCTGACTTAATGCAATACTTTGGCTGGGCGTTAAATCGTATAAAGAGTTGCTGGTTTTAATTTTTTCAATGATTTGGTCGGCACTGCTACCTGCTTTACTTAATCTAACAACATCATCCAAACTGAGTTCGGCCACTGGCGTTGGTATGATTCGCGCCAACTCAGCTTCTGAAATACGATCTATCTGCGGCGGCTTCATATTTTGCTGCTGACTTGATGTACTGCACCCTGTAAGCACAAATAAGAAACCAGCTAATAAAAAGCTAAACTTTAAGAAGCTTCTAAAAAAATAAATGCATTTACGCATCATTCCACGCCTTTCAACATCAATCATAGGGCATTGGGGTGAAGGCACAACCTTATTAACTCACTAAACGCTTTAAACAGCTTCGTCATTTTCACCACCCTTCGACAAGCTCAGGGAACAGAGAAAATGACGAATAATGTTAACGCTACAGAGTTTCAGTCGTGCAAAGACCTTCAAACGCTTTTAAATCACGCTGTAAAATCATGAGGCATTAGATTTTGAAAACACAAGCTTACCCGCCTTCACATCCACTTTGATCGTATCTTTAGCCACAAAATTCCCCGCTAAAATTTCACGCGCTAATGGGTTTTCAATCTCACTCTGTATCGCACGTTTAAGAGGGCGCGCACCATACACTGGGTCAAAGCCGGCATTGGCAATTTCTGTAATGGCAGCTTCTGTCAGCTCCAATTGCATATCCATTGCGTTCAAGCGTTTAGCTAAAGTCTGCAACTGAATAGCCGCAATTGATTTAATGTTAGCTTCACCAAGCGCATGAAACACCACCACTTCATCAATACGGTTGACAAATTCAGGTCTGAAATGCGTTTTCACCTCACCCATTACCGCTAACTTCACCACTTGGTAATCTTGGTCAGCCATACTCTGTATCATCTGGCTACCTAAATTAGACGTCATGATAATCACGGTGTTTTTAAAATCAACAGTACGCCCTTGACCATCGGTCAAGCGACCATCATCCAACACTTGTAGCAGCACATTAAATACATCAGGGTGTGCTTTTTCCACTTCATCCAGCAAGATCACGCTGTAAGGTTTGCGACGCACCGCTTCCGTCAGCGTACCGCCTTCTTCGTAACCCACATAGCCAGGAGGCGCACCAATCATGCGTGCCACTGAATGCTTCTCCATAAATTCACTCATGTCGATACGAATCAAGTGATCTTCAGAGTCAAATAAAAAGTTAGCTAATGATTTACATAGCTCGGTTTTACCCACGCCGGTTGGCCCCAAGAATAGAAAGCTGCCATAAGGACGACCAGGGTCACCTAAACCTGAACGCGAACGCCGAATCGCATCGGACACTAAACGCACCGCTTCATCCTGCCCAACCACGCGCTCATGCAACTTAGCCTCCATGGTCAGCAGTTTTTCACGTTCGCCCGTCATCATTTTGCTCACGGGAATGCCCGTGGCACGGCTCACCACTTCGGCAATTTCATCCGCGCCTACTTCAGTGCGTAACATTCTATGTTTGCTTTGTGCTGAAGTAGATTCAGCACTGGAGGCTTGTTTTAATTGCGTTTCAAGTTGTGGCAGTTTGCCGTATTGCAGCTCAGAGACTTTCTGCCACTCGCCTTTACGCGTGGCTTCTTCCATCTCAAATTTAACTTTCTCTATCGCTTCTTTAATGTGCGCAGAGCCTTGCACTTGCGCTTTTTCAGCTTTCCAAATTTCTTCCAGGTCAGCGTATTCTTTTTCAAGCTTGGTAATTTCTTCTTCAATCAGCTCAAAGCGCTTTCTGCTGCCTTCGTCTTTTTCGCGGCGCACCGCTTCGCGCTCTATTTTTAGCTGAATTAAACGACGCTCTAATTTATCCATCACCTCAGGCTTGGAGTCAATCTCCATCTTGATGCGGCTTGCCGCTTCATCAATCAAATCAATCGCTTTATCTGGCAAAAAACGGTCAGTAATATAACGATGTGAAAGCTCTGCCGCTGCCACAATAGCAGGATCGGTAATTTCTACGCCGTGATGCAACTCATATTTTTCTTGCAGCCCGCGCAAAATAGCAATAGTCGCCTCAACTGTCGGCTCATCGACCAACACTTTTTGAAAGCGGCGCTCTAATGCGGCATCTTTTTCAATATATTTGCGGTATTCATCTAAAGTGGTTGCGCCCACACAATGCAACTCACCACGCGCCAAAGCAGGTTTAAGCATATTGCCGGCATCCATCGCACCTTCCGCCTTGCCTGCCCCCACCATGGTATGAATTTCATCAATAAACACGATGGTTTGACCTTCATCCTGCGCCAATTCTTTTAGCACAGATTTCAGCCGCTCTTCAAAATCACCACGGTATTTGGCACCTGCCAGCAAAGCCGCCATATCCAAAGACAAGACTTTTTTACCCTTGAGTGAATCTGGCACTTCACCGTTAACAATACGCTGTGCCAAGCCTTCGACAATCGCGGTTTTACCCACGCCAGGTTCACCAATCAGCACCGGGTTATTTTTTGTACGGCGTCCGAGAATTTGAATAGCGCGGCGAATCTCATCATCACGCCCAATCACTGGGTCTAACTTGCCCAATCTGGCTCGTTCAGTTAAATCAACCGTATATTTTTTGAGTGCCTCGCGATTAGATTCAGCATCAGACTCATTTACCTGTTCACCGCCACGCACGGCATCAATCGCCTGTTCCAAAGCCGTTTTAGACAAGCCATGCGTCTTGAGTAATTTACCAGCAGCGCCTTTATCGTCCGCCAATGCCAACAAAAACATCTCGCTGGCAATAAAACCATCACCACGCTTTAACGCCAGCTTATCTGTCACGTTAAGCAGGTTATTAAGGTCACGTGACAGCGACACCTCGCCAGAACTAGCCGATGATTTTGGTAAATTCTCAATCGCATGAGTTAGCCCGGTTTTAAGTGGTGCCAAATGCACCCCGGCATGCGCTAATAACGAACTGGTTCCACCATCATCCTGATTAAGCAACGCTGACAACAAATGCAAAGCCTCTATCGTGGGGCAATCACTCGCCACCGCCAAACTTTGTGCATCATTCAGTGCTTGTTGAAATTTAGTCGTTAATTTATCAAAGCGCATGTTTCACTCCTGTGTTTATAAGGTTAACCTAGACTCGATATGGGGTTGAAACCTTGTTTTTCAATATATAATTACACTTCCAAAGAGCATTAAAAACCTCTTTCCTAAATTTGGCTACCCCCCATCATCAACACCTTGCATGGAGTAAGTTTTTGCTAACCAACACCCTCACTGCTGAAGACGTTTCACCAAACCCAGCCTGGACCATTTTAGATACCGAAGATCAATGGCAAGCGTTTAGCCAGCCATTTGATCATGATGCCTCAAAATCGCTGGTGCAATCTAACTTATTACTAGATGGTCTGCGTTGCGCTGCTTGTTCTGGCATTATTGAGCAAGGCTTGCAGGCGTCTCCTGGCGTGGTGAGTGCGCGCGTGAGTATGTCTAAAAGACGTGCGGTTGTGGTGTGGTCACCTGCAATCACGCTACCCTCAAAAATTCTCGCTACGATTCAAGCCTTGGGTTATAGCGCCAGCCCTGCATCCGAGCTGATGAGCGACCAAGAGTCGCTCAAAAAACAACGTGCCGCATTTTGGCGTTGGATGGTCGCAGGCTTCTGCATGATGCAGGTGATGATGTACGCAAGCCCGACATACTTCACAGAGCCAGGTGAAATTTCACCCGACATTCTTCATCTACTTAATTGGGCATCATGGCTACTTAGCCTGCCTGTGTTGTTATTTTCCAGCAACACGTTTTTCAGCAACGCACTGCGTGATTTAAAGCGACGGCAAATCAGCATGGATCTGCCAGTTGCATTGGGCATCATCATCACATTTATTGTGAGTTCAGCCGCAACTTTTGAACCTAATGGCTGGTGGGGGCATACCGTCTATTTTGATTCACTGACCATGTTCGTGTTCTTTTTACTGTCTGCACGTTTAATTGAAGTCAAACTGCATCGCAAAACCTTAGGTGCGCTAGAAAACCTGGTAAGCCGCATCCCTGAAAACACTGAGCGCCAAAATGCAGATGGCACCTTTACGCGTGTACTTAATTCGCAACTTAAAATTGGCGACACAGTTCGTGTCAACATTGGTGAAGCTTTTCCTGCCGATGGCACACTGGTTTCTGGCAGCACCAGCGTTGATGAGTCACTACTAACTGGAGAATCAACCCCAATTACAAAAAACCTGCACGACACCGTGATTGCTGGTAGCTACAATCTACGCCAATCGGTGACCATGACGCTTGAAACCATTGGTGAATCCACCAAATATGGCCAAATTGTCAACCTGATTAACCAAGCTGCCATTGAAAAACCCAGACTTTCGCAGTTGGCAGATCGTGTTGCGCGACCATTTTTGCTATTTGTGATATTAAGCGCAGCGCTGGCTGCTGCACTATTGTGGGATATTGATCATGGGCGCGCACTAATGACGGCCGCCGCCGTGCTCATCGTCACCTGCCCATGTGCGCTGTCTTTAGCCACGCCTGCCGCCATGCTATCCAGTGCCAGCGCCTTTGTTAAGCGCGGCATTTTAATCAAACGGCTACAAGCCATTGAAAACATTGCCGATATTGACACCATCATTTTTGATAAAACTGGCACGCTGACTGAAGATCACATTCAAATTAAAGCGATTCAACACAAAGATGGCCTGTCAGAATCACTCGCCCTAGCCTTGGCTGGCGCCATTGCCAAACACTCTTTACACCCGATTTCCCGTGCATTATTCAACGCATGTAAAAATAATCCGCAATTGGCACTGGCTATCGAACTGGACAACATTCAAGAAGTGGTTGGGGCCGGCATCAGCGCCTCTATAAAAAACCTGACGGCTAATGCCCTACTCAACGACTCCAAACTGGTTACTGGAGAACTAAAATTAGGCGCTGCACAATTTTGTGGCGCCATTGAAATAAATCAGCATAGTCAGCAGGTGTTTTTAGCCGATGCCAACGGCTGGTTAGCCACATTCACACTACAAGAAGCCATTAAACAGCAGGCCGCACTCACCATACAATTGCTAAAACAAGCAAACCTCGATATTGAACTTTTATCTGGTGATAAATCCAATGCCGTTGAAAATACCGCAAAAGAAATTGGCATTTCACACTATCAATCGGCCTGTAGCCCGCATGACAAACTGTTACGCTTGCAAACACTCAAAGCGCAACACAAAAAAGTGCTGATGGTGGGGGATGGTCTTAATGATGGTCCAATTTTAGCCAGTGCGCATGTTTCAATCGCCATGGGTAAAGGTGTGCCGTTAACGCAAGCCCATGCTGATTATGTTTTTCTTAATGGTGACATTAGTCAAATCCCATACCTGATTCGCCATGCACAACACACCATGCAAATCATTAAACAAAATATCGCATGGGCGATTGCTTACAACCTCATCAGCATCCCTCTGGCATTTTCTGGTGTGTTATCCGCTTGGTTAGCGGGGCTGGGCATGGCGGTGAGTTCATTGATTGTGGTCGCAAACGCCTTGCGCTTAACCAAATTCTCAACCAGCATTACAAATGCCACCCAACACGATAACTAAAGATCTAAACCCAAAGGTCTAAACTAAAGGACTTAATCATGGATATACTATTTATACTCATTCCACTCTCCGTCGTTATGGCGCTTATCGTACTCGGTGGTCTTTGGTGGGCAGTTTATCGCGGTCAATTTGAAGACATTGAGGATGAAGGTAAGCGTATTTTAGAAGACGATTGAATTCATTCGGTAAATTCATTAGCATTGATCCATTCTATAGAATATAGCCGTGCAGCCAAGTTTGATGTTATTTATGGAGTGTCATTACAAAATAACTTAAAGCTGACTAATCCAGCATATACCTTAACAGCGACGCGCTTGTCAGCATTGAGCGATCATAGGGGATAACGGCCACTTCTGGAGTATCTGGTAGTGCACCCCTCGGTCAGTCATGACTGATTCTACCAACACGAATGAGTCTACCCACCACATAATGGGCGTAATGGCCTGCGACTCCAAAACATGCCCGACGCGACGTAACAATGTGACATGTGGATTGAACTCATGGTTATCAAACCAGAAACCCGCTGCTATCAGTTCCTGCTGTAGCGCCGTGACCAGTTGACACAGTGCGGGTATTTTTTCCAGAGGTGCCGCATAAGCAATTCGGTTATGCTGCCAGAATGAAAGTCTCTCCAATATAAATCCAAAAGCTGGTGCCGACACCTTGTCCGCGGTTTGTATTAACCGCGGCAGACATGCACGTTCTATCTCCCCCAGAAACAGCAAGGTCATATGCAGGGTATCTGCACCCATGGCGCGCGCCTCACACCGTGACTGATATTCCATTGTTAACGTATGCAATGCCCGCCGTGCCAATGCTTCTGGCCACAGGGCAAAAAACACGCGCGCTACACTTGAATTTTTTATTTGCATTCCATGTAGATATGCACCCAAAGTTGATCCATCGTTCTCAGCAATTTGCATTTTATATGGCCCCATTTTTTAACGTTAACTTAGTATAATGCTTAGTAAATTACAAGTTTAATAGGTCATTACAAAATGCATAATGTAGGTCAATCCAGCCTGCATCTTAACGGTTGTGTACTTTCGTTTAGCTGCTGACAGCGTGCTCTTGCTCCATCTAGCTTTCATTCTGTTTGCCCTCCTGGGTGGCACAATGACAGTATGGCGGCGCTGGATTCCTTTTGTCCATCTTCCAGCAGCTGCTTGGGGATTCTTTGTTGAACTCACTAGTCGCGTCTGTCCACTCACGTACCTGGAGAACTACTTGCGTATTAAAGCGGGACAATCTGGCTACACGGAAAGCTTCGTTGAGCACTATCTACTGGATATCATCTACCCTTCCGGCCTCACACGAGAGATTCAGTTCGCACTAGCTGGTGTGGTCGTCATCGTCAATATCGCGATCTATGGTTGGCTCTTTTTTCGTCGGCGTGTTGGGAGCGTAAGAGATGCCTAATCTCCATCTAGATGATAACCTCGAGGTAAGCTACGGACATGCTGCTCATGTCACACGTTGAATGTTTGCTTCGGAGAAGATTGACTGGCTGTTTCGATGATGCCGAATCAACGTGACTGTCATTCCGGACAGGATGCTATTCCGCACGCAAATGATTACAGGAGAACAAGAATGACCACTCCTCCAGTTCAACCACAGAAGAAGCTACGCCTCATGATTCATGGCCGTGTACAGGGTGTGTTCTTCCGCAACTCGATGCGTCGCGAAGCGCAAAGATTGAGGGTCAGCGGTTGGGTGAGGAACTGCAGCGATGGCTCGGTAGAGGCTGCAGTGCATGGTGATTCAGTTGCCGTAGATGCCCTTGTGTGCTGGACCCAGCGCGGCCCGGAGCTTGCGCATGTGGAGCGAGTCGAAATCGAAATCGAAATCGATGATGGCAGTTACAACGGCTTCGAGATTATCGGGTAGCGACCATCACCCAAAAAAGCAGCCAGCATAGCTTCTATAAATTTAAAAAAATTATTACGCTAAAATTGATGCTTAGACTTAGATAAAGTATTTGCATCTGTACATACTATCGTACATGCTATTCAATAGCACACGGACGTAGGTGTCCGCTTATAACTGTTAGGGATGAAAGGCTATACCGTGATGTGTCAGTGTGAATTCAGCAGCGTTGTATGGAGAGACCGCATATGAATATACCTCGCGAGCCGCGAGTGGGACTCGCGCTAGGCGGCGGTGCGGCTCGCGGTTGGGCGCATGTGGGCGTTATTCGGGCCTTGGAACAAGCCGGCATTCGGCCACACTTGGTGTGCGGCACATCAATTGGCGCACTAGTGGGAGCGGCCTACGCCGCGGGCGAGCTGGAACATTTCGAGCAATGGCTACTCGGGCTGGGCATTACTAACGTGTTCTCGTTTCTGGATGTAAGTATGAATGGCGGGTTGATCAAGGGTGATCGGTTAATAGAGTTCTTTCGCTCTAATTTCATCGACCGCCCGATCAAGGACTTAGCCATGCCTTATGCAGCTGTAGCCACTGCGTTACATACCGGGGCGGAGGTCTGGTTACGCGAGGGTTCGACCGTCGAAGCAGTACGTGCCTCCATCGCACTTCCCGCGTTGTTTGCGCCGGTGCTACATGAAGGCCGGTTGCTGGTGGACGGTGGCCTTGTGAACCCGGTACCGGTATCGCTAGCACGCGCGATGGGCGCCGATGTCGTGATTGCGGTCGATCTTAGTTCTGACATTATAGGCCGTAACTTGCGTGAGGAATATGAGCTTGAAGTGCCGCGCGCAGAGGTCAGCGAATGGAAACGCAAACTGCAAGAGAGTATTAGCGCATTTATTCCAGCGCAACGGGACAATGAGCCTAAGCTTCCCTCCGTGCTCGACGTGGTAACCTCCAGTATCAATATTATGCAGGTACGCATTAGCCGTAGCCGCATGGCGGGCGAGCCGCCCGATGTGATTGTAGCGCCACGCCTGACACACCTCGGCTTGCTTGATTTTCATCGCGCCAAGGAGGCGATTGAGGAGGGCGAACGCGCAGTGGAGGTAGCGCTACCGAGCCTTATCGCCTTCTGTAAACAATCACCATGAGTGCGACGATATTGAATGGCTGCGCGCAAAGAGTTTTATGTCTAATTTCGGTTTCAGCCGTCTATGCTGATTAGCAGTTTTGAAACTTTCAGCCTAACTCATCTAGTGTAGGCTTCTATCAAGTAGCGGCGCATCATGCGATGGCTGTTGAAGTAAGATGCATTTTTGCTGATGGCATATTTCATGACCTTAATCCAGCGGCTTGCATCCTGATGATAATAAAGTGGCAGCACCACTTGTTCCAGCTTGTCATATAGGGCAATGGCATCACTGCCATTACTGCTGATCATGTTACCAATGGCCCAACCGGTGATACCTTCAATACAGCCTTCAATCCACCAGCCATCAAGTACCGACAGGCTGGGTACGCCATTGATTGCAGCCTTCATACCGCTGGTGCCAGAAGCCTCATACGGGCGAAGCGGCGTATTAAGCCAAACATCACTGCCAGCCACCACGCCATGTGCAATATCAAGATTGTAATTGGGTAAGTACACCGTAGGAATGATGCCTGCCAGCTGATTGGCGTAGCCATGCAACTCAGCAATCAGTGCTTTGCCGCCTTCGTCACTGGGGTGTGCTTTACCACTCATGACTATCTGAAATGGATATTGCCGGGCAATTCGTTTTAATCTCTCCATATCGGTAAATAGCATATCCGGGCGTTTGTAGGCCGTCATGCGCCTTGCAAACGACAAGATTGGAATATTGAGATCGAACCTAGCCCCAGTTAAATCAAATATCTGCTCAATAAGCGCTGTTTTTGCTTGCTGGTGCGCCTGCCAAATAGCTTCATCAGAGATACAGCACTCTGCGCGTATGAGCAGTTCAGGCTCATGGTGCCAACCTGGAATACGCGTGTTATAAAGTTCGCGGAAACTGTCTGCAGCCCAAGTCAAAGGATGTACGCCGTTGGTAATGGCATGCACTTGATAGCCGGGGAACATTTTATTGGAAATATCCGCATGGCTTTTTGCAACACCATTCACATACTCACTCAAATTTAAAGCCAGGCACGTCATATTCAGTGAATCTTCCCCAGCCAGATGCCTAATTGTGAGTAGGTCAAAAGTATTATCAAACACTCGATTCACTAACGCATAATCAAAGCGGTCATGTCCTGCTTCTACGGGGGTGTGGGTTGTAAAACTGCACATCTCACGTACACGGGGAATGTCGTAATGCGGCTCTCCCGCCCTCAACTCCTCCAGAGGGTAAGCATAACGGTGTAACAGTTCCACACCTAGCAGGGCAGAGTGGCCTTCATTCATATGGTAATGAAAAATAGTAAAGCCCAGCGCCTGCAGTAACCGTACCCCGCCGATGCCAAGCACAATTTCTTGCTTCAGGCGGTAGGTCGAATCGCCACCGTACAAATAGTGTGTGAGTTCACGGTCTTCAGGGCTATTCTCGTTAAGGTCAGTATCTAGCAGAAGCACAGGCTGCTTGCCGCCGCTGAGCCCCTCTACTAAATACAGCCATGCACCTATCCAAACAAGACGACCTTCAATGGTGACGGCCACTTTGGCATCCAGTGGCTTCGCCCAGAGTTCAGGCTGCCAAAAATCAGGGAGCTCAACCTGATGGCCTTGCTCATCAATTTTTTGGCGAAAGTAACCAGCACGGCTTACCAAGCTAATCGCAACCATGGGCAACATTAAATCTGCGGCAGAACGCACCATGTCACCAGCTAACACACCTAAACCGCCTGCGTAAGTTGGAATCTCATTACGCAAAGCAATCTCCATGGAGAAATAGGCTACACGTGGCGAATGGGTGAATTTCTCAAGCATAGCGCTCCTTTCAAGGTGTTATTTTGAATCATTTATTCAATCAACATCAATATTTAAGTGAATAATAAGGTATTTGCCAGCAATACTATTGTATACATCAATCAAAGACTGTGCTCGACTCGTAGATGGAAGCTCCCAAAAGTCTGGTGAGTTTGAGGCTAATCGTAGAGAAGGCAGGCAAGCCGCAAAACGGATGCTTGCAAAGTTGAATTATTAGAGGCGCCCAATATTCAATATCAAAAATCACCACCTCTTTTTTTACTAAATGTAACTATCAATTTCACAATTGTTACAATAATGTAACTTTTGCTTGAGTCAGCAATTACTTTGTGTTATTTTTTGACCTGCGTCAAAGTGTCACACCGAAAAAAGTAATAGGCAGGTCAACCGTATTAAATTGCGAGTGATGTATGGCATCCTATCCTTTAGGCTACAAAATTATCGCTAAGCCAAGCAACTCACTGTCTCCTAAGGGCTTTGTATGGCTTTTCACCAGCATTGTCTTGATTGTGATGATCGTTGCCATTGGTGTGTCGCAGATTGGTGCTTGGTTTGTATTACCTTTTGCTGGGCTTGAAGTATTAGCATTTGCTGCTGCGTTTTACCAAGTGCATGTTCATTACAATGACTATGAAAGCATTTCACTAGAAGGTGACAGTGTTGTTATTGAAAAACATGCTCACAAAAGTACAGAGAAAATCACCTTTCAACGCTACTGGGTCAAAGTAACGTTGCGTGACATGCTAGATGGAACAGTTGGCCTTTTTATAGGCTCACATGGCAAGCAAGTGGAATTTGGTAAACGTTTTATGGATGATATGCAACGCATTGAACTCGCAAAACAACTCAAGGTACAGTTAGCTAAATTTGAATAATTTGGCCTAATGCTTAACTTGGTTTTAATTATTAATTTGGAGCGTGTATGTTAATGCAAGGACTTAAAAAAATTGGTGCCGTCTTGCTTTTAGCTTTGGTAAGCATGGTTGCACATGCGGATTACAGCTGGAACTTTCCTGAACCAGTAACACCAATGGCCTTAGACACGCTGCACGTCCATAATAAATTTATGCTGATTACTATGGCGATTTTTGTCGTAGTGCTTGCCATCATGATTTATTCTATTGTTGCACATCGTAAAAGCAAGGGTTTCAAACCTGTTGCTGACAAAGTCCCCTCAACCGCAATAGAAATTTTCTGGACCTTGATTCCATTTGCCATACTGCTGTTAATTGACTTCGTGATCATGGGCATTCCCGCCTATCACAGCGTCATTATGATGGAAGACACACGTAACGGCTCTGAAATGGTGATCAAAGTCACTGGTTCACAATGGCGCTGGCAGTACGAATATATGAGCGGTGATGCAGAAGGCATTAAATTTGTCAGTAATTTGACAACTAATAATAAGCAAATGCATAACGAAGAAGAAAAAGGTCAAAACTACCTGTTAGAGGTAGATAACCCATTGGTATTACCAGTCGATACAAAAGTACGTGTGCTAATGACGGCAACTGATGTGTTGCACAACTGGTGGGTACCGCAGTTTGGTTCTTCACGCGTGGCAGTGCCTGGCTTTATCCGTGAAACATGGGTGCAGGTGACTAAGCCTGGTGTGTATCGCGGGCAGTGTAAAGAACTTTGTGGTAAAGGTCATGGCTACATGCCTGTGGTTGTTAATGCCGTCTCTAAAGAAGAATACAAAGCATGGGTACTTGCCAAGAAAGATGAGTTAGCTAAAGCTGACGCTGGCGCCGATAAAGAATGGACAAAAGAAGATCTGGTTGCTAAAGGTAAAGAAGTTTATGAGAAAAACTGCGCAGTTTGTCACCAAGTGACAGGTGCCGGCTTACCTCCAGCGTTCCCAGCCTTGACTGGTGGCAAAATTACCACTGCACCAATTTTCGGCGCAGATGGAAAATATTTACCTGATAGCCATTTGGATCGCGTACTCAACGGTAAAAATATAATGCCCGCGTGGAAAGCCTTATTAAATGATACTGAAATCGCCGCTGTTATCAGTTATGAGCGCAATGCACTAGGCAATAGCGTGGGCGATTTTGTACAGCCCTCACAAGTAAAAGCTGCACGTCAATAGTCAAGTTTAGGCACAGGAGATAGTAATGAGTACAACAACGGTAGCGCACCATGACGAACATGCTGACCACCCAACAGGTATTATGCGTTGGCTAACGACCACAAACCATAAAGATATTGGTACGATGTACCTGACCTTTTCGCTCATCATGTTTTTGGTTGGCGGCTGTATGATCTTAGGCATTCGTGCCGAGTTATTTGAACCTGGATTGCAACTGATGAATCCTGATTTTTTTAACCAACTCATCGGTGTGCATGCTTTAATTATGATTTTTGCTGCGCTAATGCCCGCTGCAACCGGCTTTGCCAACTGGATGATTCCATTGCAAATCGGCGCCCCAGACATGGCGCTACCACGCTTAAACAACTGGGGGTTCTGGTTGTTGCCGCCTTCAGCTATTCTATTAACGTTACCATTCACATTGGCGCTGTTTGGCATAGGTGATGGCGCCCTGGCGACTGGCTGGACGTTTTATCCGCCACTCTCAGTACAAGGCGGCATTGGTGTTGACTTTGCAATCTTTGCGGTACATTTACTCGGCATATCCTCTGTACTAGGTTCTATCAACATCATTGTTACGCTATTTAATATGCGCGCACCTGGTATGACTTTAATGAAAATGCCATTGTTTGCGTGGGGCTGGTTGATTACTGCATTCTTATTGATTGCCACCATTCCAGTATTAGCAGGTGCGGTCACTATGTTGCTCACAGATCGTCATTTTGGCACACACTTCTTTGATGCGGCAGGCGGTGGCGACCCCATTATGTTCCAACATTTATTTTGGTTCTTTGGTCACCCTGAAGTGTATATTCTACTATTGCCAGTTTGGGGTTTTATTCCACAAATCTTGCAAACATTCTCTCGTAAACCAATGTACGGCTACAAAGCACAGGTCTATGCTTTCTGGGGTATTGGTGCCTTATCAGTAGTTGTTTGGGCTCATCACTTCTTTACTGCAGGTCTGCCTGTACCTGCACTGCTCTACTTTATGTACAGCACCATGGCAATTTCTCTACCACTTGCGGTTTTATTCTTCTGCTGGATTAAAACGATGTGGAAAGGCTCAATGAGTTTTGAAACACCCATGCTATTTACCGTAGGCTGGATCATTCTGTTTGGTATTGGTGGTTTAACAGGTCTGGTATTAGCTGACGTTGCGGCGGATGCTCAATATCACAATAGCTACTTTGTAGTGGCGCACTTCCATTACACATTGTTTGCTGGTGGCATCATGGGCATTATGGCGGGTGTTTACTACTGGTTACCAAAAATGACCGGGCACATGTATAGCGAAAAGTTAGGTAAAACACACTTCTGGCTGACTGCGATTTCATTTAATATGACCTTTATCCCACAATTCTTCTTAGGCCTTGCTGGCATGCCACGTCGTATTCCTGACTACGCGTTACAGTTTGCTGAATTTAATATGATTTCATCGATCTCAGCGTTTGTTTTAGGCTTGTCTCAGTTACTATTTGTTTACATCATCATTACTTGTGTACGTGGCGGTAAAAAAGCAACCGATCAGGTATGGGAAGGTGCTGAAGGCTTAGAGTGGACATTGCCCTCACCTCCTCCATATCATAGCTTTACAGAGCAGCCGGTTATCAAGTAAATTGAAAAGTTAAATTAAGGTAAAAATGAAGGCTTGTTGATTTAGATGAGCCTTCGACACTATGATGGAAAAAAAACAATTATCAAAAAAAAATAAAATCGTTGCTTTAATTTTAGGTGCGATTGCATTGGCATGGTATCTAGCTTCCATGTTTACGTTATGGAAATAAAAGTTGAAAATAACAGCACTAGCCCAGATCAGCAAAGAAAATTGGCGAACAAGAAGCTAGGCTTTAAGCTGCTCTGGGTCGTTGCGGGATCCATTGCTTTTGCGATTGCACTGGTGCCTTTATATAATGTGCTGTGTACTTTAACGGGGCTCAATGGTAAAACAAAAACTACTGCTTCTGAGATTTCAAACACAAAAGTTGATGAATCAAGATGGGTTACGGTTCAATTTACATCGAGTGTAATGCCTGGGTTAGGATGGAATTTCTATCCTAAACAAACCAGCATTAAATTGCACCCAGGACAAGTAGAAACAGTGTTGTTTGAGGCTAAAAACATTACGAGTCAAGTAGTTGCAGGACAAGCGGTTCCGAGCGTTACACCAGGAGTGGCCTCTATCTATTTTAAAAAAATAGAATGCTTCTGTTTTATGCGACAAGAACTGCAACCAGGAGAGACCAAAGTCATGCCTCTAAGGTTTTTTGTGAGTCCAGAGCTGCCCAGTGATGTCAGTGAAATGACCTTGTCGTATGCGTTTTTTAGTGCAGATAAACCATAAAGATTCAGCTTATATTTTTTATAAGAATGCAAAGAGTGTGTAACAAATAAGCGCCGCTCAACCGCGGATTAGTTGAAGTAGATTAGTTAAACATAATGCAATAGGAGCAATGCATGGAAACACATTCAAGTAATCATTATTATGTTCCTCACGGGAGCTTATACCCAGTGGTCATTTCAGCGGGGTTGTTGAGCCTTGCTTCTGGTTTTATTTTTAGCCTGGCTACAGATAAGAACAAAGATTTAGCTTATCTGCAAACCCCTGGTAAGTGGATGATGTATATTGGGGCGGCTCTTATTCTGTTCATGACCTTTAAGTGGCTGGGTGCGGTTGTGACCGAAAGCGTGACTGGTCAGTACAAAAAATGGGAAGATCAATCTTTCCGCATCGGCATGATTGTATTCATCTGCTCTGAGATCGCGTTTTTTGCCGCCTTCTTTGGTGCACTGTTTTATATGCGCATTATTTCCGTGCCAGATTTAGCTGCATTTGACCCATTATTTACACCTTATAAAGACTTCATAGGCACTTGGCCCTCCGCCGGACCTGGCGGCGTTGTACTTGGCAAAGAATACTCCCCTGGCACACTTAACCCTATGGGCGCGTGGGGCTTGCCGGCTATCAACACCGCACTATTACTGTCATCAGGCGCCACCATCACTTGGGCACATTGGGGTTTGCTTAAAGACAACCGTAAGCAGTTGATTATCGGGTTATTTCTTACTGTCGCTTTAGGTACTGCATTCTTGGTTTGCCAAGCATTCGAATACCATGAAGCCTATACAGAGATGGGCTTAACGCTGGGAAGCGGCGCTTACGGTGCCACTTTTTTTATGCTAACCGGCTTTCACGGCTTTCACGTCACCTTGGGGACAATCATGCTGATTGTCATTTTGCTACGTTCAATGAAAGGCCATTTCTCAGCCAAGAGCCATTTTGGCTTTGAAGGTGTCGCTTGGTACTGGCACTTTGTGGATGTGGTGTGGTTGGGTTTGTTTATATTCGTTTACTGGTTGTAATGGTATTTATAAAAAGGGGCGATGCTCACGCACCGCCCCTTTTTTGTTTGAACCTGGCTTTCATTCCATCAAATAAATAATAGTGATGCTGTTTGCGGTTTTTGAAAAGCCATTAGACTTTGGGCTGGCCGATTAAACCAAAGTAGTAACCTATTAGTAGCAATAAAAACAATGTAATTGAAAGGCCGATACGTATGGTCAATGCCTTGACAGTACGTTCTCCACTGCCTTTATCTTTCGCTAAAAAATATAATGCAGAAAATAAGCTACCCACAATGGTAAACAGCACGATTACAATAGCAATTTTAATTAACATGACGATGTCCTATCTTTGTAGATGCGGCATTATGCGTCGCATATGACACAAAAGCAATTTAGCTTAACTGGCTACGTATTTAGGCCCTCGTGGCTAGGGACGCTCATATTGATTATTTGCGTGCCATTATTTATTAAACTTGGACTTTGGCAATACAACAAGGCTGCGTTAAAACAAGAAATTCAATCTAATTATGAAGCCGCCGTAAGCGCTGATGCACTCACCCTACCAAGTCAAATAGATAACTTTAATGCATGGCAATATAAAAAAATAAAATTAAAGGGTATCTACAATACGCAATATCAAATACTACTCGATAACCAAATAGAAAATAACAAAGCTGGGTTTCATGTACTCACGCCATTAAAGTTAGCAGGTAGAAACGATTACATCCTCATCAACAGAGGCTGGGTAGAAGGTGGAGTCATACATAACAACATACCCGATATTTCCACTCCAAGTGAGCCAGTCGAAGTTGTTGGCCAAGTTGCTATACCCAGTAAAAAGATTTTTACTTTAGAAGGCGATGCAGAAAAAACGGTTTGGAATAAAGTGTGGCAGCACATGGATATGGAACGCTATCAAAAAAGTGTCCCCATCACAGTGTTACCTGTGGTGATTAAACTTGATGCAAAAAGCAATGCCGGTGGCTTTGTCCGTCATTGGCAAATACCGGCGAGCAGAATTGCCACCAATATAGGATACGCCTATCAGTGGTTTGGCTTTGCCTTTGCCAGCATCATGATTTACTTATTCACCAGCATTAGAAAAGTCACAAGCAATCAATAAAATACGGGCAAATTTAATATGCAAAACGAAGTAGAAAATACCGAATATCTTGATCGACAACGCAGAGGGCGGCTAGTGTTCCTTAGCATGCTGATATTTTTTGTAACGCCTATCGTGGCTGTCATTGCGATGTATAAGCTGGACTGGAAACCTAAAGGCGAAAGCATTGGTGAACTGGTCACCCCAGCAAAGCTCCTCACCATGGATAACCCCATCATAACGAGCGAAGGGTCGGTCGCTCCAGCAAATCTATGGAAAGAAAAATGGAGCATGGTTTATGTGGCTGCAACTTGTGAGAATGCCTGCAAAAACAAGCTGCACACTATGCGTCAATTGCACGTTTCTTTGTATAAAGAAATACCACGTATGCAACGCGTGCTAATCACCACATCTAATAATGTTGCCGAGTTGAAACAAAACTATCCAGATATGCTGATATTGAATCAGCCTGCGATTGGAATCAGCACACTTGGCAATCAATTTAACATCAAAAGCGAGCAGTCCATTAGTGCTAACAGGATTTATTTAGTTGATCCGCTGGGACACTTAATGATGAGTTACGCGCCAATGACTGATCCAGCGCTCATTCGTAAAGATATTACACGCCTCATGAAGTATTCTTGGGCAGGCTGATCATGAAGCACGTTTTTTTTAAACGCTTGTCTTTATTTGCAACGGTGCTCGCGCTATGTGTCATCGTACTTGGCGCTTATGTGCGATTATCCGATGCCGGGCTTGGTTGTCCAGATTGGCCAGGCTGCTACGGAGCACTTACCGTACCTCAAAGTGAAGTGGCTATTCAAAAAGCGCAAGTCGTATTTCCAGGCAGCCCGATTGAATCTAGTAAAGCCTGGAAAGAAATGGCGCATCGCTATTTAGCCGGCACCTTGGGCTTAGTCATACTTGTTATGTTTTTATCTAGCTGGCGTCTCAAACCAAGCATTAAAGTACATCCCTTACTGCCAACAGCCTTGCTTGTTATCGTTGGCTTTCAGGCCATACTAGGCATGTGGACAGTCACCCTACTACTAAAGCCTGCCATTGTCAGCGCACATCTCATTGGCGGTATGACAACGCTAGCGTTACTCACCTGGATAACCCATCGGCATTGGGTAATGGATGTTACCAACAGTACAATTTCGCCAGCACTAAAACTTTTCATTCGAGGCGCCTTGCTGATTCTGCTCGGGCAAGTTTTTTTAGGTGGTTGGACCAGCACTAATTACGCAGCGCTTGCCTGCACAGATTTTCCAACTTGTCACGGTGCCTGGGTTCCCGCAATGGACTTTAAAGACGCGTTTCATTTGGTACGTGAGCTTGGGCAAAGTGCAAATGGCGGCAATTTAACACTGCCCGCTTTAGTGGCTATTCAGTGGACACACCGCATCGGCGCACTCATTACTTTTATATATTTAGCGGCTTTAGCATTCAAAATAATCAACACCCAACACCTTAGAACCATAGCATTACTGCTATTTGCCATATTATTGATACAAGTGTGTATCGGCATTGCAAATTTAGTGCTTCAGCTACCGTTAGCACTCGCCGTATTACATAACCTAGGCGCAGCTTTGCTGGTGATGATCACCGTAGTACTTAACTCAAAAATAACGAGCACAAAATATGACCACGCAAAAATACACCAGTGAGACACCAATGCGCATAATCGTAACCAACCAAATTAAAAACTTGATGCACAGAATCAAGATTTTCTTTCCACTGTGTAAACCGCGTGTGACTTCCTTAATCGTGTTTACCGCACTCATCGGCATGTTTTTAGCTACACCAAACATGGTACCTTTGCCACTTTTGCTAGCCACTACAATTGGCATTGCTTTTGCGTCCGGTGCGGCGGCGGCGTTTAACTGCCTAATTGAGCATAAAATTGATGCCGTCATGGCGCGTACCCGCGCACGCCCACTCCCTACGGGGCAAGTTTCATCGATGGAAACCATGGTATTCGCCACATTGCTAGGTTTAACCGGGCTTACCATTTTATACGTTTACGTCAACCCACTTACCATGTGGCTCACGCTGGCTACTTTTGTCGGTTATGCCGTGATTTACACCGTGTTTCTTAAACCGGCGACACCGATGAATATCGTCATTGGTGGCGCATCTGGTGCAATGCCGCCTATTTTGGGTTGGGCCGCCGTGACTAACACCGTTTCACCAGAATCGCTCATCATGTTTTTAATCATTTTTGCATGGACTCCACCCCACTTCTGGGCACTGGCGCTGTATCGCCGGGAAGAATACGCTAAAGTCGGTATGCCCATGCTACCCGTCACCCACGGTGAAGCATTTACGCTGCTACATATATTGCTCTACACCATCATCCTCATCGTGGTTTCACTCATGCCTTACGGGCTTGGCATGAGCGGCATGATTTATCTAATATCCGTAATCATACTGGATGCCATTTTCATGGCTTATGTCATTGCGCTTTATAAAAAATATTCAGATGATCTGGCAAAACGTACCTTCAGATACTCAATCATCTACTTAACGCTGTTATTTGCCGCTTTGTTAGTCGATCATTACTGGTTGATGTAATTGGGGAGAATTGTCTCCTCAATGTGCGACGTTGGATTTTTTCCGCATCACTAATCACTCATCAAAGCTTAAAATAAGCAAAAGTGATATTCAAATCAATGGCTCAATCATATTTTGAGTCTAAACACCTCCCCACCTACACTATCCAAATCACTAAGTAAAAGTTGCATTGACTCGATATATATTGAGCCAGTGCAATATATTACATTGTATAATTGCAAGATATTGAGGCATCTACTTGATGCGAGGGCTGTATTCAGTAAAAAAACACGCAAGTTAAGATTTTGTTGGAACAAGCAAAAACTTACCCCTAATGATCAATTTTCTTTAGTTTTATTTAAGGACCGAAGTGATGAGTAACAATAATGTAGAAACGTTTTACGACGACTACGTCATCAGAAAATTTACCGTGATGGCAGTGGTTTGGGGAGTGGTCGGCATGCTAGTAGGCGTGATTATTGCCGCACAACTTGCTTTTCCAGCACTTAATTTTGATCTGCCATGGATTAGCTTTGGTCGTTTACGCCCGCTACATACCAATGCCGTGATTTTTGCTTTTGGCGGCTGTGCTTTGTTTGCCACGTCTTACTACGTTGTGCAACGTACTAGCCAAGTCAAATTAGCCTTTCCACTTTTAGCCCGTTACACATTCTGGGGCTATCAAGCTGTCATTCTTGCCGCTGCCATCAGCTTGCCCTTAGGTTATACCCAAGGTAAAGAATACGCCGAACTTGAGTGGCCAATTGACTTGTTGCTATTAGTGGTTTGGGTGATGTACGCGCTGGTGTTTTTTGGCACTATTGCTAACAGAAAAATCAAACACATTTACGTTGCTAATTGGTTTTATGGCGCGTTTATCATCGTGGTAGCGCTACTGCACATTGTAAACAGCGCAGCAATTCCATCTGAATGGTTTAGGTCATATTCAGCATATTCTGGCGTACAGGATGCCATGATCCAATGGTGGTATGGTCACAACGCAGTAGGCTTCTTTTTAACCGCAGCATTTTTAGGCATGATGTACTATTTTGTGCCAAAACAAGCACAACGTCCTGTGTACTCATATCGCTTATCAATCGTGCACTTCTGGGGGTTGATTTTTACTTACATGTGGGCAGGTTCACATCACTTGCATTACACCGCGCTCCCTGATTGGACGCAGTCAGTCGGCATGGTGTTATCGCTCATTCTCTTAGCGCCAAGCTGGGGCGGCATGATCAACGGCATGATGACCATGTCTGGTGCATGGCACAAACTACGTGATGACCCAATTTTACGCTTCATGATTGTGTCACTTTCATTCTACGGCATGAGTACGTTTGAAGGTCCAATGATGGCGATTAAAACTGTAAATGCGCTATCACACTACACAGACTGGACCGTGGGTCATGTTCACTCTGGTGCTTTAGGCTGGGTAGGCTTTATCTCTATGGGGTCGTTGTATTTCTTAACACCACGCTTGTGGGGCCTAAAACAAATGTACAGCACAAAAGCCATTGAGCTGCACTTCTGGTTGGCGACTATCGGCGTGGTATTGTATATCACCGCCATGTGGATTTCAGGCGTAACGGCTGGTTTAATGTGGCGCGCAGTCAATGAAGACGGCACGCTCACTTATACATTCGTTGAGTCCGTGAAGGCAATGCACCCTTTCTACGTCATTCGTATGATAGGTGGCTTAATGTACGTGAGCGGCATGATTATCATGTTGTGGAACGTCATTAAAACTGTACAAATGGGTCAAGCAACGCCAGCTAGAATTCCAGCTGTCGCGGCGCACGCTTAAGGAATATAGAAATGTCAGATAATGAAAAAAAAGGGTTTACGCACGAGAAGATTGAAACCAACAGCTTCTTGATGATTGTGTTGATTTTAGTGGTGGTTTCATTCGGTGGTTTGGTTGAAATCGTGCCGTTGTTTTTCCAAAAATCAACCACACAACCGATTGAAGGATTAAAACCTTATACCGCATTGCAACAAGCGGGGCGTGACATTTACTTACGCGAAGGCTGCTACAACTGCCACTCGCAAATGATACGTCCATTTAAAGCTGAAACCTTGCGTTATGGTCATTACTCAGTGGCTGGTGAGTCGGTGTTTGATCATCCATTTCAATGGGGCAGCAAACGTACTGGGCCTGATTTAGCACGTGTAGGCGAACGCTATAGCGACGAATGGCACCGCATTCACTTAATTAACCCGCGTGATTTAGTGCCAGAATCTGTCATGCCTGGTTATCCTTGGTTAGAAAAAAACCTGGTGAACGCAGAAAAAATGCCGGCTCACCTACGCGCATTAAAAATTGCAGGTGTGCCATATACGGATGAAGAAATCAAAAATGCCGCAAATGATGTTTATGGTAAAACAGAAATGGAAGCCATGATTGCCTATTTACAAGTGCTTGGCACAGCACTTAAACAGTAAGCGCGCAATATGGACATTACTGATTTACGCAGCATAGCAACCGTTGCCGCCTTGGTGACCTTTGTCGGCATTTGGGTGTGGGCATGGTCTGGGCGGCATAAAAAAGATTTTGATGAAGCGGCAAGATTGCCGCTTGAAGGAGATGAAGAATGAGTGACTTTACAAGCAATTTTTGGCCGATTTTCATTTCAGCCATTGTCATTGGCGGTATTATTTTCTGTTTAGTCGTATTGTTTGTTACCAGCAAATCACACGATCCTCGCCATACAGGTCAATCAACTGGCCACGTGTATGATGAAGATATTGTGGAAATGAACAACCCTATGCCTAGATGGTGGATGTGGATGTTTATTATCACCTGTGTATTCGGTGCAATTTACCTATTTCTCTACCCAGGGTTAGGTAACTATAAAGGCGCATTGGGCTGGACACAGGCAAACCAGTATGACCAGGAAGTGAAAGAATCCAACGATCGCATAGCGCCTATCTATGCTGCTTTTACTGCCATGAAAGCTGAAGATGTTGCCCAGGATGCCAAAGCAATGGCGATTGGTGAACGTTTATTTATGAACAACTGCTCACAATGTCATGGTTCAGATGCGCATGGCAGTCGCGGCTTTCCCAACTTAACTGACAACGACTGGTTATACGGTGGCGCACCAGAAACAATCAAAGAAACCATTACCAACGGTCGTCACGGCATGATGCCGCCAATGGCACAGGCAATTGGTACACCTGAAGACGTTAAAAATGTAACTAACTATGTACTCAGTTTATCTAGCAGCACACATGACGCCAAACTTGCAGCATTAGGTAAAGATAAATTTACCGCGTGTGCAGCTTGTCATGGTGCTGATGGCAAAGGCAACCAAGCCATTGGCGCGCCGAATCTTACCGATGACATTTGGCTACATGGCGCAGGCGAAGCCGCTATTATCGACCGTATTAACAACGGTAAAAGCAACCAAATGCCGGCACAAGGTTCACGCTTAACGCCTGAGCAAATTCATGTATTGGCTTCTTATGTTTGGCGCTTTTCAAATTCAGCTAAAGCACAATAATAGGCAATTAGTTAATTGATCATTTGCATGAAACTTTAATGCAGATTGAATAATCTCACTGTTACTTGACGCCCGATATTTTGCACGTGCAAAAATATCGGGCATTGTCTATTTCTGCATCACCATTTATGCAAGGTCTCAAAACAAGTGCCTAATCAGAAACAAAAGTCGAAAAAAGTTATTCCTATCGCCAGTGATGCTTCAAAAGTTAAATCTGTATCACTCTACGAAGCGCATCAAAAAATCTATCCTCGCAATACCTCTGGCTTTTACAAAAACTGGCGCTGGGCCATGATCTGGATTACGCAATTGGTATTCTATGGTGTGCCATGGCTACAATGGGGTGAGCGCCAGGCGATGCTGCTCGACATCAGCACGCATCGCTTCTATATTTTTGGCTTAGTGCTTTATCCGCAGGATTTAATTTATCTTGTAGTCATTTTGATTATTGCAGCGTTAGCCCTTTTCTTATTTACAGCGGTTGCTGGCAGGCTATGGTGTGGTTTTGCTTGCCCACAATCGGTCTATACCAAAATATTTTTATGGATTGAACGCCAGGTTGAGGGCGACCGCGCAGCGCGTATACGTTTAGACAGCATGAAATTTGGCTTTAAAAAGTTTTACAAGAAGTGGCTAAAACATTTGGCTTGGATTAGTTTTTCAATGTGGACCGGCTTTACTTTCTTAGGTTACTTCACCCCAATACGTGACCTCATGCAAAACATTGCGCTATTTAATCTAAGCCCATGGGAAACTTTCTGGATATGCTTTTATGGGTTTGCCACCTACGGCAATGCAGGCTTTTTACGTGAGCAAATCTGCAAACACATGTGCCCGTATGCACGCTTTCAAAGTGCTATGTTTGACAACGACACCCTCATCGTTACTTACGATGAAGAACGTGGAGAGCCGCGCAGCGGCCGTTCTCGCAAAGTCGATGCCAAAAAGTCTGGTTTAGGTGACTGTATTGATTGCAATTTCTGCGTGCAAGTCTGCCCAACAGGCATTGATATACGCAATGGCTTGCAGTATGAGTGTATTAGCTGCGGGCTATGTGTGGACGCATGCAACAGCATTATGGATAAAATGGAATACCCACGTGGTTTAATCCGGTTTTCAACACAAAATGCCCTCACGCATCACTGGACGCAACATCAAGTTATCCGAAAAATTTTACGCCCGCGCGTGCTTGTTTATAGCGGGCTATTATTACTAATGAGCGCTGGCCTTGTTTACTCGCTTGCTACCCGCGTCCCATTTAAAGTAGATGTTATTCGAGATCGCGGCGTAATGTCACGTCTGGTCCCTGGTGGTAAAGTTGAAAACGTATATCGACTACAAATTACCAATGCCTCTGAGAAACTGGAAACCTATCGCATCTCAGTGGAGGGCATTAAAGGCTTATCCATTGCATCAGATAAGGAATTTACAGTTAATCCCGCTGAATCCCGCATGGTTGCAGTGAGCTTGCAAATTGAGGATGGCTCAATTAAGAGCGGTTCACATCCGATTGAGTTTGAAATTGAGGCTGCCAGCTCGCATGAAGAAATCTCTGAAAAATCAATTTTTTATATGTCTCGCTAAAGGTTAAGTCATGACAAGCAATCAACCCCCCAATCAAAAACCTAAATGGTGGAAATCAGGCTACGCATGGCTGGTTTTTACAGGTCCTGCAGTGGTCGTCGTTGCCAGCTTAACCACCGTATATATTGCTGTGAATGGTCAAGACCCGGTACTAGCCCATGAAGAAAATTCCGGCAATTACACTAAGTCATTAACGGTGGATCAAAAAAATTCTCTAGAGCCTGCCGGGCGCGCACGCAATCACGCAGCCACGGGTGTGAATAAACAATAAACATGCAGTCTGCGCTCACCTACAGCGCCCTAATCATGGGCTTGGCTGGCGGTCCGCACTGCGTTGCTATGTGCGGTGCGGCTTGTACCGCATTAACGCAGTCACCGCAGCAACCTCGCGGCATCTATCTTTATCATCTAGGGCGTCTGTGTGGCTATGCCACGCTTGGCGCAATTGCTACTTTCGCCATACAAAGCATTGCATGGTTATCAAGTTACAGCGCCATACTGCACCCGCTTTGGACTTTTTTTCATGTATTAGTGTTTTTTTGGGGTGTTTTGCTGCTGGTTTTTGCACGCCAACCGGTTTGGGTTGACCGCGCAGGACGCAACATTTGGGGACATGTAAAAAAACTCAGCATAAAACAAGGCGGCCATTTTTATGTCGGCATGCTGTGGGCACTTATGCCATGCGGCTTGTTATATTCTGCGCTGATTATTGCATCGTTCAATGGCAACCCGCTTGATGGCGCAATTAGTATGGCGGCATTTGCTGCAGGCTCTAGCGTCTCGTTATTTTTAGCGCCTTGGCTTTGGCTTAAACTTAAAACCAAAACAGTAGAACCCTACGGCATGCGTTTAGCAGGCCTACTACTCAGCGGCGCCAGCGCATGGGCGATCTGGATGGAACTCACGCACAATACCAAGGTATGGTGTACGTAGCTAAGCAACAACTACTGGGTATGCGGCGATAATGCCAACACTTTCAAAGCTTCTTTATCTGTATTCCAAACTAAAAATAATTGCTTTTCTTTTTGCATGAGCACCGGATAATCTGCCATACCATCAACCTCAAGTAGCATGTAGGCTGCCTCCCAACTTTTACCCTCATCGCCAGAGTGCATCACCCAAATTTGGCTTTTACCCGCATTTTTTTCGCGCCATGCCAACCAAACATTTTCACCTATCGTAGCCAGCGCAGGATGACCAGCCTGCCTTGCCATATTGCCGAACTTTTTGGGGGGAGATGACACCCAAGCCTCGCCATCCATACGCCCATAAAACAGTGTGGCATCTCTGCCAGCATCATCGTTACCACCATCAAACCACGCCATATGATATCCCCACCAGCTTTTGCCCTCGCCGCCGCTGGCTAGTGCTGCACCGTGATGTGGGCAGCCGTCTATTTTCCAGCGGCCAAAAGTAGCGCGTTTAGGCGCTGGAGCTTTGTTTATGGCAGGAGACATATTGGGAATTTCGGCTATCATATGGTCGCGCTCACTACCTGCAAATACGTGCCGCCACATGGCAACCACAGTCCCGTCCGGCTTATTAGTGAGCGCAATGCGACAACACTCGCAACTACTATCCGCGAGCTTTTGTTCAGGTATAAAACTCTCGCCTTTATTGTTAGAAACCGCATAATAAATCGCCGCACCATCGTAAGGTTTATTAGCGGCTTTAGCGGCAATTAAATCGCGCTTGTCCACCCATGTAACGGTAATTTTTCCATCTGCCGCCACATTGAGTGAATCAAACCGATGCGTAATTTCATCGCGATCCCGATGCACGATATAAGGCGTCTCAAACGTTCTACCTGCGTCGATTGACCGTGCAAACCATATATAGCCTGAAAATGGCTTTTTCAGTGCCTCCGTCCAGGTAAGATAAATATACCCTTCTGACGAGACTGCAATTTTCGGGCGCGCTTCACCATCTGCGCCGATTTTATGTGGCACCAGGTTCGCTTTTACTGGCGTCGAAAAGGTTTTGCCTGAATCACGGCTCACACCCACCATCACAAAACCATCCTGCACACTAGCTCGCCACAGGTTGCCCTGCGCATCAAAAGCCAAGCTGATTGCTAATGCCGCCTTTTGATGTTTGGTGTGGTCTTCATGAGCATGCGCATTAAATACGAAACCAGCCAAACACAATATGAGTAGGTTTTTTATCATCAATAATCAAATTTCAATTGCACATAGCCAGTGCGCTGTGGATAAGGGTGAAACACATACGATTTGTAATTATTCAAATTATCCACGCCCAAACTGGCGGTGTAACGGTCTGCGAATTTGTAATTGGCTTTAACATCCATCACAAAGAATTTGCTCGCACCACCAAATGTGTCGGGGTTAATGTCGCTATTGTCCAAAGCATTATACTGCCGGCCGCTATAGCGCGCAGCGAAACTATATGTGAGATTATTACCTTTGTGGTAAGTCGCCACCACCTTAAACATGTTTCTTGGAATACGCGGTGGTTTATTACCTACAGTGTTAGGTGCGCCATCGTTACGTAAAACCTCGGCCTCGGTAAAAGTTACGCTACCTTGTAAATCCAGGCCATGCACAAATACATCTTGCCATTGGGTTGCCAATTCAAGTCCACGCGTGCGAATATGGTCAACACTCTGCACAAAGCTACAATTCCTTGGATTGGTGCAAGTACCTGTATCGTAGGGAATTGCACTGCCATTTCTTAAAGTCTGCGAAATCAGCGCATCATATTTATTTTCACTAAATAAGCTGGCTCGTACTAAGCCATTATCAAAGCGACGCTCTGCCGTGAACTCGCCCGCAATCACTTCTTCTGGTTTTAAGATTGGGTTAGCCTGCACGAAGTAGGCTGTGGCCCCATTTTGCAAAGGCTGGAACATTTCACTTACAGTGGGAAAACGGAATGCCTGCCCCAACGCCGCGCGGAAGCCCCAAGCGGGCTGCGGCTCAAAGCTCAATGAGATTTTAGGTGAGAATTTAGTTTCAGATACATCTTTATAATTGGCAGTTCTCAATACGTTAGAAATAATCGTCTTATTTTGCCCATCATTCGCCTCCCAATGCTCGGCACGTCCGCCAAAAGTCAGCGCCCATTGCGGGTTAATCTGCCATTTATCTTGCGCATAGAGTGCCTGGGTACGTGTTTCGCCACGTGCAGAAGCATTCAACGTACCTTTAGTGCCAATTGACCAATCAGCTGTGTTATTTGTTTCGCTGCTTAGCTCGTATTGATCCACATGGTAGCCAATATCAATGGTGTGGTCATGCGGGCGCAAGGTAGCGCGTGCATCAAACACCGTCCAGCCAGTACCTTCCAGGTCTGTCACGCGGCCAGCGCGTGTTCTGTAGGGGTCTCCTTGAGCAATAGTACCTGTAGACGACGCATTAGCAGCACTATTTTTATCTTTTTGATAATCGTAATCTGAGAGTGTCAGTTCCCAATCAAAAAAACCTTTGGTGTTCGATTTGATGTCCAAGGCGTGCATGATATGCAAAGCTTCTGCCTCGCCTGGATTCATGCCGGAAATATCATAACGCTTGCCATTAAAGTTTATACGACCGTTATACACCGTGTTACCTGCCGCATCTTTAATATAGCTTTGCACGTCTGTTTTTCCATCCATATCCCATACACCCAGAGTATAAGCTGCTTTAATGGTTGGGGTGATGTCGTAAGTCGCTTTGAATTTAATGTTAGTTTGCTTGGTATCGTCAATGCTATTTGCTCCAAAAATGAGACGATTGGCATTGGTTTCACTTTTATCCTGATACGCTCCCGTCACCACAGGGCTTGCCTCAGGTGCTGTAGTTGAAAGGTTCGCCGTTGAAAAATTCATCGGATGACCTTCACTTTCTAAACGATCCACCCCCAACCAAAACGCAAAATCATTCACTTTGTTGCCGAATGACGCCGTTAAATGATTGCCATTATAATTTTCGTCAGTGCCGTAAAGCTCAAAATTTTGCGCAAACGCCTGCACGCTCGCATGTACCTCAAATTTCTCTGGCATACGTGTGGCAATACTAATTACACCGCCAAACGAGTTTCCTGCGTAAAGTGCCGAGAATGGCCCATACATCATGCTCATACTTTCGATTTCCTCTGGGCTAACCATCCCCCAGCGCGGCGGAAAAGCAAACGAATTGCCGAGTAAATTAGAAAGCAACACACCATCCGCATACAACATGCTTTGCGCGCTAGATAGTGTGCCAATGGTACGCGTGGCAATAATGCCGTTGCGATCACCAATAAAACGCTCACGTACTTGAATGCTGGGAAGATATTTCAAGGTTTGCGCAGGAGTTGCCGCGTTGACGTTTTCTTCAATTTGTTTTTTATCAAAAGTCTCAACAGTGGCCGGATGCTTGGTAATACGACTATCAATCATTGGTGCACGTACTGTCACCGCATCTAAATTGATAGTCTCCTTATGTTCTGCCCAAGCCACATTACCGAACGTAGCTACAACTAAAGCAAAAATAAGTTTATTCTGCATTCTCCCCACCCCAACTTTTATTGTTTAACTGATAAATAAAACTTGGCTTGAGTGTATATGAAATAAAAACCATGCGGAATGTGGCATATTGTCGCAGCACTTTGCTCCAAGGCAACATGTACAAAATTATTACAACAAAAAAAGAGCCTCTCGGCTCTTTTTAATCACATCTGTATTTCAAGAATCCGTTTTTAGGCTGCCACTTTCTTACATTCTTTATAACATGCAGTACAGCTTTCCATACACGCTTTGCAGGCATCATGTTTATCTGCATGTTTTTTGCATTCATCTTCACATTCCTTGCAAATATCCATCGCAATTTTGGCTTGGCTTTTTAAATAGGCCGACTCTTGGCTTGCAAGCTGTTGCAACGCGCCACATACGGCCAACATCTGATTCACACTTTGGGCACAGGCTGCCATTTCTTTATCGCCTTGACCTAGCAATGTTAGACAATGGCTAAGGCAAACTTGCCCTTTTTGTATGCAATCTGACGCCGCCGTAATTAAACCTGTATTCACGGTACCTCCATGATGGTGCTGATGTTTATGCCCCTCAACTGCGTGTGCTTTACCAACAATCGCCGCCCCTGCTAACGCCACGCCACTTAATAACAATTCTCTCCTGTTCATTGCAAATTCCTTTTCGTGAGTTTAAATTAATAGGCTGATTGTATACCTGTAAACACACCAAATCCATTGAGAAATCATCTGCAAATCATATCAATTGCAGTTGCTAGTTAGTTGATCAATATACTGTACTGAGCAATTTATCTGCGCGACGATTTGTCACATTCTGATATTTATAATCCACTATATAATGTGATGCATGGCAACGTATCCTCAAACTACACAAGTTAACGCACTCAATCGAACTGGGTTAGAAAATCCCTTACGTCGCAATTTGCAGCGTTTATTTTTTCTGCGTAGCGTGATGATTATCTCTATGCTGGCAGCCACAACGGCGCTATTTTACATGCATATTCCACTGCCAAAATTACCGATTATTCTTGCTGTGGGTGCTATGTTGCTACTCAACCTAGTGACATTAGTGCGTTTAAAAAAACACAGTGACGTCAATGATAAAGAGCTTTTACTACAGCTTTTGGGTGATTTAGCTGCGCTTACGCTGTTATTTTATTTTACAGGCGGTTATAGCAACCCACTGGTATGGATGTATTTATTGCCACTCACCGTGGCAGCGGTGGCATTAAAGCGTGAACATGCCTGGCTACTCACCGCCATTGCTGTAGCCTGTTATTCTGCATTGGTGTTTTATTACGTACCGCTGTCACATTTGCACATGCACGACTTGGCTGGCAAAACACTAGATATTCACTTGGTGGGCATGTGGTTAGGCTTTGTGGTAAGTGCTGGCATCATTGCCTTTTTTATCACCCGTATTGGGCAAAGTTTGCGCGATTACGACCGCATGTTGGCATCGATACGTGAAATATCACTTGAAAGTGAACGCATGTTGGCATTAGGCACGCTGGCTACCAGCGCGGCACACGAGCTAGGCACGCCGCTTGCAACCATGGCCGTGATAAGCAAGGAGCTTGCGCACGACCTGGTCAACCAACCTGAGCAGTTACAGCAATTAGATATCATAGTTAGGCAGATTTTACGCTGCAAAGAGATTTTATCTTCCATTACGCGTGATGCAGGTAAAAGCCGTGCCGATACTGGCCATGGCATAGTATTGCGTGAGTATTTACAAGAAACTATTCAGCGCTGGCGCGATATGCGACCGGCGACTGAACTGGTCACCTCACTCAGTGAAAACATTCACAATCCTTTAATCTTTACGGATAAAACCCTCACGCAGGCGATTCAAAATTTACTAGACAATGCGGCTGATGCCTCCCCTGAACGCGTCTTGTTTAATGCCGAATGGGATGAAGCTGTGCTAACAATTAAAATCCGTGATTTTGGTTCAGGGCTAACAGAGGAAGTTGCAAAGCATCTAGGCAAACCATTTTTCACTTCAAAAAGTGAAAAAGGCATGGGACTGGGCGTGTATTTAACACAAACCACACTGGCGCGTTATGAAGGCAAGCTAAAGCTTGGCAACCATCCTGATGGCGGCGTAATCACTATCGTAAAAATACCATTAAAAAAATTAAAGGTGAGTCCATGAGTACTATTATTGCAGATGAAAAGCCAACATTATTATTGGTGGATGATGATGCTGAGTTTTTAAGCGTGCTTGCACCTGCCATGCGTAAGCGAGGTTTTTTAGTCACTACGGCGAATAGCGCAGAAACGGCTTTTGAGCTTGCTAAAAACGATGCGCCTGAATTTGCGGTAGTAGATCTCAAAATGTCAGGCAATTCAGGCTTGGTGCTGATTCGACAACTTGCGAGCTTAAATGCAGGTATTAACATTGTTGTGCTCACTGGTTACGCAAGTATTACCACAGCAATTGAAGCCATCAAATTAGGCGCGACACATTACCTTGCAAAACCTGTAGATGCGGATGAAATTGTTGCCGCGTTTGAAAAACAATCGGGTGATGCTGAAGTAGAGTTGTCTCACAGCCCACTCTCTATTGACCGCTTAGAATGGGAGCATATTCAACGCGTATTAGCAGAAAATGATGGCAACATCTCAGCCACCGCGCGTAGCCTGAATATGCACAGACGCACATTACAAAGAAAATTAAACAAAAAACCTAGCTTAAATCCTGCCATTAACGAGTTAGGTTTATTTAATCGTCGCTAAATCGCTGCTCGCGCCACGGGTCGGCCTCATTGTGATAACCACGTACTTCCCAGAAACCTGGCCGATCAACCGCATGTAACTCAATCGCCTTGAGCCACTTTGCGCCTTTCCAGGCATAGCGTTTAGGCACAACAATACGTACTGGCCCACCGTGCTCAGGCGTTAAAGCCGCGCCTAGAACACGATGCGCAATGATGACATCGTCATCTAATAACGCTTCCAAAGGTAAGTTAGTACTATAACCATCATAGCCGTGCAGGGTGACGAATTTAGCGGCTGGTTTGGGTTGCGCCATGGCTAAAACATCCTGCGCACGTACGCCATGCCAATCCATATCTAACTGACTCCAGCGCGTCACACAGTGAAAATCCGAAACTTCTGTAACCTGAGGCATTGCCTGAAACGTATCCCAATCTATATTGAGTTCATGTTCAACCAAGCCATAAACGCACAACTTCCAATTTTGGGACGATACCTGCGGACGAATACCCAAATCCAATGTCGGGAAGCTTTTGACTTCAGTCTGCCCAGCAGGAATGCGCTCATTGCTATTCGCTTTACCTGGCTTTGCACCACGCTTAGCTAAAGCAACTTTGCCTTCTATGAGCTTTTTCCAGTCTGGCATTTATGATCCCCGCCTCTTGGCTATCTGTTTGGTTTTCTAAAACTATCCAGCAATAGCAAGCCTACACCTACACAAATCGCGCTGTCTGCCACGTTAAACGCAGGCCAGTACAAATCGTTAATATGAAAAAACAGAAAATCAACGACATAACCCAAGGTTAACCTGTCATACAAATTACCGATGGCACCGCCTAATATTAAAGCCAAACCTAAACTAAACAATTTTTCTTGATGATGCTTTTTAATCAAGTAAGTAATTACTACCACGGCAATCGATGTAATTGCAGTAAAAAACCATTTTTGCCAACCGCCTGCATCGGCTAAAAAACTAAAAGCCGCGCCTTCATTGTGGTAGCGCACTAAATCAAAAAAACTCGTCACGGTTAAGTGTTCGCCATATACAAAAGCATTTTGCACCAAATGTTTGGTATATAAATCAAATGCTACGACAATCGCGCTGATTAAAAACCATTTACGCATGTGAATGCGCCTCGCCAGCACCAAATAAGTTGCTGACGCAACGTCCGCAAATGTGAGGATGCGCGGGGTCTGAGCCAACATCAGCGCGATAATGCCAGCAACGGTCACATTTAACGTGTGAACTTGGCGCTACTTGCACATCTAAATTACCCGCGCGTTGATGAACTGTAGCGCGCGATGTAATAAGCACAAAGCGTAAATCGTCACCTAAACTGCTTAGCGCCTCAAAAACTGCATCTTCGGCATAAATATCCAGCTCGGATTGCAATGATGACCCTATTAAACCTGTTGCACGCTTTTCTTCTATGGCTTTATTCGCCACCGCACGCACTTCTAAAACTGTCTGCCATGATTGAATATCTGCATCAGTTAGGCCATGCTTAGGCAATTCATACCAAACATCTTCAAACACCGTTTTATCAGCATCTAGCTCTAGCGTTTGCCAAATTTCATTTGCGGTAAAACTCAAAATTGGTGCCATCAAACGCATCATAGTGTGCGTAATGTGGTGCAAAGCACTTTGCGCTGCACGACGTGCATGTGAAGTTTCACCTGCGGTATACAACCTGTCTTTAAGAATATCCAAGTAAAATCCACCTAAATCTTCTGAACAGAAGCTCACAAATTTTTGTACTGCAAAATGAAATTCGTAGCGGTCATAATCTGCCAAAATTTCCGTTTGCAGTTTTTCAGTTAAGTACAAAGCATAACGGTCAATTTCTAGCCACTCGTTCACTGGTAGCAAATCTTTATTTGCATCAAAATCTGCAATATTCGCCAATAAAAACTTGCATGTGTTACGAATACGCCGGTAACTTTCAGCCACACGCTTTAAAATTTCATCTGAAATCGTCAGTTCACCTGAGTAATCGGTTGAAGCTGTCCAAAGGCGTAAAATATCCGCACCGTATGTATCCATCACCTTTTGCGGCGCAACTACATTACCTTTAGACTTACTCATTTTGTGACCTGAGCCATCCACCACAAAACCATGCGTAAGCAAAGCCTCATACGGCGCGCGGCCATCTATGGCGCAACCAGTAAGCAAACTTGATTGGAACCAGCCACGGTGCTGGTCTGAACCTTCAAGATATAGGTCAGCAGGAAAGTTAAGCTCTGGGCGACGTTTTAACACCGCAGCATGGGTAGCCCCTGAATCAAACCAGACATCTAAGGTATAAGTGACTTTTTTGTAATCTGCCGCATGTTCTGGTGCATGTAGCGCCAAAAAGGCGGCACCATCTAAACTAAACCAAGCTTCCACGCCTTGCTGCTCAACTAACAAACAGGCTTTTTCTAACAAATCTGGCGTTTGCGCATGTGGCTCGCCGGTTTCCTTATGCACAAAAAATGGCATCGGCACCCCCCAATTACGTTGGCGTGATACACACCAATCAGGGCGATTTTTAATCATTGCTTCTAAGCGCGCACGCCCCCAGGCAGGGAAAAACTCTGTTTCAGCTACCGCACTATTGGCGTGTTCACGCAAGCTTATACCTGCAGCATCTTGCTCGTTCATCCCCACAAACCACTGATGCGTGGCGCGGAATATCACTGGGGTTTTATGGCGCCAGCAATGCGGATAGCTGTGGTTCAAACGTGCTGAAGCCATCAAATTGCCACTTGCTTGCAAAGTTTCAATCACACCTTTATTGGCATCCCAAATGCTCATGCCAGCGAAGCGCTCTACGCGGCTGTAAAACTTGCCATCGTCGCCCACAGGGCAATCCACTGGCAGGTTGTAGCGCATGCCCACAGCGTAGTCATCTAAACCATGTGCAGGTGCTGTATGGACCAAGCCCGTACCCGTTTCAGCGGTGACGTGATCGCCGCAAATAATAGGCACTTCGCGGCTTTCAAACGGATGATGCAATTTTATATGCTCAAGCGCTACACCTTTGCATGATGCAATCGTCTTGGTTGCAGTTTCACCATAACGCGCTAATGTTGCTTGAGCTAGACCTTGCGCGAGTATCAACAAACCTTTACTGGTTTCAATCAAATCATAGTCAAATTCAGGATGAACAGAAACTGCTTGGTTTGCAGGCAATGTCCAAGGTGTAGTTGTCCAGATCACAGCATAGGCGTCACCCGTGACTTGTACACCAAAGACTTTACCCAATGCCACGTTATCAGCCACCTTGAAGCCCACATCAATCGCTGGCGAGTTTTTATCCTCATACTCAACTTCAGCCTCAGCCAACGCAGAACCACAGTCTACGCACCAGTGCACTGGCTTGCTGCCTTGGTACAAATAACCGTTTTTATAAATCTCGCCCAAAGCGCGCATGATGTCGGCTTCGGTTTTAAAATCCATCGTCAGATATGGGTTATCCCAATCACCCAACACACCTAGGCGAATAAAGTCTTTCTTTTGACGCGCGACTTGTTCCGCAGCATATTCACGACAAAGCTCGCGGAATTTGGCAGGATCAATATTTTTACCGTGATTTTTTTCTACCACTAACTCAATTGGCAAACCGTGACAATCCCAGCCCGGTACATAAGGCGCATCGAAACCAGACATGGTTTTTGACTTAACAATAATGTCTTTTAATATTTTATTCACCGCATGGCCGATGTGAATGTCGCCATTGGCGTAGGGAGGACCATCATGCAAAATGAATTTTTTAGCCCCTTTACGTGATGCGCGAATACGCTGGTAAAGCTGCGTATCCGTCCATTGTTTTAACCACGCAGGCTCACGCTTAGCCAAGTCGCCACGCATAGGAAACGTGGTTTCAGGTAGGTTTAATTTGTATTTATTATTTTCTTCAGTCATTTCATCATTCCAACTAGTCTTTTGTAGGAGCGCAATTTATTGCGCGCCTACAAGAAAAAATCTCGTGCCGCTATTACATCAGCCGCAATTTGCGCTTTCAACGCATCTAAACTTTCAAACTTCATTTCATCACGTATTTTGTGCAAAAATTCTACATGCACATGCTTACCATACAAATCATCATCAAAATCCAGCACATGCACTTCTAGTGACAACTTAGGCACACCCGCAATCGTTGGGCGCACACCTAAATTTGCCACCGCATTCAAACCATCTAATTTTACTGCATATACGCCAGTGAGTGCAGGTCGCTCATGCCGCATATGTACATTAGCTGTAGGAAAACCAAGCTGCCGTCCGCGTTTTGCGCCATGCACCACCTTGCCGCTCATGCTGTATGGTCGCCCCAACAGCAACGCGGCTTCTTGCAAATTGCCAGCAGCCAAGGCTGAGCGCACACGGGTGCTGGAGACGCGCGCATCAGCCAAATTCACCTGTGGCAAACTAATTAAATTAAACTTCTTCTCTACAAAATCAACTACAGAACCCGCGCGCATCGCCCCAAAGCGGAAATCCTCACCGACCAAAATCACTTCAGCATTCAAAGCGTCACGCAAAATAGTTTGCATAAATTCTTCCGCCTTCACTTTAGCAAAACGCCGATTAAATCGGCACACATAGACAAGATCAACACCCGCTTTTGCAAAATACTCTAACTTTTCGCGCATGGAACATAACCTGGCCGGCGCACTCTCTGGTGTAAAAAACTCGCGCGGATGCGGTTCAAACGTCATTACAGCAGAGGTTAAATTGAGCGTTTTCGCGGTTTGCGTCAATTTATTCAATAAGGCCTGATGCCCTAAATGCAACCCATCAAAATTACCTATAGCTAGCGCGCATGGCTGCTGCAAGCTGGCGGGGATGTGTCTAAACATCCGCATTTAACGATTCACCCGACGCATATAATCTCGCGGCCTAAAACCTAACAGCATTAACGTAGAAAAATAACTGACGCCACCCAACACCACCAAGCCGGTAATGTAAGTTAAGCGTTTGATTAAACCAAACTCCAGCCAGGCTTTTGCATCGCCCATCGCGAAATAAAGCACGCTACCCATCACAACAAGCGCTACTAATAATTTAAGTAAAAATAGCATCCATCCTAATTGTGGCTTAAAAATATTAGCTTGTCGCAAATGGTAGTAAAGCAGCGTGGCATTGAGGCACGCGCCCAAACCTATTGCCAAAGCTAAACCTGCATGCCGTAAATCCAAAACAAACACAAACAGCACATTCATCACTTGCGTCATCACTAAGGTGAAAATTGCAATTTTTACGGGAGTTTTAATGTTTTGCCGTGCATAAAAACCAGGAGCCAAAATCTTAACCAAAATCAACCCAAGCAAGCCCACGCTATAAGCAATTAAAGCTTGCTGAGTCATAGCAACATCCAAAGGTGTGAACTTTCCATAATAAAACAACGCCGTCACCAAAGGTGTTGCCAGCACAGCTAGCGCCACTGCAGCAGGCGCTGCTAAAATAAAAGTTAAACGTAAGCCCCAATCTAGCAATTGTGAGTATTCACTATCGTCTTTACCTGCATAAGCCTTAGATAAGCTAGGTAGCAAAATAGTACCTAAAGCCACTCCTAGCACCCCGGTCGGAAACTCCATCAAACGATCAGCATAATAAAGCCAGCTCACACTACCCGTTTTTAAAAATGAGGCGAATATCGTGTTAAGAATCAATGAAATCTGCGCTACCGACACCCCAAGCACCGCTGGCCCCATCAATTTCAATATACGCCACACACCTTCATCATCACGCTTAAAATCCAGCTTAGGTAGCAAGCCAATTTGCTTTAAAAATGGCACCTGAAACGCCAGCTGTAAAAAGCCACCAATGAATACCGCCCACGCCAACACTTTAATCGGCTCATCAAAGTAATCTGCAAAAAATAATACAGAGGCTATCATCGAAACATTGAGCCACACGGGTGTAAACGCTGGAATGCCAAACTTGTTGTAAGTGTTGAGCACCCCACCTGCCATTGAAACCAGCGAGATAAAGAAAATATAGGGGAAAGTAATGCGTAGCAATTCAACCGTCAGTTGCATTTTTGCAGCATCAGTCCTAAAGCCTGGGGCAATTAAGGTAACGATCCAAGGCGCGGCCAACATACCCAACAAAGTCACTACGACTAAAATCAAGCCCAGCCATGTGGCGACACGATTGATTAGGGCGTGTGTTTCATCAAAACCACGTTGACTTTTATATTCGCCCAAAATGGGTACAAACGCCTGACTAAATGCACCCTCTGCTGAAACACGGCGCAATAAATTAGGAATTTTAAACGCAACAATAAAAGCATCGCTGAGCATGCCAGCGCCAAACACGCGCGCAATCAATGTATCACGTACAAAACCTAAAATACGCGAAACAAAAGTCATACTGCCGACTTTAGCCAGCGCTTTGAGTAAATTCATGCTTTATCGTTATAATGTAATGGAGGAAAATAGTGTATTAACAATATTTTGCGTGATTTTAACATGCCGAGTGTCATCACGTAGTAATTGCTAATGATATTTGCGTTATTTTAACTTGCAATATATTTATAAAATAGCTATTATGACGGGCTTCGTATTTTGAATAGTTTCTTAGGAAAAACAGATGGCAAATACCGCACAAGCAAGAAAACGTGCTCGTCAAGCAGTTAAGCAACGTGCTCACAATGCAAGTTTGCGCTCTACTTTGCGTACAGCAATTAAAAAAATTATTAAAGCTGTAGAAGCTGGCGACAAAGCCGCAGCTACTGCCGCTTACAGTGAAAACGTAAGCGTGATTGACCGCATTGCGGACAAACAAATCATTCACAAAAACAAAGCCTCACGTCATAAAAGCCGCTTAAACGCAGCGATTAAAGCAATGGCATAATTGTTGTTTGCTTAGATAAAAATAAAAAAGCCGAATTTATGTTCGGCTTTTTTATTTCTGCTCATTTAAATTTTCTTTTTAGATTCCAAGCCCAATGAGCCTTAAGCTTAAAAACGGCAATTTATCCACGAAAGACACAAAATAAAACAAGATGTTACATTAGTTCAGCAACTCACCCATCGGTTTTGGTTCTCAGCTCGTAGCTATTTGAATTTGTTCGTGACTTTTGTGTTTTTCGTGGACCAACTGCTTTTTCTAGGTTAAGTCAAACCGGCTAATTTAACTCCCACCCAGATTCACCGCAACTAATTCCCTATATTCAACTCTGAGCGCACCTGCATCGCCTGCTTAATTGCCTCATCACGACTTGTATTAAGCACTGTAAAATGCCCCATTTTCCGGCCATCTCGCGCCTCTCGCTTGCCATAAAGATGCATTTTAAGTTGCGGATTACTCAATGCAAACTGCCATGCTGGTTCAGCTTGCTGCACAGCGCCATCATCAGGCCAAATATCACCTAATATATTCACCATCACAGCAGGGCTATGCTGACGACTACTCCCTAATGGCAAGCCAGTCATCGCACGCACTTGCTGCTCAAATTGGTTAGTAATACAAGCATCTATCGTGTAATGACCAGAGTTATGCGGGCGCGGTGCAATTTCATTCACCAATAATTCTCCATCACACACAAAAAACTCCACCCCTAACACGCCCTTGTATTCCAACTTATCTGCCACACTAATTGCCAGCTTTTGCGCCTGATAATTCACTGCATCACTGCCTCGAGCCGGTATGATAGAAACATCCAAAATACCATTAAGATGACTGTTTTCAGTCGTTGGAAATGTGGCTATGTGACCATTAACATCTCGTGCCAGCACTACTGAAACTTCATAATCAAGTTTCAGCATTTTTTCTAACACGCATTCCTCTTGAGAGAACTCTACAAAAGCTTTTTTAGCCTCAGTTAAATTAGCAACACGCGCCTGACCTTTGCCGTCGTAACCAAATCTGGCTACTTTAAGAATGGCCGGGTAAATATCATTATCATCTGCAGGCAAATCAGCCTCAGCATTAATTACGACATAAGGCGCCACTGGCAAGCCGGCTTGTTTAAGAAAGTTTTTCTCACTCACACGATGCTGAGCAATGGCAACGCTTTGCGCAGAAGGGCTGACTGCTATGGTTTTAGCCAAAGTTTCTAACGTTGCCGCTGGTACGTTTTCAAATTCAGTGGTGACCGTTTGACAGCTCTCAGCCATGTGCTTTAGTGCAGCTGCATCATCATATTTTGCACAAATATGTACATCTGCAATTTTACCTGCGGGGCTATTTTCATCTGGGTCTAATACGGTGACTTTATAGCCCATTTCATGGGCAGCAATCACAAAAAAACGGCCAAGCTGACCGCCGCCTAACATACCCAGCATCGCTGGTGGCAAAATCACTGAATGTTGTTCTAAGTTTTGGTTCATATATTAAATGCTATTGAATTTAAGTTTTTTTACTAACGACTATCGACTAAAAGCTAACGCCTTCAAGGCTGATCACTCAACGCCATGTTGTATACTTTTTCAGCTTGCTTGTTACGGAAATCAGCAAGTTTATTAGCTAAACCTGCATCATGATTGGCCAGTATCGACACTGCAAATAAGCCTGCATTTGCAGCACCAGCATCACCAATTGCAAACGTAGCCACGGGAATACCTTTGGGCATTTGCACGATGGATAGCAATGAGTCCTGCCCTTGCAAGTGCTTAGAAGGAACTGGCACACCCAGTACTGGCAATGTCGTTTTAGCGGCTACCATGCCTGGTAAATGTGCCGCACCACCGGCACCTGCAATAATTACTTGTATGCCATTATCTGCAGCAGTCTCGGCAAATTGAAACATTAAATCAGGGGTGCGGTGTGCTGAAACAACCTTGGCTTCATAAGCGACACCAAAGTCGGCCAACATTTGTGCAGCATTTTTCATTACAGGCCAATCGCTGTCTGAACCCATGATAATCGCGACTAATGGTTTGTTATTTGCCATATCTTTCCTTTTTACAGAAGTATCCAACTCGTTTTACAATAAAACCAGACTGTCGCGATGAATCAACTCCGCCTCATCCATGTAACCCAAAATTGTTTCTATTTCATGGCTAGGCTTACGCATAATTCTAGCCGCCTCACTTGCAGAATAGTTCACCAAGCCACGTGCTATCTCCGTACCTTGCGCATCTACACAAGCCACCACATCACCACGCTCAAAATAACCCTCTACTGCAGTCACTCCTATCGGCAGTAAGCTTTTACCTTCAGATCTCAACACTTTGACTGCGCCGGCATCTAATACTAATTTACCCGTCATGCGCAAATGATCTGCAAGCCACTGTTTACGGGCGGCTGTTTTCATTTGTGTCGCTTCTAGATGCGTACCAATCGCTTCGCCTGCGCTTAAACGCACCAGCACATCTTTTTCACGTCCAGATGCAATCACGGTATGTGCGCCACTACGTGCGGCACGTTTTGCCGCTAGTATCTTAGTGAGCATACCTCCAGTACCAACGCTGCTACCTGCGCCACTCGCCATTTGCTCCAAAGCTAAGTCGCCTGCTGTAGCGTGTTGAATAAAAGTCGCATTAGAGTCTTTGCGTGGATCGGCAGAATACAAGCCCTGTTGATCAGTTAAAATCACCAAGGTATCCGCCTCAATCAAATTTGCCACCAGTGAAGCCAAAGTATCATTATCACCAAAACGAATTTCGTCTGTAACCACAGTATCGTTTTCATTGATAATCGGGATCACTTTCATATCCAACAAAGTCCGCAACGTGCTACGCGCATTGAGATAACGCTTTCTATCAGCTAAATCATCATGCGTTAACAACACTTGAGCAGTATGCAATCGGTGCTGACTAAAGCAGCTTTCATACATTTGCACCAATCCCATTTGCCCGACAGCTGCAGCGGCTTGCAATTCATTCACGGCGGTTGGGCGTTTTTTCCAACCTAGACGCTGCATGCCTTCAGCCACTGCACCGCTTGAAACCAATACTATTTGCCGACCTTGCTGCGCCAATGTTGCGACTTGCGCCGCCCATGCAGCAATTGCCGTTTGATCTAAACCGTTGCCATCATTGGTCACCAAGCTAGAACCCACTTTAACCACAATTACTTTTGCGTCTAGCACCAAAGATTTAAATTCAGGCGATTTCATACTAAACTTCTTTATTACCCACCACTGGGGTAGCAGCACTTTCATTGATTAAGCCGCTGTTTTTCAAAGCGTCTTCTTCTAAATGTTTGTTTTCTTCAATGTGCTGCATAATCGCGTAAGTCAGCTCTTTGCAGCCAATACCACTGATCGCTGAAATCGCAAATACACGGCCTTTCCAGCCATAGTCTTTAACAAAATTTTCTACCACTTCTTGTGCATTTGGCAACATATCAATTTTATTCAGCACCAGCCAGCGCGGTTTATTATAAAGCGCCTCATCGTATTTTCTAAGCTCTTCAACAATGGCTTTGGCCTCATGCACCGGGTCAACAGCCTCATCAAACGGAGCAATATCCACCAAATGCAGTAACAAAGAGGTGCGCTGCAAATGCCGTAAAAATTGATGCCCAAGCCCCGCGCCTTCAGCCGCACCTTCAATAATGCCAGGAATGTCTGCAATCACAAAGCTACGCTCTGCATCCACACGCACCACACCTAAATTGGGATGCAATGTGGTGAACGGATAATCAGCCACTTTTGGTTTTGCAGCTGAAACTGATCGAATAAATGTAGATTTACCCGCATTAGGCATGCCCAGCAAACCCACGTCAGCTAATACTTTAAGCTCTAAATAAAGCTCAAATTCCTCACCTGGGTCGCCCTTTGTACATTGGCGCGGCGCACGGTTTAAGCTTGATTTAAAATGCACATTACCTAAACCGCCCTTACCACCTGCGGCCATTTTCGCACGCTGCCCATGTTCGCTCAAATCTACCAGCATCTGCCCGCTGGCTTTATCTGAAATAACCGTACCAACGGGCACACGTAAAACCATGTCCTCACCTTTGGCACCATAACACTCAGCACTGCGGCCGTTCTCACCACGTTGCGCTCTAAAGCTGCGCGTGTAGCGGTAATCAACTAAAGTATTAATGTTGCGATCAGCCTCAATAATGATAGAGCCGCCGCGGCCGCCATCACCACCACTAGGACCACCTAAGGGCTCATATTTTTCGCGACGAAACGTAGCAACGCCGTTACCGCCATCGCCTGCGAAAATTTTAATCGTTGCTTCGTCTATAAATTTCATATGTAGAGTGTACCAAATAAAAAAGCCCCATCAAACGATGAGGCTTTGAATATTGTTAATTTAACTTAAGCTGTAACAATAATACTAACAGTATGGCGCTTTAAAGCACCTTTAATTGCAAAAGCCACTTTACCATCAGCTTTAGCATATAAAGTGTGATCTTTACCCATACCTACATTTTCACCAGCGTGCATTTTTGTACCGCGCTGACGCACGATGATGCTACCTGCTGTTACTACGGTTTCACCAAAGGCTTTAACACCTAAACGTTGTGAGTGCGAATCGCGACCGTTACGTGAACTACCGCCTGCTTTTTTGTGTGCCATGATTTAATCCCTTAGCTCTAAAACTACTTAGTTACAGTTGCTTATACTGCTTATTTAGCAGCGATTGCTTCAATTTTAATTTCAGTAAAACTTTGGCGATGGCCTTGTGTTTTACGATAATGTTTACGACGACGGAACTTGAAAATCATGACCTTGTCGCCACGACCGTGCGAAAGCACAGTAGCTTTAACTGTTGCACCTTTAATGATAGGTGAGCCTATCGTTGTATTGTCACCATCTGAAACCATCAAAATTTGATCCAGCGTAACAGTACCGCCAACTTCAACTTCTAATTTTTCAACTTTCAATCTTTCGCCTTGAACTACGCGATATTGTTTGCCACCAGTTTTGATTACTGCATACATGATTATGCCTTTAACTCATACTTCAAAAGAATCGCGCATTATACGCAAAATATCCTGCAAAGCAAACCATAATCTCAAGCTTAATCAAAAAATTATGGTAAATGCTCTGGGGTGCTAATTCTCTCACATTTTCGAACCAAATTACACAAGCAAATTCAGTAAGCTAAATAGGCTGTGCTAAAATAATCGCTCAATTTTCAGGCCCGTACAACGTGACATTAAGCATTATTCAATCTTGCATCGCCGACGATATGCACATGGTGGATGGCGTCATCCGCCAATCTTTACACTCTGAGGTTGCCCTCGTTAATCAGGTTGCAGATTACATCGTCAACAGCGGGGGTAAGCGTTTGCGCCCCATATTGGTATTGTTATCTGCCGGGCTATTTGGCGATATTCAGGCGCAACACCACCAGCTTGCCGCCGTGGTTGAATTTATTCATACCGCTACCCTATTACACGATGATGTCGTGGATGAATCATCAAAACGGCGCGGGCAAAGCACAGCTAACGCGCTATTTGGCAATGCTGCTAGTGTATTAGTGGGCGATTTTGTATATTCCCGCGCATTTCAAATGATGGTTTCAGTGCAAAATATGCGCGTGATGGAAGTATTAAGTAGCGCCACCAACGTGATTGCTGAAGGTGAAGTATTGCAATTACTGAATGTGCATAATGCGGATATTACTGATGACGCCTATTTACGGGTGATCCACTACAAAACGGCTAAGTTATTTGAAGCCGCAACGCGGTTAGGTGCAATTATTAGCCAAGCCAGCGCGCATGATGAAGCTGCATTAACCGTATATGGCATGCACTTAGGCACTGCATTCCAATTGATTGATGATATTCTTGATTTAAGCGGCGACAGTGATGCCATTGGCAAAAACCTGGGTGACGATTTAGCCGAAGGCAAACCTACACTGCCACTACTATATGCCATGCGCAACAGCAATAGTGTACAAAGTCAAATGATTCGAAATGCCATTGAGCAAGGCGGGCTGGAACACTTGCCACAAGTGATCGAAGCCGTAAAAAACTCAGGTGCGCTTGATCACGTTAAAAAGCTTGCTGAAGCCGAAGCCGCTATTTGTTGTGCCGCTATTGCGCACTTTCCTGAATCACAATTTAAGCGGGCGTTGATTGAGTTAGCTGATTTCGCGGTGAAACGAAATTTTTAATTCAGCTACGGCTTGGATTTAAATCTTGAATTTAGACATACGCATTAGATATGGATTGCTCTAAACCACAGGATTTAGAGCAATCTCACGTTAATTTAAGGTGATTTTCTCGCCGCTATCTGCATGATAATAAGTTAAATGCGCGCAATTGCTGGTGCCGGCTGTAAGCGAACCGTCAAACAGCGATTTACCTTCAACATCAACCACGGCATAACCGTTGTGATACAAAGTCACTTCTGCAAGCTTAGGCGTTTTGGCTTTATTTTGACGCATGGCAAAACTAACGCAATTTTCTTCTTCCGCTTCGGAATAAACCTCCCAATCTTGCCCGCCGGCCAATTGAGACAACCAACTCGGCAAGTCAACTTCAACGCGGCAAATAATTGGCTCATCCCACTCTGGATGATGCACCTCTGCCTGCGCTAGCTCAATTGCGTTGTGTTGATTTGTGGTTTCTGTCATGTTATTTCCCTCTTACTTAAGTACACTCATTATAATATTGATTACAATGTTTATGTTTGTGACGACTTGAACGAATTTCAAGTGGCTTGACTTGAAAATTTCACTAATAATTTAGTCACCACGCACCTTTAACGATTAAACGATGCCTTACGTTTACAATTGTTTAACGGCACTTTTAAATGAATAGTTAAATTAAAAATAAAAATTAAGGATTGTTATGCCTAACGGATTGATAGAAATATCTAACATACTGCAACAAAATAGCGCCGTTTTTATCACCGTTTCTACTATTATTGGCTTAATGGTAGGTAGTTTTTTAAATGTTGTCATTTATCGATTACCTAAAATGATGGAACGCGAATGGCACAACAACTGCCTTGACCTTCAAGGCAAAGAGATTCCAGCGCAAACAAGCTATACCTTATCCAAACCTCGCTCCGCTTGCCCCAATTGCGGCCACAAAATTACTGCCTTGGAAAACATTCCTATCATTAGCTATTTGATATTGAAGGGTCGTTGCCGTGACTGCAAAGCTCCCATCAGCATGCGCTACCCGCTCATCGAGGTGCTCACAGGCGCGCTTATCGGCTTAATTAGCTGGAAATTTGGCTACAGCAGCACTGCGCTATTTGCTTCAATTTTCACTTTTGCGCTTATAGCACTCACCTTTATTGATTTTGATACACAACTGCTACCAGACGACATCACCTTGCCCCTACTATGGCTAGGCTTACTCTTTAACTTAAATTTTGGCTTTACTGATTTAAAATCAGCGGTCATCGGTGCCGCGGCCGGCTATTTGGTATTGTGGTCCGTTTATTGGTTATTTAAGCTCATTCGTGGCAAGGAGGGCATGGGCTATGGAGATTTTAAACTGCTCGCCGCGATTGGCGCATGGTTTGGCTGGAAACTGCTGCCAGCCGTTATTTTATTGTCCTCAACGTTAGGCGCCATCATTGGCATCGCCTTAATCGTATTGACAAAACGTGGCAAAGAAGTACCGATGCCGTTTGGCCCATTCTTAGCCATTGGCGGCATTGCTGCGCTGTTTTTTGGGCAACAACTTGCTGCAATTTATCTACCATAATCACACATGATCGTCATTGCTCTCACTGGCGGCATAGGCTCGGGCAAAAGCGAAGCTGCCAAGCAGTTTGCCAAACTTGGCGTGCCTGTGGTGGATACTGACGCTATTGCGCATGCATTAACCGCTGCTGGCGAACCCATCCTTGCTGAAATCGAGCGTATTTTTGGTACAGCGTTTATCAATGCAGACGGCACACTCAACCGTGCCAAACTACGCGCTCATATACTTAACGACGCCAAAGAACGGCTTAAGCTCGAAGCCTTGCTTCATCCAGCAATTCACACCTGCGCGGTAAAACAATTGACGGACAATCAAAATCAACTGCACCCAGTCTATCAAGTGCTAGTCGTGCCTTTATTTTTTGAAAACAGCCGCTATCAATCTATTGCGCACAAAGTCTTAGTCATTGATTGCAATGAAGATTTACAAATCCAACGTGCAATGGTACGCAGCCAGCTATCTGAACCTGAAGTCAAAGCCATAATGGCCGCGCAAGCCACTAGGGCAACTCGACTCAAACTTGCGGATGAGATTATCGAAAACAACGGTTCAGTTGAAGAATTAACGACAAAAATTAATGAATTACATAAAAAACTCATTAAGCCTTGCATAGTTAGCAAATAAATTTGATAATTCAGCTCAACTTTTAACGCACATTTAACCTTGCAACTTATAAACCGACATTTGGCAAAGTGCTATTTGGGCTAAACCGTTATGAAACATGCCTAGTTACGATTATCCTTTTAATGAGCGCATACGCACTTTGCTTCGCGTGGAGGATTTGTTCGCTAAAGTTTTGCATAATGTAGAAGCTGGTCACGAATATCATCATCATTGTGCGTTACTTACATTGCTGCAAATTTTGGATGTAGTCGATAGATCTGAGCTCAAACTTGATCTTTTACAAGAACTAGAACGTCAAAAAACCGCCATGCGATTACTCATTGGCAACCCAGCCATCGTAGTGGATGCATTAGAATCCACTCTTGCCGACATTGAGATTGCTGTCAATGCATTGCGTGCCGAAACATCCAAGCTAGGGCAGACATTAAGAGCTAATGAATGGTTAATGAGCATCAAGCAGCGCGCTGGCATTCTTGGTGGCGTATGTGAGTTTGATGTACCTTCATACCATTACTGGCTCGGACTTGGCGAGGATAGACGCAGGAGTGATCTGGACGCTTGGCTCAAACCCCTCATCCCCATGCAACAAGCCATCGTAATTATTTTGCACATCTTGCGTGGCAGTGGTGCAACGAGCAAATTAATCGCAAGCAATGGTGCTTATCAACAAATGCTTGGTGGCACGAAGCCTGCGCAAATGCTAAAAATCGAACTTGCCAACAGCCTTACCTGCTTCCCTGAAGTCAGTGCCAATAAGTACGCGATCAACATACGATTTAATACGCTGGATTGCACCCAAAAACCGCAAAAATATGAAGAAGACGTTCCGTTTTTATTAACGCTATGTAATTTATAGCTTGATTGCATCCTCGAAATTGAAACCTACAAAAATTCGCTTTAAACACTAAAATGGTTAATACTAAAAAAAGATTAGTTGCATGCCCCACCTGCAAGCAGTTGGCAGAATTTTCTCCCGACAATGCTTTTCGCCCCTTTTGTAGCAAACGCTGCAAGCTCATTGACTTAGGCTTATGGGCAAGCGAAGAATATGCAATTCCAGCTGATACTAAATCCGACCAGTTGCCAGATGACTTTACGCCGCAATAAATTTTAAAAACGTATGTTTTAATAATCACATCAACGTTATTAGCGCTTAAATTTAAAGAAATCACTCATGAGCCACGCATTACTTCAACACTTCTCACGCGTCTTAATGTTAACGTTGGCGATAAGCGCCGCTGCTGCACAGGCTAAAAACGTAGCCTCAGCTCAAAAAGCTATAGCAGACAAAAGTGTCGTATCAGTGCAAAATGCTTGGGTTCGCCCGACTAATGCTGGGCAAGAGGTTGGTGCCGCTTACATGACACTTACCAGCAAACAAGATATCAATCTAGTACACATTGAGAGTGATGTGACTAAAAGCGTTGAGATTCATAGCATGAGCATGCAGAATGGCGTGATGAAAATGCGCATGCTTGAGACATTACCACTCACCGCAGGTAAGCCATACCAGCTAGCACCAGGCGGCTTTCATTTGATGCTATTTGATTTGAAAAAACCGCTGTCAGAGGGCGAGCAAGTGAATTTTACACTCACTTTTAAACATCAAAATAATATTGAATTCAAGCAGCAAGTTAAAGCGGTAGTAAAAGCAGCAAATACGGAAACTGGCAATAATAATGATGCGCATGAACACCATCACCATTAGCAGCACAAAAATCTAAGCTATTTATCAGCCCAAACCCCTCGTTGCATGGCAATGCCATGCGCGCCATGCAATCTAGCGGTATGTAAATCATTTACCTGCAAGCCGCCCAATGCAAACACAGGCAATGAATAGCCTGTAATTAAATCCGTAAAAACATCCCAACCAAGAGATTCTGCACTTTCATGGCTAAGCGTAGCCTGAACGGGGGATAACATCACGTAATCCAAACCCAATTTAGCCGCCTGTGTTAACTCTTGAGGATTGTGGCATGATGCCCCGCACAGCAAGCCTTCTGGTTTTATTTGTAACTGCATCAGTTGTTGTGAGTTCAAATGTACGCCAGTGGCATTTAATGTTTGCGCCAGATTCAAATCAGTGTTGATAAATACTTTGGCTTCATACGGCTCAACAATTTCAATTACATGCGCCGCGAACAGCATCAAATCTTTTGTAGAGAGCTGTTTTTCACGCACTTGTATCATCATCAAGCCGTTATTGAGTGCTAGTTTCAAGCGCGCAAAAAACAAGTCTTCACCTAACTCGCTTAAATTGGTAATCGCATAAATTGGCGGTAATGTAAGCGCCGTTAATATCGGCGCATTAGCGGGCAACATAGGTCCTACGGTAATTTTTGCAGGATTTTGCCAGCTCAGTATTTGGTTTTCTAAACCCAATGGCTCACCCTCCCACGCCACTACTATAAAAAAATGTAGTTTGACGGTTTTAGCTGGGCTCTCTAGCGCACCAAAAGCGTCATATTTAGCTTCGTAATTATAACTGCGCGTAAGCCATGGGTAATAAAGCGTTACCATAATGCCCAACTCTTCTTGCAGTTCTCTTTTTAAAGCTTGTGCAGGAGTTTCGTTCGCCTCTACCTTGCCCCCGGGAAACTCCCAGTACCCTGCCCACGGCTTACTAACGGGGCGCTCACCTAACAACACCAAACCATTGTCACGTTGAATTACGCCAACAGCCGCTTCAGTAATCATACTATCCACTAAGCCTGGTGCCGAATCAACCGCATTCACTTGAAATAACCCGCTTAAAAATATAAATAGTCAATGATAACAATGTATCAAGAACGGTAATCTGCATTGATTTTTACGTAATCGTAAGAGAAATCACAGGTCCAAATGGTGATATTTTCCGCACCGCGATTCAATACCACGCGCACTAAAATGTCCGACTCTTTCATGATGGCAGCCCCCTGCTCTTCAAGGTATGAGGCTGCCCTACCGCCTTTTTCTGCCACTAGTACATCGCCTAAGTATAATTGCAATGTATTCACATCTAAATCATCAATGCCAGCATAGCCAATGGCTGCCAATATGCGGCCGAGATTAGGGTCGGAGGCAAAAAACGCTGTTTTAATCAACGGTGAATGTGCAATGGCATACGCCACTTTGCGACATTCTTCTTCATTTTTTCCACCTTCAACAGTTACGGTCATAAACTTGGTTGCGCCTTCGCCATCTCGCACAATGGCTTGCGCCAGCTCAATAGCTACGTCAGTCAATGCATCGCGCAGGGTAATAAAATCAGCGCTATTTTCTGTCACCTCTGCATTACCGGCAAGGTTGGTTGCCACCAAAATTAAGCTATCATTGGTCGAGGTATCACCATCTACCGTAATGCAGTTAAATGATTTATTCACTGCATACTGGATAATGCTCGTCAGTGCAGCCTGGCTAACAGCTGCATCGGTCGCCACATAAGCCAACATGGTCGCCATATTAGGATGAATCATGCCAGAGCCTTTACTCATGCCAGTAATGGTGACCGTTTTACCGCTCAACTGAATTTTCCTAGAAGTGCCTTTGGCAACAATATCTGTTGTCATAATGGCTTCAGCCGCATTGAGCCAGTTATCTTCTTTTAAATTAGCGATTGCCGCTGGCAAACCGGCAATCACCTTATCCACTGGCAATGGCTCTAAAATCACGCCGGTAGAAAATGGCAATACTTGATTTGCTTGTAAGTTAAGCAAATTCGCCAAGGCCTCACAACTTTGCTGAGCACGATGCAGACCATCTTCACCTGTACCCGCATTGGCGCAGCCTGTATTTACCAGCAATGCACGAATGCCCCGATGTTGATTATCATGGCTTTGCGCCAAAAAATCTTTACATAAAATCACAGGTGCCGCGCAAAAACGGTTTTTGGTAAATACACCCGCTACACGGCTACCTTCAGCCAAAGTCATCACCAACACATCTTTGCGATTAGGTTTTTTCACAAAAGCTTCTGCAAAGCCTAATTGCACACCCTTAACAGGCAATAAAGATGTCGCTTGTGGAGCAGTTAGTTTAACGGGCATATAAATTCCTTACTTTTTTATCATTATAAACGTTAAAACCTGGTTAAAAAAACCGAGTTACGCGCGGCGCCAAGTTGTGCCTTGTGGTGTGTCTTCTAAAACAATACCCGCTTCTGCCAATTGCTTTCTAATGGCATCAGCTTCAGCAAAGTTTTTACTTTTCTTAGCGGTCAAGCGTGCTTGGATTAAACCGTCAATATCACAGGTCTCTGAAGCTTCACCTTGTAAAAAATCATCAGGATTACGCTGCAACAAGCCCAACACACCGCTCAAGTTTTTAAGCAACCGCGCAGTTTCTGCCAACTTGGTTTTATTCACTTCATTCGCCAAATCAAACAATACGGCAAAAGCTTCTGGCGTGTTGAAGTCATCATTCATCGCGTCTTTAAAGCGTGCCGCTTGCGGATGCTGCCAATCCACGGTTGAAATGTTTGCATCTTGCCCACGCAAAGCGGTATAAAGGCGAGTAAGTGCCACTTTTGCATCATCCAAATGCTGATCACTGTAATTGAGCGGGCTACGATAATGCGCGCGTAAAATAAAAAAACGTACCACTTCAGCATCGTATTGTTCTAACACCGTGCGGATGGTAAAAAAGTTGCCTAACGATTTAGACATTTTTTCATCGTCCACACGCACAAAACCATTGTGCATCCAGTAGTTCACCATCTGGCAAGGCTTACCATCATGGCTGTGCGGAGCTTCGCCATGTAAAGCTCCGCTGTGTGCAGCTTCGCTCTGCGCAATTTCATTTTCATGATGTGGAAACTGCAAATCTTGTCCACCACCGTGTATATCAAAATGCTCGCCTAGCAATTGTGAACTCATCGCCGAGCATTCAATATGCCAACCTGGACGTCCCTTGCCCCATGGCGAATCCCAGCTGGGTTCATTGGGTTTAGCAGCTTTCCACAGCACAAAATCCATTGGATCTTTTTTAAAGGTATCGACTTCAACGCGCTCGCCTGCACGTAAATCTTCAAGCGACTTACCCGATAACTTGCCGTAACCCTCAAAGTTATTCACTGCATAGTAAACATCGCCATTATCAGCAGCATAGGCAAAGCCTTTTTCTATTAACGCGGCAATCATGCTTAACATCCCGCCTATAAACTCAGTAGCACGCGGCTCAATATCAGGGCGTAGTACGCCTAATTTAGCGGAGTCTTCATCCATCGCATCAATAAAGCGTTGGGTTAATTGCGCGATAGTTTCGTTATTTTCATTAGCGCGTTTGATAATTTTGTCATCAATATCAGTAATATTGCGTACATAAGTCACCTCTAACCCTGATGCACGCAGCCAGCGACTCACCATGTCAAACACCACCATTACCCGTGCATGACCCAAATGACAATAGTCATAAACCGTCATGCCGCACACATACATGCTGACTTTTCCCGCAACAATCGGCGTAAAGATTTGCTTTTCACGAGCTAAGGTATTATAAATTTTGAGCATAATCTGGATTGTAAATATAATTGAAGTGTTGGTTTTGGAAAAGTTTGGTTGAAAATGAGCTAATTAGCGAAATATATTGTCTCAAACCTAAATGAGCTATTGGAGGTTACTTAGGCTGTTGATAGAATTACATTCTTATTGATTCACCAAAAAAGTATATCACAATGAATAATTTTATTGCGTCGCTCACTCCCACTATCACAAGGTTTGTATTGGTTGTATCTACCAGTTTCACGCTCTCTATTGCACATGCAGATGAGCTTAAAGATATTTCACAACTAGCGGATCAAGGGCAAACTTCCGTAGCACTCGATAAAGTAAACACTTACATTGCAGCCAACCCTAAAAACGCACAAGCGCTGTTCATGAAAGGTGTTTTATTGGCTGAGCAAGGTCGTCGTGATGATGCAATTAAAACCTTTACCGAGGTCACTGAAAAATTTCCAAATTTACCCGAGCCATATAATAACTTAGCAGTGCTTTACGCAGACCAAGGCCAATTTGATAAAGCACGTAAGGCACTCGAAACCGCAATTAAAACGCACCCGAGCTATGCCACTGCACATGAAAATTTGGGTGATATTTATGCGCGTATGGCGAGTGATGCTTACGACAAAGCCTTGCAACTGGATCCCAGCAATGCTCGCGCACAAGGCAAACTTTCTTTAATTAAAAACTTATTTGGCACTGGCAATAAAACCACGTCCGCTGCAAGTAAAGATGCTGCAAAAAAATAGTTCAACGCTCAAAAATAAAATACAAAAGCGTCAATATTGGACTCATGTAGGTGCAGCTTAACCGCCATTGTCACTACCTAATTTGGTAACGCTACATTTATTCAACATTACTTATTTTGAGTTAAATCAGAACATTACTTTTCAAGGAACCTTATGCGCCAACTCTATGCTTTTTTAATGCTTGCGTTGCTAAGCAGCTCAGCAATAGCGGCTAATCCACAAGTGATTGTTGAAACTAATCGTGGTAACTTTATTGTTGAACTTTACCCAGAAAAAGCCCCGAAAACGGTGGCTAACTTCTTGCAATATGTAAACTCCGGCTTTTACAAAGAGACTATTTTTCATCGCGTCATTAGTAATTTTATGATTCAAGGTGGTGGCTTTACAGCTAGCATGGCTGAGAAAGAGACCCTTCCGCCGATCATTAACGAGGCTAATAATGGGCTTAAAAATGAAATCGGCACACTGGCGATGGCTAGAACTTCAGACCCTAACTCAGCGACGGCTCAGTTTTTCATCAATTTAGCCAATAATCAGTTTTTGAATTTCAGAGGCCCGGAGCCCGAGCTTATCGGTTACTGTGTATTTGGACGCGTACTCAAAGGGATGGATGTTGTGCGTGAAATTGGCGCTGCCCCAACCACATACGTTGGCCCTTATGGCGACGTCCCTAAAACGAGCATTATCATTCACAAAATTAAGTTAAATGAAGCGCATTGATAAAGATTGTCATTTTATTAAAAACACGCTAAACATTGATTTTTTCTAACTATTTATAATAAGGAAACCCTGTGGTTAAACTGCACACAAACTTTGGCGAAATTACTTTAGAACTAGATGCTGAAAAGGCACCGATTACCGTTGCAAACTTTTTACAATATGTAGATAACGGTTTTTATGATGGCACCATTTTTCACCGGGTTATCAACGGCTTCATGCTTCAAGGCGGTGGTTTTGATGCAACAATGAGCCAAAAAAAGACTGAGGCTGAAATTAAAAATGAAGCGGATAACGGCTTAAATAACGACAAATACACAATTGCGATGGCACGCACTTCGGCACCGCACTCTGCCAGCAGCCAGTTCTTCATTAACGTTGCTAACAATGAGTTTCTTAACCATACGGCGCCTACCAGTAGCGGCTGGGGTTATTGTGTTTTTGGCAAGGTCACTGATGGATTTGATGTGGTTGATAAAATTAAACAAGTAGCAACAACCAGCCTTAAAGGCCACCAAGATGTGCCAGCCAGCAACGTGATTATTGAGCGTGCGACTCGCGCTTAATCAAGCATGGCGCAACATCGAGATAAATCAGCAGCTGATTCATTAAAGCCCGATTTATCTCGCCCTGATTTACCCCCCCCCAAGTTGTCGCTTACCGATTCACCTAACCCGTCTTTACTGAAAGCAGGTAGCTCAGACACTTATTTATTCATCTCGGATTTGCATTTATGTGCAAGTCGGCCTCACATCACCATCGCATTTTTAGATTTCTTACAAACCACGGCAACACGAGCCAGAGCACTTTATATCTTAGGTGATTTATTTGAATACTGGGCTGGTGATGATGATATTGATGATATATTCCATCAGCAAGTAATTACTGCATTTCGTGCGCTTGCAGATACTGGCGTGCAATTATTTTTGATGCACGGCAATCGTGACTTTCTTATCAACCAAGGCTTTTGTTCTGCCGCCAAAATCACACTGCTCAATGACCCAACTTTAGTGGTTCTAAATGGGAAGAAAGCTCTTTTAAGTCACGGTGATGATTTATGTACTGACGACATTGCTTACCAAAGCTTTCGTCACCAAGTTAGAGATAAAAACTGGCAGGCGGAATTTCTGAAGCTTCCATTACAAACGCGTAAAAAACAAATCAAAGCTATTAGAACACGCAGCGAACAAGAAAAATCACAAAAGTCAGCTCAAATTATGGATGTTAACGTGGACACCGTGAACGCACTTTTGCAAGCCTATCATTATCCTGAGCTGTTGATTCATGGCCACACCCATAGGCCAAATCAGCATCAAATCCAACTTGATGGACGTCATATAACACGCTGGGTTTTAGGTGACTGGTACGAACAAGGTAGCTACCTTGTTTGTGATCAAAACGGTTTCAAAAGTGTGGGTTTATGAACCCTGGCTGGATGCTTACGATTAAGGCGTTGTAAGATAAAATTTCATTTTAACGCCAGCCAGCTCAATCACGTCATGGTCATTCAGTGCAAGTGCTTGCGGGCCTGCTGATACGCCATTTACTATGGGCCGCATTAACCCCTCAACATGCGTAATGTAATAGCCGTGAGGCCGTTTTGTAATGACCGCCACTTGAACCCCTGTTTTACCAAGCGTAGTTAGTGCTTTGTTTAATACCAACTCCCGTCCACTACTTGACCCATTTAATACTTGTATTCTACCTACCATGTCGCTTAAATTATTAGCTAAGGGAGCAATTGACGCTGCCACTGGCTTTATTGCAATTGTTTTTTCACTTGATTGAGTTTCAGAAGTTATCGCCGATTGCGCTATTGGAGCCGATGCTGCTAAAGGTTTAGGTTTATTGGACGTTATTGCTGATGGATGAATCATCATCGTTTTTTCAAAAGCTGGCGCAGTGCTTTCTACAGCAACATTACCCGACGTTGCATCATCAATATACTTTAATTGAAACTTGCCAAATTCAATCACGTCACCATTTTGCAGTAAATGTTTTTTGGTAGGCTCATCATTCACAAGCGTGCCATTGGTACTGGCTAAGTCTTCAACATAGAAACCATTACCTGCTTTCACAATCACTGCATGGTCGCCACTTACCGTTAGATTATCAAGATGAATATCATTAGCAGGTTTGCGTCCAATACTGGTACTCGCTTTAGTAAGCGGGTACTCAGTGATGTACACATTATCGAGAGAAAGAATAAGCGTTGCCATCATTCATCCTGTTACTTTAACCAACCAAGAAAATTATCGTACCAAGAACTGTTACATTCAAGTGAATTTTTTACTTTTGCCAATATGACAGAAATATTATCTTTGCCACCATTGTCGTTAGCTAATTGCACCAGCGCCTCAGCCGCTTCTATCAGGCTAAATGAATTTTCATTAAGTGCGGACTGTATGATGTCATCATCCACCATGTCACTCAAGCCGTCTGAGCAGAGCAGGTAAATGTCTTCAATCTCCACATCGTATTCATTAAGCTCCAATTCAACCTCAGGATCTATACCCAAAGCGCGTGTCACCAAATTTCTATTAGCCGAGAATTTCGCTTGCTCCGGGGTTATCAAGCCTAATTTAATTTGCTCTTGAAGTAACGAGTGGTCTTCAGTAATCTGCGTTAACACTTGACCACGTAAACGGTACATCCGTGAATCGCCAATATGCCCCACCAGTAACTTATTATTATTGGTAAAGAGCCCAACAACTAATGTTGTACCCATACCAGCGCATTGCGAATGAGTTTGTGACACATGGTAAATCGCTTCATTAGCCTGTTTAACCGCATCTATCATTAACTGTGATTCAGGCAGTTTTTTTAACACAGCGGCTTCGAGGCTGGGTCGATAATTTAACATCGCCTCTTTTAAATCAGCAGTAATGCTTAATACCGCTATTTCACTGGCTACCTCACCCGCTTTATAGCCACCCATGCCATCTGCTAATATGACAAAACCCATAGTGACATCACTGGCTATTGCGTCTTCATTATGGTCTCGCAACAAACCTACATCCGTCAAACGTACAACTTCTAAAGCATCACTTAAGTTCATATTCATCGACCCAAACTGGGGCTGATTTTAATTCGATAAATGACACTAATCAACTTCTTGGTTAATTGATTAAAACTCATCAAACTGAAAATTCACAGACCAGTTTCAACGTCAACTTCTTGCAATTTTAACTTCTAGCTCGCGTTACTTCTGTTTCACGCACGTCAGCAGCAAACTTATCTAACACACCATTGATATATTTATGACCATCAGTACCGCCAAACACCTTAGCGAGCTCCACACCTTCGTTAATCACCACGCGGTAAGGGATACTTAAATCAAACATTAACTCACATCCAGCAATGCGTAAAATAGCATGTTCAATTGGGCTTAACTCAGCAATTGGTCGGTCAATAAAATTAACCATCTTGGCATCAATCGCATCAAGGTGAGTTGTCACTCCTTCTAATAACTGCTTAAAGTAAGGTTCATCAGCCTTGTTGTAATCTGGATCATCCACCATATCGCGTAATATTTGCGACAATTCCGATTGATTCAACATGCCGCGATACACTGCTTTTAGCACCAGCTCACGCGACTTCCTGCGATTTCTACTACCACTTTTTTTAGCTGAATTATTTTTGGATGCATTACGTTTGTTGGCAACTTGTTCTACGCTCGCATCAGGCTCAACAGCCAAGCTGGTCAATGGAGGTTTATGCTCAATCATAACGCTTTAACCAAATTAAACATTTCAACCGCCACTTGTGCGGCTTCAGCACCTTTAATATGCATGCGGGCAATGGCTTGGTCGTCATTTTCCGTCGTTAACACGGCATTAGCCACTGGCACGCCTGTATTTAATTGCACTTCAGAAATTCCACGAGCTGACTCATTAGCCACCACTTCAAAATGGTAAGTTTCACCACGCACAATGGCACCGAGTGCAATCAAAGCATCATACTTCTCGCTCAACGCCATGTGTTGCAATAGCAATGGTGTTTCAAGTGCACCAGGCACGGTAGCAATCGTGATTGCATCACTGGTCACACCCAATTTAAGCAACTCACTGGTACATGCGCTGAGTAGCCCATCACCAATATTGCTGTTGAACCTTGATAGCACAATACCAATTTGCATGCCTGTACCATCTAAATTTTGCTTAATTTCTCTCACGTTTTAATACCCTTCAGTCAGCTTTAATTGCATAAAGCCGTATTTTACCGCATATCGCCAGTATCACTAGCTACTTAAGTTTTCAGGCAGGCGCTATCAAATAAAACCTTAATAAAATAAAGCCTAAGCTAAATAAACCGCCAAATAAACCTTAGTGAAATAAAATCCATGCTTTTTGTAATGTACTCCAAACCCCATAGCCAATAGGAATCAGCACCAAAGCCCATACAAAAGCAGTCAGTGCCGGATGGCTTGCCGGTTTTAAAATCACATCAGTACTGGCGACCGATTTACCGCCATTCGCGGCTAATGATTTTTCATGCGCTAACTGATGCTCTAACTCAAGCTCAGCATCCGTCATGTAATACTTTTCGGCAACAGGTTTAATTAACCAGTTTGCGATAAAACCCACGACCAACAACCCTGCAAGCGTCAAGAAGATAGGGCCATAAATTTGGTCAAATGGCACGCCTGCTTCTAGGCGTGTGTCATGCATATAATTTACAACCACTGGCCCTAAAATACCCGCAGTTGACCATGCGGTAAGCAAGCGGCCATGGATTGCACCAACAAATTGCGTACCAAACATATCAGCCAAATAGGCTGGTATGGTAGCAAAGCCCCCACCATACATCGATGCAATCACACAAAAGCTGCCGACAAACAAAGCTAACGATTTAAACCCTGCCACATAAGTTGCGGTACAGTACATCAATACGCCGAGAATAAAGAAAATATAATAAGTACGCTTACGCCCCAATTTATCTGATGAGGTTGCCCATGCAAAACGACCAAAAATATTAAAAATAGAAATTAAACCCACAAAACCTGCGCCTACTGAGGCCGCAGCAGCAGTTAAAACCGCATCCTTTTTAATTTCGTCAAAACCTACACCAGCTTGGCCGATGAGCGCGCCACCAAAAGTTTCTTGCAGCATGGGCGCAGCAGCACCGATGATACCAATGGCTGCGGACACGTTCATACATAACACAATCCACAACAGCCAAAACTGTGGCGTTTTATGTGCATTATTTAAATGCACATGGCGTGTTGCAATCATTGTGTTTTGCTTTGTAACTGGTGGCACCCACTTAGCAGGCTTCCAACCTAATGGTGGCACTCGATAACCTAATGACCCACACAGCATGAATACCGCATAAATCACGGCTAAAACCACAAATGTCTGCCACACACCAACGCTGGTAGGCGTAGAAAAATAAGTCATCAGCTTGGTCGCTAAGGGAGAGCCTATCATGGCGCCGCCACCAAAACCCATAATCGCCATGCCTGTTGCCATGCCGCGACGATCTGGAAACCACTTGATGAGTGTAGAAACTGGTGAAATATAGCCCAAACCTAAGCCAATGCCGCCTATGACACCTGACCCCAGCCACATCATCCACAATTGATGGGTGTAAACCCCATAAGCAGAAATCAGCAAACCACCGCACCAGCACAGAGTTGAAACCAACCCGGCTTTGCGTGGCCCGGCACGCTCTAACCAGCCACCCCAAACGGCGGCTGAGCATCCTAACAACACAAAAAATAAAGTGTACATCCAACCTAAATCAAATTGCGTCCAGTTACAGTCTGTAGCAAATAATGCCGTGGCTGTACCGGATAACTTCTCGCCGAATGTTGCAGCACCAGCTGCACAGGTAACCAAAGGCTTACCTGCGTCATCCACCAAAGCATTACCTAGCGGCTTCCAAAATACACTAAAACCATATGCCATGCCGATAGATAGATGCACAGCCAAAGCTGCTGGCGGTACTAACCAGCGATTAAAATTTGCATTTGCTGTGATATGTTCTTTAGACAAAAAATCTGACATTCTGCCAACTCCCTTAAGCTATTATTTTTAGTTATAAATCATCAATGTATTGTATGGTGTAACAAAATGAGAAAAATGGCAAACTTGTTGTGATAATTACGGAATATACTGAGGTTTAATTTTTGTCATGAATTTGTCACACTATCATCATAAACTTAACTTGCATTCAAAATTTATTCAGGCAAATTGATAGGAAAATATATGTCAGCCAATATTTTAGTGGTGGAAGATGAGCCCGCAATTCAAGAACTACTGGCACTTAACATTACGCAAGCGGGTCATCACCCAATACGCGCTTTAAGCGCTGAAATCGCTCACGACCTCATGCGCGAAACTATCCCTGATTTAATTCTGCTGGATTGGATGCTGCCAGGGATAAATGGTTTAGAATTTGCACGCAAATTAAAATCAGATGCGTTAACCAAAAACATACCGATTATCATGCTCACCGCGCGCGGTGAAGAATACGACAAAGTACGTGGCTTAGAAGTAGGTGCTGATGATTACGTCACCAAGCCATTTAGCCCACGCGAGCTTAATGCCAGAATCAAGGCGGTTTTGCGCCGGCGCGCACCACAAATGACTGATGACCCGATTGAATTTAATGGTCTAAGACTAGACCCAACCACGCATCGTGTGATTGGCAACCAAAAAACCATAGATTTGGGCCCCACCGAATTTAGATTACTGCATTTTTTCATGTCCAACGCCGAACGTGTACACACGCGTAGCCAGCTACTGGATAAAGTATGGGGTGATCGTGTTTTTGTTGAGGATCGCACAGTTGACGTACATATTCGTCGCCTACGCAATGCGCTATCTGTATCAGGACATGAAGATTTAATTCAAACAGTGCGCGGTGCCGGTTACAGGCTCTCGGCACAAAATAGTTAGCTTTAAATCAATCATGCAATAAAATTACCTATCACAAATAAAATATAGATGAGAATATCTCGCTATAATTAGGCAAGTAAATCTAATGAAAATTTAATCTGTGCTCGATATTCGCTGGAAAGCTGGTTTGTTCATCGGTGCTTTAAGCACGATCTGTATTTTTTTATGGCTGATTACTAGCTCAGTCATTGCGCTTATCATATTTTCGCTTGCTCTTTTAGTTTACCTTGCCAGCCATATATATTGGTTGCACCAATTACAAAGCTGGCTCAAAACTCCCGTATTACAAGAAATCCCCGAGGGCTCGGGCCTTTGGGAAGATGTCTATACAGCACTCCTTAGATATGAGCGCAATAACCATTTAAAACAGACTGAATTAAATTCAGCACTAGAGCGTTTTAACATTACAGCCAATGCCATTCCAGATGGCTTAGTGTTACTCGGTGCCGCCAATGAAATAGAGTGGTGTACCAAACACGCTGAAAACCAACTCGGCTTAAATTTAGCCACTGATCAAAATTTACCCATTGTCAATTTAATCAGAAATAGTCATTTTATTGCCTATCTCTACAATGGAAACTTCATCGAGCCATTCAAACTTAAGCATTGTAGAAACTCAGAAGCTATTCTAGAAATTTTTCTGATTCCATTAGCCAGCAAGCAAAAGTTGTTAATTAGCCGCGATGTTACGCAAATTGAAAAAACAGACGCGATGCGTCGAGATTTTATTGCCAATGTTTCGCACGAACTGCGCACCCCTTTGACTGTTGTCGGTGGTTTTATTGAAACTTTATCAGACATGGAAGGCGCAATACCTGAGAGCATACGTAGTTACTTTAATATGATGCAGGATCAAACCACGCGCATGCGGCGTTTGATTGAAGATCTGCTCACACTGTCACAAATTGAAAGCAATACACAACCACCTGAAGACATGGCCATTGAAATGAGTGCGCTCATCAACATGATGTTAAATGATGCAAAAGCTTTAAGCCAAGGCAACCATAAAATTAGCGCAGAAATAGCCCCCAACCTAGATGTCATTGGCGCATTTGATGAGCTGCAAAGTGCGCTGAGCAATTTAGTGAGTAACGCGATTCGCTACACACCAAAGGGTGGTGAAGTTCACATCCGCTGGCAGTTACGCAAAGACCAGGCTGTGTTTAGTGTACGTGATAATGGTATCGGTATTGAACAGCAACATATCGATAGGCTTACGGAGCGTTTTTATCGAGTTGACCGCGGTCGTAGCCGCGAAACTGGCGGCACAGGGTTAGGGCTATCGATTGTTAAGCATATTCTTACACGGCACCAGGCTAAATTAGAAATTGTAAGTGAAGTTGGCGTAGGCAGTACCTTTAGCGCGGTATTTCCCAAAGCGCGTACCTTACAAAAACAGACCATAGGTTTGTAAATAAAGAATACCTAGCCACATGAAAATCACCCTTAAATTATTATTTAGTTTGCTGATGTTAACTTTATGCGCTTGTGCGACTAACACTTCACCTGAACTCAATAAATCAGACAAACAAATCCCACAACAACAAGACCGAAGCACGATTAACCAGCTCGGCAAGTCAGACTTTGACCGAATGGCGGATGTTGAAATTCGAGAAAACACTGAAAGTTTGCGGCTATTAATGCTTAAACTTTACAAGCGCAACCCTCATGAGCTGCAAAAAAGCACCTCTGATGTTGCTGAAAAAATGGTGAACTGGGTATTTGATGGCAGCGCACAACACCATTTCCAGTTTGCTGAAATCAACAACCTCCAAGATACTAATGCGATTTTTCTAGCTTTTAATCCTGACTATAATGGTGACCGTGTGCTGCCATTCATTGTTGGCATGCATACCATGCTACTCAAAGCGCACAACGACAAAACAGATTTTTATCTTACAGACAATTTAGACCCGCAGCGCATTTACAACGTCGCCAGAAATATTGAAATTGCTGCCTGGAAGCTCTCAAATGCGCGGAATGAAAATGGAGCGTTTTATTTACTCACCAATGAGATAAACGACAAAAAAAAGAATTTATCTTTTGAACGAGAGGTTGGCAAGATGATTGGTCGTACAGATTTATACGCCATAGCGCTTGCTGAAAAATCGCAACGGCTCATCTCTCGCGTCATGCAGAATCTTGCAACAGCGCTATTTTTGCCATTTTAATGCCGAGCTTATCTTGATCTGAACTTAATTCAAAAATTTAGATTTTCTGACTACGGTTAGGGCAGTAGACCAGACGTGTTACATATTCGATTGATGACTGCCCTACTTACAAAAACAAACCATACTAACTCACGCGATCTTGCAATTGTCCAGATTTGGCCATTGCAGATTTAGCCGCTACTACACGTACTATTTCTTTACCGGATTTATTGAAAAAAATCACGGCTGGTAATGATTCACTAGGCAATCTTAAAGCATTTCTATACCCAGCCACTTTATCGCTTTCTACCGCTATAAATAAAGGTGCATAACCTTCGTTTTGCTTGATTTGCGCTAGCAACAAATAGGCTGCTTCCGCGGCAATGTCACCGCGCTCTGTCAAGACTAAAATCACACCTTTTTCACTTTGTGCAGCCTTTAGAATTACACTGGTGTGAATATCAAATGTAGGGCTATTTTTAGCAAAAACCGTAAGCGCCCCCACTGCTAATACCGTACTCACTAATAACGGCGTTCGTTTAAATAAACTTTTCATTTTATGTCTCCTAATCATCAAGTTCTAGGGTACTGCATTGATTGATCAGCATAATCCGTGCCAATGACAATTTAGAGACTAGGCGATGAAATTTATATGACAGGTAAGAATACTCAAGAATTAGGCAGATATTGGTTCTGGGGCTATTTTAATAGTTTATTTTTACTAAATTATCACAACAAGTCATGCATATTTGATGTGCGTAATGTATTAAAACAGTGCGTTAACCAAGTATGATTAAGAATAACTTATATTGAAAATGCACACAAATACGTACTAACTCGCAGATACTAAACTCACTTCCAAGCCATGGGTGCATTACTAAAACTAATGCACCCATGGCCTGATTGCGACTTATTGCCGAGGTGCTGGCTCCGCTACAAAAATTTCCACACGACGGTTTTTTGCTTTATTTGCGGGCGTATCATTTGCCACCAAAGGTTCACGTGAGCCTCGTCCATCAATCGTAATGCGACTTGAAGCCACACCTCTATTTGATAGGTAATCTCGAACGCTCGCAGCGCGATTTAAAGACAGTGGGTTGTTAATTGCATCCGAGCCAGAGCTATCGGTATGACCAACAATAGTGATTAGACTGTTAGGATTTTTTACTAAACTACTCGCAAAAGTATCTAATATCGTCCTAAAACTGGGACTAATATCTGCACGACCGATGGCAAATGAAATATCACTTGGTATATCTAATTTCAAACGATTATCTTCAGTTTGCGTAACAGCCACACCAGTGCCAGCCGTTGCCTCTTCCATCTGTTTTTTCTGCTCTTCTTGGCGTTTAGTCCAAACATTGCCAGCCACCGCACCCGCTGCCCCACCCACAACAGCGCCAATGGCAGCACCTTTACCCTTGCCCGCAATTGCCCCGACAACAGCACCTGCGCCAGCACCAATTGCCGCACCCTTGGCTGTACCTTTTTGAGTTTCTGTCATATTGGCGCAACCGCCCAATGTGAGTGCAAGCAGAACGGAACTTACTATCATTTTATTACGCATATCAACTCCCTTAAGCGATGAAATTACTGATTTTGAAAATTACAAAAATGTTGCTGAAAAATTTAATGACGCTTTCACAAAGCTAGCTCTAGTATGAACTAGCGGTACAAATACATATGTTAGTTAACGCACATTAACGCATTTAGTTTACCAACATTAATTAATTGTAGATGTTAGTTAAAAGTAAAAAAATGGTAAAAATGTGGGCATGCTTTAAACACACATGTAGTGCTAGCGGACAATCACCATACCAGTCATTCGATGCTGGACACAGAATCCAGCTAAATAAATAAAGTCTTAGCGAAAGCAAAACACAAAACCAAAAAGTCACTGGATTCCGTGTCCAGCAAGGAATGATTGAATTTGATAAGGCTTTGAAATAAACTAGCAATAGTAAAATTTCATCAGGTTTTTAATCCCCTGAAACAACGTAGGAAACAGAGACAGCCTTTTCTTTAGTTACTTTCTTTTGGCTACGCAAAAGAAAGTAACTTGTCAGTCATGCGAAAGCGACCACTTACATACGGCACAATGTCTTACAGTTATTGCGCCCTACCAGTTCATTCAACTATAACAATACTTTCTCTATCCCGCCATTATTGGCTTTCTGCACATAGGCTTGCATCCAGTCTTCACCTAGCAGATGTTTTGCCATTTCTACCACGATATAATCCGCCTCAATGCCAGTGTCTTCACCATAACGCGCTAAACCTTGTAAGCAGCTTGGGCAAGAAGTCAGTATTTTGACTGTCGTTTCAGGTTTACCTACTGTTAAACCCATTTTTGCCATGCCTTTTTCCAGCTCTTCTTGCTTACGCATTTTTACCTGCGTGGCAATATCAGGTCGGGCTACCGCAAACGTGCCGCTTTCACCACAGCAACGTTCGTTGAGCTGCACCTCTGTTCCCATTAGTTTATTCGTCACTTCTAATGGTTTATAAGTTTTCATCGGCGTATGGCATGGGTCATGGTACATATAGCGTGTACCTGTAATGCCTGTTAGCTTCACGTCTTTTTCCATCAGGTATTCGTGAATATCTAGCAACCTGCAACCTGGAAATATTTTTCCAAACTCATACTTTTGCAGCTGATCCATACACGTGCCGCAAGACACAATCACGGTTTTAATGTCGAGATAATTGAGTGTATTGGCCACACGATGGAACAACACACGGTTATCGGCTGTAATTTCCTGGCCTTTATCATGATTACCACTAGCGGTTTGCGGGTAACCGCAGCACAAATAGCCTGGCGGCAACACAGTAATCGCGCCTACTTCATACAGCATGGCTTGTGTTGCTAAACCTACGTTTGAAAACAGCCTCTCAGAGCCACAACCCGGGAAGTAGAATACCGCTTCTGAATCTTCCGTGACCTTTTGTGGGTTACGGATAACCGGAACCATGTGATCATCTTCAATACCCAGCATGGCACGTGAAGTTTTAGACTGCATTTTCTTCGGCATCGGGCGATTGATAAAATGGATTACCTGCGCCTTGATTTCCGGTTTGCCCACGGTAGCCGGCGGACGTTTTTTGTCGCGCAGCAACCCGAACTTTTTAGCCAAACCATGTGCTAAGTTTTGCGCTTTGTAGCCCCAATTGATCATCACCGTACGCAACAGCTTAATGGTTGCCGGGTCTTTAGCATTTAAAAATGCCATGCCTACTGCGGTGCCTGGGTTAAATTTCTTTTTACCCTGTTCACGTAAAAAGTTACGCATGGCCACAGAGACGTCACCAAAATCAATGTCCACTGGGCACGGATTTAAGCATTTATGGCACACGGTACAATGGTCAGCCACATCATTGAACTCATCAAAATGTTTGAGTGAAATACCACGCCGTGTTTGCTCTTCATACAAAAAAGCTTCAATCAGGAGTGACGTACCTAAAATTTTATTACGTGGCGAATACAAAAGATTAGCGCGCGGCACGTGCGTGGTACACACGGGCTTACATTTACCACAGCGCAAGCAGTCACTGATTGAATCCGCAATTTCACCAATGGCAGATTGCTCCATGATGATAGATTCTTGCTCTAACAAGCCAAAGCTTGGTGTATAGGCATTATCTAGCCCAGAACCCGCCAGCAATTTGCCTTTATTAAAATGACCATTGGGATCAACTTTGTTTTTGTAAGCGGTAAATGAATCAATAGTGGCTTGTTCCAAAAACTCCATTTTGGTAATGCCAATACCGTGCTCTCCAGAAATTACGCCATCCAGCCCTTTTGCCAGCGCCATCACCCGCGCAACAGCCTCATGAGCTTGCTTCATCATCTCATAATCGTCAGAATTTACCGGGATATTAGTGTGTACATTGCCGTCACCTGCGTGCATGTGCAGGGCAATAAACACGCGGCTTTTAAGCACTTTTTTATGAATTTCATCACAGAGGTCGAGAATTTTTTGATACTCGCGCCCGGCAAATATATCTGCCATTGGACGTTTGAGTTCACGCTTCCAAGAAATACGCAAATCGTAAGATTGCACTGCGCGGAATACATTTTCATATTCTGCGTATGCAGCATCCTGCTCACCCAGTATAGAAACAGGCGCATCTAGATTGTTAAGGATTAAGCTCCAGCGCGTGCGCAAATCACTGAGTAACTTTAATGACATGACCTGTTTGGTTTTAACCATTTCAGCATCAGCGTTGCCGTCTTCATCAGGCTGCAATGGCAACTCACCTTGCATGCACACTTCTAATGCATCTAATAACTTAAGCTTATTATTGATTGAAAACTCAATATTGATGCGCTCGATACCATCAGAATAATCGCCCAAACGCGGCAATGGAATCACTACATCTTCATTGATTTTAAAAGCATTGGTATGCTTGGCAATGGCTGCGGTACGCGCACGATCTAACCAAAACTTTTTACGCGCTTCGCTAGAAACAGCAATGAAACCTTCGCCATTGCGTACATTACACATGCGCACCATGGCGGATGCAACTTCGCCTACGGCATTTTCATTATCGGATGCAATATCTGCAATCAGCACCATTTTAGGGCGTTGCTGACGCGCGGCCTTAGTAGCATAACCCACCGCTTTAATATAGCGTTCATCCATATGCTCTAAGCCCGCCATAATCACGGCTGGCTCTTGCTTGGCAGTGGCATCGAGATAATCTTTGATTTCTACAATCGCAGGCACGGCGTGTGACACATTGCCAAAAAATTCCAATGCAATAGTACGCACATACTTGGGCATACGATGCAAAATAAAAGTAGCGCTAGTAATTAAGCCATCACAACCTTCTTTTTGAATACCTGGCAAACCTGATAAAAACTTATCGGTTACATCTTTACCTAAACCCACTTTGCGGAAGCTCGGACCTGGAATTTCTAAAATTTCAGGCTCAGCCAGCAACGTTTTCATGTCATCGCTATAGCGGCTAATTTTGAAACGCGCCATTTCAATATCGTGAATTTTGCCTAAATTATGATCCAAACGCTCTACCTCTAGCCACTCGGCATCAGGCGTGACCATGCGCCATGAGGCGAGGTTATCTAATGCAGTACCCCACAGCACGGCCTTTTTTCCGCCCGCGTTCATCGCCACGTTACCGCCAATACAAGAAGCATCGGCACTGGTTGGGTCACAGGCAAACTCTAAACCTGCATCTGTCGCCGCCTCCATTGCGCGACGCGTGACTACACCCGCGCCACATTCAATCGTCGCCACTTGGCGCGCAACGCCTGGTAAAGTACGCAATTGCACGCCAGTGTGAAAGTCCAGTTTTTCAGTGTTAATCACAACTGATAGCGGCGTAAGAGGAATCGCACCACCCGTATAACCTGTACCACCGCCACGTGGAATGACTGTAAGCCCCAACTCAATAGACGCACGAACCAAGGCAGCAATTTCTTTTTCAGTATCTGGGTTCAATACCACAAACGGATATTCAACACGCCAGTCGGTAGCGTCTGTCACATGTGACACACGCGCCAAGCCATCAAACTGCACATTATCTTTGCGGGTAATTTTTGTAAATTTAGCGAGCGCTTTTTTACGTAAATTAGCCGTCTGCTTAAAGTCATTTTCAAACTGCGTAACGGCTTGGCGCGCCGCAACAACTAGCTTCAATACCTTAGCATTGCCGGTGCCATCATGATCACCACTACTCATGCGGCGCTCATCAATCGCTGCAATGCGATGATGCAAAGCATCAACCAAGGCTTTACGGCGTTTGGGATTTTCTAACAAGTCATCCTGTAAATATGGGTTGCGTGTAACCACCCATAAATCACCAAGCACTTCAAACAGCATACGGGCTGAGCGGCCGGTTTTACGCTCACCACGCAATTCATTTAAAATGCCCCAAATTTCAATACCTAGAAACCGAATGACAATTTCACGGTCAGAGAATGAGGTGTAGTTATAAGGAATTTCGCGCAAGCGCGTAGCAGGTTGAGGTTCTGCGTTTAAAATATTGCTGGGTAAAGGTGCGTTCATGGGATTTTTGATAAATAGCGTTGCTATTAAAGCGCCATTATAACATGGTGCACACGCGCAAATAAACGTAACCATATTATGGTTATTGATTATGATTATTGATAAAGTCCGTCCATTATTTTTTAGCGAACGCTCTAGACGAATCACATGGAAACGTTACACTAGCATCATGAGCCATTTATTAAAAAAATCATTATTGCCTATCATTATTATTGCGCTGCTCAGCCTATTGGCTTGGCAGTTAAGTAATAAGCCTACAGCGCCTAATGTCACTTTTACCACCATTGACGGTAAACAAATTTCCACAGCCGCATTAAAAGGCAAAGTCGTGTTGGTGAATTTTTGGGCTACTGATTGCCCTGGTTGCATTAAAGAAATGCCGCAACTCATCAACACCTATCATCAGTATCATGAAAAAGGCTTGGAAATCATTGCTGTAGCCATGCATTACGATCAGATAAACCAGGTAATCAATTACAGTAAATCACAATCGCTGCCGTTTCCAGTCGTGCATGATAACTCGGCTGAAGTATCGAACAAATTTGGGCAAGTGAGCCTTACGCCCACCACGTTTATTTACAATAAACAAGGCCACTTATTACAGCGCACCATCGGTGAGCTGAATTTTAATGCCCTGCAACAATTACTCAATAAGGAACTAGGCACCTAATGCTTTGGATTAAATCATTTCATATTATTTTTGTAACTTGCTGGTTTGCCGGGTTATTTTACCTACCTAGATTATTTGTAAACCATGCCATGGTGTTAGATTCATCCGCCCCTGACAGCACCGCTTCTGAACGCTTAAAGCTCATGGAACGCAAACTATATCGCTTCATGCTGCCGCTTGCACTGCTCGCACTGGGCTTTGGTATTTGGTTATGGCGCGGCGGCTATGGCTTTTCAGGTGGCTGGATACATGCCAAATTAACACTCGTTGTCGTACTTATTGGTTATCATTTTTATTGTGGAAAACTCGTTAATGACTTTAGTCGCAATAAAAACAAGCGTAGTCATATTTGGTATCGTTGGTTTAATGAATTGCCTGTGATTGTGCTCACCGCAGTGGTTATACTCGCAGTAGTCAAACCTTTTTAACTTGGTAAAGCTTTTTAAACATGGAAATTTTTGACTCGCCTTGGCTCATCAAAATGTTAGCCAAATCCAGCAAAACACCGCAAGGCCGCTTGCTCAGTTTGTTTGATATTTTAGATGACTGGCTTAATGCGCCACATCTTCAAAAAACTTCCAATCTGGTTGCCAGCAACCATTCACAGCTGATTACTTTCTGCACCGAGCAAGCTAAAACGCTAGGCGCAGAAAACCCCGCCATACTGGCTGAGCATATCGTGCTAATTGCAAAGAACGCGGCACAACAAACACTAGCGCCACAAGCTTTAGAGCCGTTAAATCAAAACCATTTAGCCCATGCAAAAAAAGCGGCTCACGCGCTTATTTTGGCACAAACGCAAAAAACTAGTGCTTTCTCAGACCTATCGCAATCAAAATCCGCGCAATACAGCATTGCCGCTAGTTTCATACTACTGTTGATCGTTGCCACAATCTGGCTTACTCTGCCTACGCAAACGCATATTCCACAATCAAAACTGGCTCAAAACAACCCCATTATTACCACCACATACGCGCATGAAAAAGGCCTCACAGCGCAAGATGCCACCAATATGTACGCAAAATATGAGCAAATGCGCCAAGGTACGTGCCAGTTTCCTGAAGCACTACTAATCCCCGATAAACATAAGGCTGTTTACTTAGATAATGTCGTCGGTAGCAATTTACCAACCACACTTTCCGATTTAGCCATCGCCAATTTCTATTTAGAGAAAGTGCGCTGCAATTTCACCCCTATGTTGATGGCCGCCTCAAAATAGCGTTAATTGGTAACCAATAATAACAGTTGCAATTTAGCTATACAGATTAGTATAATCAGAACATGTCAGGTCTTCGTGAAAAAATACTCACCACGGCGAGCGCCTTATTCCAAACGCAGGGCATTAACTCGACTGGCGTTGACACTATTGTGTCCGTAGCCGGCACCACAAAAATGACCCTTTACAAGTACTTTGGCAGCAAAGAGGTGCTTATTCTTGAAGTACTAAAACAAGGCCACCAAGACTTTCAAAGTTGGCTAAATGACAAACTCAGCACCAACACAAAAAAACCTGGCGAAAAAATTCAAAAACTGTTTGACTACATTGAAGAGTGGGTCACATCCCCAGATTTTCAGGGCGTCGGCTTTATTAAAGCGTCTGCAGAATTCCCTAAAGAAGAAAATCCAGTTCATCAACTCTCTTCAGAGCAATCTTTGCAATTTAAGCAATACATCAGCCATTTAGCAGCAGAAGCCAACATCCAGGATGCTGATGGTTTAGCATTGCAACTTTCATTACTATTTGAAGGCGCGGTGCAAGCCGAACAAATGAAGCGCGGCTCTGGCGCCATGAAATATGCAAAAACTGCCGCTAAGATCTTGATTGACGGTGCGTTAACACACTAACTCTTAAATCAATAAACTTGCCTACACCAACCAATACCTAAGATAATAGGCGTTTTAAAAATCACTTATTATTCTCATGCACACACTTATTTGCGGCTCTCTCGCTTTCGACACCATCATGGTGTTTCAAGATCAATTTAAAAACCATATTTTGCCTGATAAAATTCACGCGCTAAGCGTGGCGTTTTATGTGCCAGAAATGCGCCGTGAGTTTGGTGGCACGGCGGGCAACATTGCTTATAACTTACAGTTACTTGAAGGCAACCCTCTCATCATGGCTACTATTGGTGAAGATTTTGCCACTTACACACAATGGTTGAACAAAAATCAACTGAATACGACTCATATTAAAACTATTCCCAATAGCTTTACCGCGCAGGCTTTTATCACGACCGATACTGATGATAATCAAATTACCGCTTTTCACCCTGGCGCGATGGTAGAGTCTCATCAGAACAGTGTAAATGACGCGAAAAATGTAAGTTTAGCAGTAATTGCACCTGATGGACGTGACGGTATGTTTCAACATGCGCGCGAGTGTTTTGAAGCGGGCATTCCGTTTTTGTTTGATCCAGGCCAAGGCTTGCCAATGTTTAGCGGTGAAGAACTTTTACACTTTATTGAAATGGCAGATTACTTAGCGGTGAATGACTATGAATCACAAGTCATTCAAGACAAAACAGGTTTATCACTAGAACAACTAGCGCTCAAGGTTAAAGCATTAATCGTGACACTGGGTGGCAGTGGCTCGCAGATTTATGCGGATGGTCAACGCTTTGATATTCCCTGCGTTAAAGCCGAAAAAATTGTTGACCCAACGGGTTGCGGTGATGCATATCGCGCTGGTTTGTTATATGGCTTGGCGAAAGGCTGGGACTGGCCAACCTGCGGTAGATTGGCGGCTACCATGGGGGCAATTAAAATTGCGAGTCGTGGTGGGCAAAACCACACCCCTACGCGTGCGGATATTGAAGCCATTTACACGCAAGCCTTAGTCAATGAAACACTAACGACTGAAACCTTAACCGCTTAGAACAGCCAGAGTCACTATTAGTGAAATAGTGAATCATTTTTTATACAAAGGGATTAAGAAAAATGCGTACAACTCAATTACTAGCAGTGAGCTTATTAAGCTTATTTTTAGCAGCTTGCGCCAGCTCTAACTCTGGCAGTGTTTATAGCCGTGACGAAGCGCGTAAAGTACAAACCATTAAAACTGGCGTTGTAGAAAGTGTGCGTCAGGTGAAACTTGAAGGCACGAAAACACCTGTAGGCACAGTAGCTGGTGCTGCCGTTGGCGGCATTGCTGGTAGCTCAGTGGGTGGTGGCAGAGGCGCTGCCATCGCCACTGTCATTGGTGCAGTAGTAGGTGGCATTGCCGGTGCGGCGGCTGAAGAAGGCATTACACGTAAAGATGGCTTGGAAATTACCGTTAAATTAGATGGTGGTGGTTTGGTTGCTGTCGTACAAGAGGCGGATGAGGCATTTTTAACCGGCGAAAAAGTACGCTTAATTGAGAGTGGCGGCACAACTAGAGTTTCACACTAAACCGCTAACGCTTCACTTAAGTTTTTCAATTCAAACCTCAATGCTGTGAGCGATTGCATCGTTGAGTGACTAACCTTCAAAAAATACTGTCAATAAACCGTCACTATTTTGTCATCAATTGTTAATCTTTACTGATTAAAGTCTCTCCAATAAAAAAGGAGCGATTTTATGATGCGTAAAGATTTTACTTTAACTCACAATACCAAAATACCAAACCGCCAACGTGCACCCCAGAGACGGCTGTATGTTAACCTTGCTCGCACACAGGCAGAAATTGAAGAAGCACAACGCCTACGCTACAAAGTGTTTGCCGAAGAAATGGGCGCGCAACTTTCAGGCACTGGTGGCCTAGACATTGACGGCTTTGATCAATTTTGTGATCATTTAATCGTGCGTGATAGCGGCACCAATCAAGTGATCGGCACTTATCGAATCTTAACTCCTGAAAAAGCCAATGAAGCTGGTGGCTACTACTCTGCGGGTGAGTTTGATTTAAGCAGATTAGCGCACTTATTCGACCGCACCGTTGAAGTAGGCCGCGCTTGTGTACACCAAAACTATCGCAATGGCGGCACCATCACCATGCTGTGGGCGGGTCTTGCAAAATACATGCAGATTCACAATTACGAATACATGATAGGTTGCGGCAGCATTAGCATATCTGACGGTGGCCACGCCGCAGCCAGCTTATATAAAAAACTACAAGACGAGTATTTGTCACCTATCGAGTACCGCGTTTTTGCAAGAAACCCACTGCCGATTCAATCATTACATAATGATTTACAAGTCGCTTGCCCACCTTTAATTAAAGGTTATTTACGCCTTGGCGCTTATATTTGTGGTGAGCCAGCATGGGACCCCTATTTCAATACGGCAGATATGCTAGTGATGCTACCGATATCCAGAATCAACCCTAGATATGCGGCACACTTTTTAAAATAAAGGTTCTTATTTCACATGTAGCGACCGTACACATGTTTTTTGACCTTAAAACTTAACTTGTTGCCATGCTCGCCTAAGCCGTCCCCGAAACCTCTCGTTCCCTGAGCCTGTCGAAGGGAATACTCATTAAAAATCATTCGGTTAATCTCATCTCACCCTTCGGCAGGCTCAGGGAACGGGGAAGCTCAGAGAATGGACAAATTGAGAATAATCACACAGCTTGCCTGCTTACACTATTACGTGCAAAAGTCTTATGTAATTTTTCATTCCAGTACAGATGATACAACTCACATTTACAGCTACGTTCTAATGTAGAATAAAATAATAAATCATATCACTTATATCACTTTGTCATTATTAAAAACCAACACCCAAGCCACTAATAGCGTCACACGCTATTTTAGGATTTGTCGCATTGTCATACACACTTTATTGGGTTTACTCATAGCGTCAGCCCTATTGCCATTCGCGAGTAAACTAACAAAAGCGCAACTGATTAAATGGTGGTGTCGCAAATTACTTGTCGTTTTTAACGTGCGTGTCGTCAGTTTTGGTCACATCCCTAATAACGCGACATCGCTATCAAGCACCATGTTTGTCGCTAACCATATTACATGGTCAGATATTCACGCCCTCAACGGTCTGATTCCTCTGCGATTTATTGCTAAATCAGAAATTAAAAACTGGCCCATCTTTGGCTATTTAGTCAGCCGTGCCAATACACTTTTTATTGATCGCAACAAGCGGCAGGATGCCAAGCAAACGATTGATATAGCCCAAAAAAGCTTACAAGCTGGTGATAACTTATGCTTTTTTCCTGAGGGCACCACCACCGATGGCACAGAAATTATGCCGTTTAAAAGCAGTTTAATTCAAGCAGCTATTCTAGCTAGTGCCACAGTTTGGCCAGTGGCTATTCGCTACCCTAATGCAGACGGCAGCATCAACACCAAGGTTGCTTATGCCGGGGAGACAACGTTGGTTGAATCCATGCAACAAATTTTATTGCAAAAACAACCTGCCGTTGAGTTACATTTCTTAGCGCCTATCTCTCCAGCGGAATATGCGGCTATGGATAGGCGTGCGCTCACACTGTATATTGAAGGTTTAATTCGTCACAAATTAATGTTGTAACTTATTTCACTAACTTCATGGGGTTAGCTGAATAGGTTTATCAAGCGGGTGCGAATCTACCTGTATGATTTGTTTGCTATGAATGTTCATCGCTGTGAGCTTGCCGCCCCACAAACAACCAGTATCGAGCGCATATAAATTTTCTCGCTGTTGCAAACCCAGCGCTGACCAATGCCCAAAAATCACTTGCGTGTGTTGCGTGGCGCGATTAGGCACCTCAAACCATGGCAGATAGCCATTCGGCACATCTTGCAGCTCGCCTTTAAACTTGAACTCCATTTCACCTTGCTCGGTACATATTCTGAGTCGTGTCATGGCGTTGGTAATTAAACGTAAACGCTCAATCCCCACCAGTGACTCACTCCAAGCATTAGGCCAGTTACCATACATGTGCATTAAAAAACTCAAATAATCTTCATGCTGCAAGGCCGCTTCCACTTCAGCGGCGTAGCTTATCGCTTGTTCTGCGGTCCATTGTGGCAACAACCCGGCATGCACCATTAAATAACCATCCTCTTGATACGCAAGATGTTGGTGGCGCAGCCAATTGAGCAAAATATCACTATCATCTGCTGCCAGCAGCGCATCTAAGGTGTCGCCTCTATGTGCGGCAACAATACCATTTGCTACAACCAAGGCATGTAAATCATGGTTGCCCAATACCACCTTCAAACTATCCTGATGATCATAGCACCAGCGCAACACTTCCAGCGACCCGCTGCCCCGATTGATTAAATCACCCACCAACCATAGCTGATCTGTTTTTGGGTTAAATTGAATGCGTTCAAGCAATGCTTGAAAAGCATGATAACAACCTTGAATATCGCCGATTGCATAAGTAGTCAAAAGTTATTCACCGTTTTTTTAAAAGTATTTTCAATAAAAAAAGCCACTTAAAATTTCAAGTGGCTTTAATGTGCAGCAACATGCAGAACTAATTTTTTAATTAAAAACCAGCACCCGCAGCATTTGCCATGTATTTCACCGCGCCTGCAACTTCGGCGTCAGTCAACGCTGGGTTGCCGCCTTTAGCCGGCATCATACGAATACCTTTAGTCGCATTAGTCACCAATGTAGCGTGGCCTTGTTTAATGCGTGGCTCCCATTGTGCTTTATCACCCAACTTAGGTGCATTCATCAACCCTGGAGTATGACACATAGCACAAGTTGCTTTATACACTTCTTCACCACCTTCACCACCTTTACCAGCGGCTGGTGCAGGCTGTTCTGCTACAACGGCAGCGACTGGCTCAGCTGGTTTTGTTTCCACTGCTACAGGTGCTGGCTCAGCTGCTTTAGGCGCGGGCGCTGTGAACTTGGCTCCCGAAGCATTCGCCATGTGCGCTACCGCATTGGCTATTTCTCCATCAGTTAACGCAGGATTGCCACCACGTGCAGGCATGGTGCGAATACCTTCGAGCGCATTTTTAACCAAGGTTTCATAACCTTGCGCAATGCGAGGCCCCCATTGTGCTTTATCGCCAATTTTAGGCGCATTCATCAAACCTGCTGCGTGGCACATAGCACAGACTGCTTTTACTACTTCTTCGCCACTTTTCTCGACTTTTGCACCAGATTCTGCGGTTGCAACTTCAACCATTGCCACCGGCTTAATGTTCTCTACCACTTGAGCCTCAGCCGCAGTCGGCGCTGCCACTTCAAGTTTATCGCTCACACCAAAAATTTTACCTACCAACAAAATGAACAAAGCAATACCAACGATACCTGCAACAGTTGCAAGTAACACTTGCCCAATTGAGTAGCCCTGCGTGTCATTATCTATATCGCTCATTACAGTTTGTTCCCAAAAATTTATTGATAATCAAACATTATACCTGCTCTTTATGTTAAGACAAAAGACAGGTGAAACATGTCTTACGCTTAAGTAAAAAGGCCAGTGACGTTTCAGTTTGCTATAATACGTTACTCGCATGCGCCCGTAGCTCAGCTGGATAGAGTGTCGGTTTCCGAAGCCGAAGGCCGTGGGTTCGACTCCCGCCGGGCGCACCAATAAAAACAAGGGGTTAGCTTAACGGCTTGTCAGTGGAAGCATAACATTGTCCCAAAGACAGCTTTATGCTTCCAAATCAAATGGCCAACTTTATGCTTCCATTTTTCATCTTACTTAAAGTTAGTTAGAAAGCCTTAGTCCCTGTGCATAAGTTGTCTTGTAGGTAGTATATTTAATCAGAAACAATACTTAAATTTTATCGGCGTATGGAAGATTTTTAATAAAATCTTCCATAAATTGCCAGTTAGGGTCGCCTACATCAGTTATAGGAAGCTTTATTGTGC
>MHBU01000030.1:38858-74364 GCA_001803395.1 Methylotenera sp. RIFCSPLOWO2_02_FULL_45_14 | reverse complement strand
CGCGCGCGATTGCGGTCGGTTTGTAAATAGCGATCAAATAACATGGCTACTGCGCGTACAAAAAACCAGCCAAAGTCTGTGACTTGCAAGCCTGCGTCTTCTAGCACGACCATGCCTGTGCCTTCCAGTTCTTTGAGGGCTTCCAGCTCTGATGCGAAGTAGCTTTTAAAATCAATCATGTAGGCAAGCTCAATGGATTCATACTGCAATGAACCTTGGCACATAATCGCCATAATTACCGCGCGGCGTACTAAATCATCGCGCGATAGCGCTAAACCACGCACCACCGGAAAGCGGCCTTGGTTGAGAAGGTCGTAATATTCTTCTAGTGTTTTAGCATTTTGGCTGTAGGTTGCGCCCACGCGACCAATGGCGGAAACGCCTAAGCTGATTAAATCGCAATCCGGCTGCGTGCTGTAACCCTGAAAGTTGCGGTGTAGCCTGCCTTGGCGCTTGGCAATGGCTAAAGCATCAGTAGGTAACGCGAAGTGATCCATTCCAACATACACGTAGCCAGCATCAAGAAACGTTTTGATTGCATTAGATAACATGGCGATTTTTGCTGAGGCAGCGGGTAATTCGTAAGCATCTATACGGCGTTGTGGTTTGAAACGCTCAGGTAAATGTGCGTATGCGTACAGTGCAATTCTTTCTGGTTTTAATTCTACAATTTGCGCTAAGGTTTGTGCGAATGACTCAGGTGTTTGTTTGGGCAAGCCGTAAATTAAATCGACATTTACAGAGTCAAATTTCAAACGTCGCGCGGCTTCAACTAGCGAAAAAACTTGCTCTGCGGGCTGAATGCGATGCACCGCTTTTTGCACCTCCTCGTCAAAATCTTGTACACCAAAGCTTAAGCGGTTAAAGCCAAGCGATGCTAAATGCGCTAGACGATTTTCATCTACCGTGCGCGGATCCACTTCAATCGAGTATTCACCGTTTGGCTCTAATACAAAGCTGCGGCGTATCATTGCCATCAGCTCGCTTAATTCATCATCGCTAAAAAAAGTGGGAGAGCCGCCGCCTAAATGTAATTGCGAGATCGATTGTCCTGCACCTAAATGCTCAATATGCAGGTCAATTTCACGGCTAAGATAGCGTAAATATTCTGCACTGCGTTCGTGATGTTTGGTGACAATTTTATTGCAAGCGCAGAAGAAGCAAAGTGATTCACAAAAAGGAATATGCACGTAAATAGATAACGGCAAGGTCAAACCACCTACGCGACGTTGTGCTAATGTTTGTTTGTAGGCTTCCTCAGTAAAAGCCTCTACAAAGCGATCAGCCGTTGGATACGAGGTGTAGCGCGGGCCGGAAACATCAAATTTTTGCAAAGTTTCAGGGGTCAGCTCTGGCACGGCATTGTTTGATGTGGCAGGCTTCATTGCAGCTTCATCGGTAATCATTATGCTACTCCTAATTTAGGATGATACTGTGACAGTAATAAGTTAAATAGTCTTTGATACATATCAAGTGACAACAGGAGAACTATTATTTTTACCCCTAAATTCACGATTAACTAGCTACAAAGGCGTGAAAGCGGTATGCTTAATTTAATCGACTCCATTGGTAAAATATGCACTTTGTTACTACGCCAGAAGCCTTAAAAGCGGCTTGCTCAAATTGTAATCTCCGTGAGCTTTGCATGCCCGCTGGCTTTAGCGTTGACGAAATGAAAAGGGTTGATGAGGTGGTTGAAAAACGCCGCCGCATTAAGCAAGGCGAGTTACTGTTTAGTAGTGGAGAAACGTTTACTTCGCTTTATGCGATTCGTACAGGGTTTTTTAAAACTTGCGTTACCAGTGCAGATGGCCGTGAGCAAGTGACAGGTTTTCAAATGGCGGGTGAAATTATTGGCATGGATGGCATTGTGAGCGACCGCCATAATTGTAATGCGGTGGCGCTTGAAGACGCTGAAGTCTGTGAAATGCCGTTTGCCAGTGTAGAAGAACTTTCACGCGAGTTGCCTGGCTTACAGCGCCATGTGCATAAAATTATGAGCCGTGAAATTGTACGTGAAAATAGCGTGATGATGCTGTTAGGTAATATGCGTGCAGAAGAGCGCTTGGCGGCATTTTTGTTAAATCTAGTGCAACGCTTGCATGCACGCGGCTTGTCGCAGTCTGAGCTTGTGCTGAGAATGACACGTGAAGAAATCGGCAGTTATTTGGGCCTGAAGCTTGAAACAGTGAGTCGCGCTTTTTCAAAATTTAGTGAAGAAGGCATTATTGAAGTCAAGCAGCGCCATGTGAAAATAATCGCGCCAGAGGCGTTGAAAAAAATATTTAATCCGCAGACCTATTTTTAGTCAATTTTATTGTTGATTGAGACTGCTTTAGAAAAGCATTTGTCCACGAAACACACCAAAAATACGAACAAATCAAAAGGCTACTCGCTGAAAATTGAGCCTTGAGAGCAATGTATCATATAGATTTAATTTATTGATTTTTTCGTATTTTTGGTGTGTTTCGTGGATAGTACGAAGTTTTTAATACCATATGACTTTAAAAAATCACCTCACCATCACTGACCACAACCGAGATGTACTCGGCATGAAATACATTTATCCCGTGATTTCGCGCCGTGCTGGTGGTGTTTCAATCGGTATTAACTTAAATACTAACAATGCCTGTAATTGGCGTTGCATTTATTGCAATGTGCCTAATCTCACGCGTGGCACGCCCGCACCCATAGAGCTAGATATTTTAGAGCAAGAGTTACGTGCTTTGTTAACCGATGTGTTGCATGGCGATTTTATGCAACGTCATGTGCATGAAGAAGACCGTCAATTAAAAGACATCGCATTTTCAGGCAATGGTGAGCCTACAAGCGCTAAAGAGTTTCCACAAGTGATTGCCTTGGTAGAAAAAGTATTAGGTGATTTCAGCTTGCTAGGTAGCATTAAAGTACGGCTTATCACCAATGGTAGCCTGATGGATAAACCTTTAGTGCTCGAGAGCATTAAGCATCTAGCCAAGCTGAATGGTGAAGTTTGGTTCAAGGTGGACGCAGGCTCTAAGGAAGGCATTGCGCGTATTAACGATGTGACATTAAACCCGCAAAGCCATCTTCAACGTCTTAAAAACTGTGCCGAAGCCTGCCCAACATTTATACAAACGTGTATGTTTGCATTAGATGGGTTGCCGCCAAGTGAAGAAGATATTGTCGCTTATTTAGCTTTAATAGCGCAGGCGAAAGATGTGGTTCAAGGCGTGCATCTGTATGGATTAGCGCGACGCTCAGAGCAAGCAGAGGTGGATAGGTTGGCAAGGCTGCCAGCAGAGTGGCTTGAAGCCATGGCGCAACGTATCCGTGGTTTAGGACTTACTGTGCAGGTAAGTCCGTAGTGCTTTATTGCAGCATGATGCAAAATAGAGTTTTACGCTTTATTAAATTTAGTGATTGAGTAACACATCGCATTCTGCTGCATAAGCCACACCTTTGCTGACGCTACCGAGTAGAAAGTCTTCCACACCGTTTTTCTCATGTTTACCGATAACGATTAAGTCAGCATGTTGCGCTTTGGCATGATCACAGATACTTTCTGGTGGGTAGCCTGTTAGTATTTTTCTAGAGATGCCTTCACCTAGCGCTTGTTCAGTGATTATTTCGCTAAGTCGTTTGTCTGCATTAAGTAGGGCTTGGGTACGATATTGTTGTAATAAGGCTTCGTTCATGCCAGCTTTGTACATATGCGTTTCTTGGTTGGTATCAAAGATGAGCAAGCCTTCTATATGCGCTTGCGGTGCAATAGTGCGAGCGAGCGTGGCTACATTAGCCGCGCCTAATGAAAAGTTCACTGCCGCAATCACATGTTGATAGGCTGTTGCTGTTGCGTTTTTATTTTTAACAATCAATATCGGGCATTTTGAAACATGTAGTAAGCGTGACGATGTTGAACCCAGTAATTTTTCTAATAGGGAATGTTCGCCCTGTGCGCCCGTCACAATAAGTCCAGCGTTTACAGCGTTTGCATAGTCGGCAATTTCTGTATGCGCGCGCCCAATTCTGGTGGCGGCATGTATCGTGATGCTAAATTGCTCACGTAGTTTACAAGCTAGCGTATCAAGCTGGGTTTTAATCACCTCTTGTTGCGCTTGTTGGTAGTGCGTTTGAAAGCTAAAAGAGAGTTCTGAGCCTACATACAAATCCAGTGGGTGTACTACATGAATAAGATGCAACTCCGTTCCTTGCTGCTGGCTAATCAAAGCAGCGCGTTGCACGGCTAAATCCGCCTCCGCAGAAAAGTCGGTACCTACAACTACATGGGTGATGGGCTGCATAGCTTTCTCCTTAAATATTTTTTTAATCACTTAAGCTTCATTTTGCGGTGTTTTACTGTGCATCAGCAACTCCATAAAATCTCCTGGTACCGGAAATATGATAGTGTTGGTTTTGTCGCCAGCGATACCACTCAAGGTTTGCAAGTAGCGTAGCTGCATCGCTTGCGGCTTGCGCGCGAGAATTTCCGCCGCAGCCAGCAGTTTTTCCGAAGCCTGAAATTCGCCTTCAGCATGAATGACCTTGGCGCGCCGTTCACGCTCCGCCTGCTTGGTAATGGCACGCACCATCGATTCATCAATATCCACATGCTTGATTTCAACATTGGATACCTTGATGCCCCAAGCGTCGGTTTGGGCATCAAGCACCTGCTGGATATCGAGATTGAGCGTTTCGCCAGCATCTCGTTCAATTCTAATTGTAGCTCCATAGTGGTATTGCATCACTACGTGCTAACACGTGTAGTAAGCACTGTAAGGACTAATCTATAATTAAAAAAACGGGCTTTGGATTACGCAGGTGTTTCATGGCCCATTAAATGACGGGAACGAAAAGTGTGATATTAACCATACCTAATTTGCAAACTACCGTAATTGAAGGAGTAACAATGAAATACTATGTGCTAGGCATATCTTTATTCTTCTTGGCGGGCTGTTCTACACAAGGGAGTGTCTCCTCCGCGCCAAAAAGCACAGCCGTCACTCAGAAAGTTCAGACCTGCATTGCTTGTCACGGCGCCGACGGAAAAAGCGGCAAAGTTGGCGTACCTCCTCTTGGTGGTCGGTCTTACGAAGAGTTGGTGAAAGCGATGCAAAATGTACGTGATTCTTATTCTCCCCAACCATTACTTGGACACACCTTGAGTGATGAGGATATCAGCGACATTGCTACTTACTTCTCTAGCTTCAAATGATTATTCTGCAGTGGCATAGGTAAAAAGCACTTAACCTATGCCGCTGCAAAGGTCAGCTATTTTGGATGCGGTATAACCAGTCTCGCCGCATTAGCCATTTTTCGATCTCTACTGCAATAAATACAACACTCGATAAGGCAATACAAACAATCAGTTCGTTCACGCTCAGTGGTTCAGTTTTGAATATAGCGTTAAATGCTGGCACGTAGATGGTGGCCATTTGTAGCAAGAATGTCATGATGACCGCCGCTGCCAATGGAAGATTAGACAAAGTTCCTATGCTAAACAGCGATTCTTTTTCTGAGCGAATAGCCATCACGTGCGCTAACTGTGAAAGCGTTAGTACGGTAAATGCCATGGTTTGCCAGTGTGAAGATCCTGTGTGGTAAGCCCAAGCCTGCGTGAATAAAGTAAGTCCAGCCATAAGCAGCCCGACCCATATCATGTGCTGCCACATGCCATGAGAAAACAGGCTTTCTTGGGGCGGGCGCGGCGGACGGCGCATCACGCCACGTTCGGCGGGTTCAGCTGTGAGTGCTAACGCAGGTAAACCGTCAGTGACTAGGTTGATCCACAAAATGTGGATAGGCAGCAATGGAATTGGTAAGCCCAAGAATGGTGCTAAAAATATAGTCCAGATTTCAGCAGAGTTAGTGGTTACCGCATAGCGGATAAATTTACGAATATTGTCATAAAGGCGGCGACCATAGCGCACGGCATGTACGATAGTGGCGAAATTATCATCCAATAACACCATGTGTGCTGCTTCGCGAGCCACGTCAGTGCCGCCTTTACCCATCGCTATACCAATGTCAGCGGCTCTTAGCGCTGGAGCATCGTTGACACCATCACCTGTCATGGCGACGATTTCACCTTTATCTTGCAGTGCACGCACGATTTTAATTTTCTGCGCTGGGTCAACGCGCGCGTAAACCCGTACTAGTTCAACTTCGGCTTCAAAGGTGCGGTCGTCCAAATTCGCTAACTCGGCGCCTGTCATTACTCTACCGTCACTGTCAGCCAATATACCAAGTTGGTAGGCTATAGCGCGTGCGGTAGCAGGATGGTCGCCTGTAATCATAACAGGGGTAATACCTGCAGATTTACATAAGGAAACCGCTTCTTTTGCTTCATGACGTGGTGGATCAATTAGCCCGGAAAAGCCGAGAAAAGTAAGGTCGCGTTCTAGCTCATCTGGCTGTTCGCTATTAGGCAGGGCATCCCAATGACGGTAAGCGAATGCCAATACGCGTAGCCCATTTGCCGCCATGGTTTCAGCCTGCTGCAACAATTCTGCTTGGTCTATGGCCTGTTCGCCACCTGATGCGAGCATACGCGTACATTGTGTTATCAATGTCTCTGGTGAGCCTTTGGTATAGGCAATAACACCATTCTCTTTGCGATGGAAAGTCGTCATGCGCTTGCGTTCAGAATCAAACGCTAACTCTTTTAATCTTGGCGCCTCTTTTTCGAGCGTAGCTTTGTCCCAGCCAGCCTCTTGAGCTGCCCGCAAAAGTGCCGCCTCGGTGGGTTCACCTTGTACGTGTCCATGACTATCAATGTGTGCGTCATTGCTCAATGCTAGTGAATTGAACAAGGTGAGCCAGGGTTCGCCCTTGTTTTCAATGAACGATTTCTCATCCTGTCCTGATTTATAAAGTTCACCATCTGCATATATGGCGGTTACATGCATTTTGTTTTGTGTCAGCGTGCCAGTTTTATCGGAGCAAATAAAAGTGACTGACCCTAATGTTTCTACTGCAGGTAAACGGCGGATCAAGGCATGTTGTTTGACCATTTTGTGCGCGCCCAGGGCGAGTGAAATGGTGACTACGGCGGGCAGTGCTTCTGGAATAGCCGCCACAGCCAAGCTAACCGCCGTCATGAACATCAGCAGCAGGGGTTCGCCACGCATAATACCAATCACAAACACCAGTACGCAAATTGCCAGTGCGGCTAATGCCAACCGTTTGCCAAAACCTGCCAAGCGTTTTTGTAACGGTGTTTTGCTGTCATCATCCTCGCCTAATAATGATGCGATCTTACCTAATTCACTGTGCATGCCCGTGGCAATCACCAAGCCACGCCCACGTCCATAGGTCACAATGGAGCCCTTATAAGCTAAGCAGGTTTTGTCCCCCAAGGGTGTATCGATCACAGAAAGCGGATGGATTTGTTTTTCTACCGCAACCGACTCACCTGTGAGTGCTGATTCATCTATCCTGAGTTGCGCCGCCTCGATGAGTCGAAAGTCGGCTGGTACCATATTGCCGGCTTCTAACAGCACTACATCCCCTGGCACTAATTCTGATGCGTTAACGGTTTCTACTTGACCGTCGCGCAGTACATGTGCACTAGCTTCAGACATACGCTTTAATGCCGCCATCGCGCGCTCTGCTCGATATTCCTGAATAAAACCGATTATCGTATTAAGAATTACAATCACAATAATGGCGATAGTGTCCTGCACATCGCCGACGATGCCAGAAATGACTGCCGCCCCAATGAGTACCAGTATCATGAAATCAGAAAATTGGTCGAGTAGCATGCGCCAAGGCGAACGACCGCGCTTTTCACGCAAGGCATTTAGTCCGTGGCGGGCTACACGTTCAGCCACTTGTGCGGTACTTAACCCGGTTTGGTGATTGGTCTCAAGTCGCAGCGCCACTTCGTCTGCTGACAGCGTGTGCCAGTGGTGGGTTTTAGTATCAGTCTGATTAACCATGTTGAAATAGAATCCATGTGTTGAGGATATAGAACAACAGCAAGCCTAGGCTGATCCAAGTGAGTTTTAACACCGCAGGCCGTTGCGGGCGGAAAATAAAACCAACGGTTACCAGTGCACTCATCATGACCGCAGTAAAAGCAGTAAGCGCGTGACTGCTATCTACACTGGCAAGCAACGGGCCTTTGGTGTAAAACAAGTCGTCTAACGCCAGAATAAGGATGTCAAATAAGTTGCTTCCCAACAAGTTGGCAATCGCCATGTCCAGTGCTCCGATGCGTAACGCCGAGATTGTGACAGCGACCTCTGGCGCAGAAGTGACTGCGGCTACCAGCAAGGTGCCGACAAAGCTTTGCCTCCATCCCATCAATATAGCAATGTCTTCCGCAACAAAAGGTAACCAGGAACCTGCTGCTATCACCGCCACCGCCGCTATTGAATAGCCGGTGAAGGCCTGACATAAAGTGATTCCAGGGTAGCGTTCAGCAGATGCCTCGGTATATTCATTCAGTGTGCGTTTCTCATAGCGATGAATGGACCGCATGGCAGCAATATAGAGCAATACAATCAACGGCGTATACAAACCCACATGCCCCAGTGCGGGGCTCATGCCTGCATGATCAAGAAGCAGGCTAAAACCAGCAAAAGCAATCAATAACGCACCTAATGCAGCGGATAAAATATGTCCCTGTGCGGCACGGCTGTACAGGGTTCCGCGCTGATAAAGTGCATCCAGCATGACGAGTATGGCGAGGTTGAATATGGTGCTGCCTAACACATCGCCAACCGCGATATTAGGCGCGTTGGCCACCGTGACGGCGGAAATGCCGGTTGCCAGTTCGGGTAAAGAGGTAGCCGTGGCCAGCAGGATAAGTCCGACCCAAGAGGCCGACATGCCGGTCTTTTCGGCGATGATGTCGCCGTAGCGGGAAAGATAGTAACCAGCAAAGCCGATGACGGCGAGGCAAAACAGAAGTTCCATCCACAGCATCATATTAAGCGCCTGCTTATATCCGTCACTAGTCGTGAAATCTCGGCCTCTTCATCAGTAGGGATGATTAAAACCGGTTTGGATGAAGTTGTACTTATCGTTGTTAAGTGTGCCTGATTTGCTTCTTGATTCAGGTTGAACCCCATAAAGGCCAGTTGCTCGCAAATTAGAGTTCGAACTTGCGCAGAATGCTCGCCGATACCGCCGGTAAATACCAGTGCATCAATGCCACCTGATTTTGCGGCATAAGCGCCAATTGCGCTGCGCACTTGGCGTGCAAAGTATTCCACCGCAAATTTGGCAGCCTTGCTACTGCTTTGCACCAGTAACGACATTTCGCTGCTTTCACCATCTGAAAGCGCTAATAAGCCCATTTGTTGATAAACTAGCGTGGACAGCTCGGTATCGTCATAGCGTTTCGCCAGCTCCAGCATCACACCAGGGTCAATATCGCCACTGCGGGTTGCCATCGGGATGCCGCCAGCGGGCGTGTAGCCCATGCTGGTATCTACCGAACGCATATTTTCGAGTAAGCATAGGCTGGCGCCACTGCCGAGATGCGCAATAACAATACGTCCTTGTGCAGTCGCGCCAAGGTGTTTTGGTAGCTGTTGTGCAACATGGGAGTAATTGATGCCGTGGAAGCCGTAACGACGTAGTTTGAGCGTCTGCGGAATTGGCAGGCGGTAAGCCATTTCTGGCAATGTGGCGTGAAAGGCTGTATCAAAACAGGCAATCTGCGGACAATTGAATTGCTTGGTGCACAAATCTACGCCTAGCAAATTGCTTGGCATGTGCAGCGGCGCGAGGTATGTAATGTCTTCTAGCCGCGCACGCTCATCAGCATCAATCAGGCGTGCAGCATCGGTTATTTCTCCACCATGAACAAAGCGATGACCAATAACCGTTGGTTGTGCGTTGCCTAAATCATGCAGTAAAGCATCAAACGCTTTAGTATGATTTTGGGAATGGTCGTAACCAATATGCGCGTAGCGGAAGTTTCTCCGCTCACCATCAGCTAAAAATAAACTCGCCTTGAGGCTGGATGAACCACTGTTAATCGTCAGTATGGTCAGCTCTGCCATGTCCAGTTATCTTCTTCAGGCAAATCAACCCCATATTCATAGGCGTAGCGGCAGCATTCAATCTGCCGGTTACGTAACTGTTCTTGAACGTGTGCGCCTATCGTTTGTAAAGCAGGAATGCGGTTGATAGCGTCTATTGCTAAGCTGAAGCGGTCTATTTGGTTTTGTATCGCCAGCTCTAACGGCGTGTTGATGCTGCCTTTTTCTTTGTAGCCGCGCACATGTAGATTGCCATGATTGGTGCGGCGATAGGTCAGGCGATGAATCAAATAAGGGTAGCCGTGAAAATTGAAAATAATCGGTTTGTTGGTGGTAAATAGACTATCAAAATCACAATCAGAAAGGCCATGCGGATGTTCGATTTGAGGCGATAATTTATACAAATCGACTACATTAACGAAGCGTATTTTGAGTTGTGGGAAGTGCTTGTGTAGCAGCTTGGTTGCCGCCAGCGCTTCCTTGGTGGGGATGTCGCCAGCACATGCCATGACCAAATCAGGCTCTTGTCCTGCATCGTTACTGGCCCACTGCCAAATGCCAAGGCCTTTAGTACAATGCTTGATCGCCGCATCCATGTCTAAATACTGTAAGTGTTTTTGTTTATCACAGACGATGACATTGATGTAATCGGTACTATTCAAGCAGTGATTGGCTACCGATAGCAGGCAATTTACATCAGGTGGCAGGTAAATACGGGTGACTTCAGGACTCTTGTTGACAACAATGTCGAGAAAGCCTGGGTCCTGGTGCGTAAATCCGTTGTGATCCTGCCGCCAAACGGTAGAAGTAATCAACAGATTAAGCGAAGAAACCGGTGCGCGCCAAGGTACCGCCTTAGACATGGCCAACCATTTTGCATGTTGGTTAAACATGGAGTCAATCACATGTACAAAAGATTCGTAAGTAGAGAAAAAACCGTGGCGACCCGTTAATAAGTAACCTTCCAGCCAGCCTTCTACCGTATGTTCAGACAGCATTTCCATGACGCGACCATCGGGTGATAGCTCGCCACCGTCGGCATCTTCAGGCAAATAGTCAGCCAGCCAGGTTTTTTTGCTGACTTCATAAATGTCATCTAGTTTATTTGAACTATTTTCATCTGGCCCGAATACACGAAAATTGTGCATATTCTGACGCATAATATCGCGTAAAAACTTGCCGAGAGGCTTTGTGTTGGGGGCTGATACCGTACCTGGTGTATCCAAAGCAAGTGCGTAATCGTGAAAATCCGGCATACGCAGGGCTTTGCGTAACAAGCCGCCATTGCCATGCGGGTTGGCACTCATGCGACGGTTTCCAACGGGTGCCAGCGTTTTAAGTGTTTTTTGCAATTGCCCGGTTTTGTCAAATAAATGCTCAGGTTGATAACTCCGTAACCAAGTTTCCAGTTGTGTTAGATGTTCTGGGTTGTCTTTGATGTTGCTCATAGGCACTTGGTGGGCGCGCCAAAAACCCTCAACTTTGTGGCCATCTACCTCTTTGGGGCCTGTCCAGCCTTTAGGGCTGCGCAGCACTATCATCGGCCAGCGTGGGCGGGTTGGTTTACCGCTGTCACGGGCTGTTTTTTGTATGCGCTGTATTTCGTTTACACATAATTCCAGCGTGGCTGCCATCGCTTGATGCATGGTGTCAGGATCGCTACCTTCAACAAAGTAGGGTGTCCAACCGTAACCGTTAAATAAGCTTTCAAGTTCTTCATGTGAAATACGTGAAAGAATGGTTGGGTTGTTAATTTTATAGCCGTTGAGATGTAGAATCGGCAGCACGGCACCATCGCGAATCGGGTTTAAAAACTTATTAGAATGCCAAGACGTGGCAAGCGGACCAGTTTCAGATTCACCATCACCGACCATCACGGTGACTAACAAGTCAGGATTATCATAAGCGGCACCAAAAGCGTGAGAGATGCTATAACCCAACTCACCACCTTCGTGGATTGAGCCTGGCATTTCAGGTGTGCAGTGGCTGCCAATGCCGCCAGGGAACGAAAATTCTTTAAAGAACTGACGCAGTCCTTCTTCATCTTCACTTTTATTCGGATACACTTCACTGTAGGTGCCTTCCAGGTAGATTGGTCCCAATATCCCAGGCGCACCGTGGCCAGGGCCTGCCAGAAAAATAGCGTTAAGATCGTATTTTTTAATCAGGCGGTTGATGTGAATGTAGGCGAAACTCAAGCCTGGGCTTGAACCCCAATGCCCAAGCAAACGTTGTTTGATATGTTCTGGCTTGAGTGGATTTTTTAATAATGCATTATCGCGCAGATAAATCATGCCCGCAGATAAGTAATTGCAGGCTTGCCAATACTTGTGGGTGAGCTCTAACTCTTGCTCAGAAAGTGGGGGATTGGTTTGCAGGTTGTTCATTAAATGGTCCTCTGCTCAATGCGTGCTGTCAAATCTAACGGTTACAAATTATGGCTGATTTGTGTGGTTGAGTGTACAACGCTGAAGTGATGAAAAAAATAAGGGTAGGCACTTATCGACACCTTATATTTTGCAGCTGCGTATCCTAATAAATACTATTAAAACCTATCATCGTAGCATTCACTAGTTTGGATGATTGAAGCGATTCGGCGCACGCGTAGATTTTTGAAATTTCAATTTGGACCGCGCTTAGTCTAAACGGTAATGACAGAGGTTTCAAACCTTTATGAATTAAAAACATTTGCACAAAGCCCTTAATACGCAGACTGATTATTCTTGCGTGGGCTTGATTCCAGTCGCAGCATGGTTGCGCCCCTGAATTGCCGGGACCAAACCATCGTGTTTGCCATCTAATGTTTTATTGATTTCAATACCTTTGCGATAGTAATCAACATCAGTGACAGGATCTGGCACGGTTATCGCAAGATACAGCGTGATGAATGATGCGATGACTACCGTCAATGGACCGCCAACTACCAGCCACATGTGTCCATAATGCCACCATGGTTGGGATGGTTGATTGTCGATGGGTTCATTCATATTTTATGCCTTATGTGTGGAGGGTAAGCGTTTCCCGATGTGTTATCTGGGGACTAAAAATACTGATTTTTCAATGACAGATTCTTTGCTATCCATGGACTTTACTTCAAACTGCACTTTGTGCGAGCCTGAAGCCATTGAGCCATCTGGAATTTGTAAGCGTACTGGAATCCAGCGTGAGTCTGCTGGGTTAACAGTGACGGTTTTGTCTTTTGTCGCCACGTCTGATTCAATGACTAAATTGTTAATGCCAGTGGCACTAAGCTGATAATGCTGAGTTGTTTCGGTGGCGTTCATAATTTGCAGGCGATAAACATTTTCTAACATACCCCCTGTCGCCAAGCGCGCCATTACGCCGCGATCGCGCACCACATCTACTCTAAACGATGATCTTAACCACAAACTTGTGAGTAAGCCAGCCACTAAAAAGATAAGTATGCCCGCATAAATGATAACGCGTGGCCGCATAATGTGTCGTAACACCTGCTTTTGTGACCAGCCTTTGTTCACGGCATTTTGTGTGGAGTATTTCACCAAACCACGTTCGTAGCCCATTTTATCCATCACTGTGTCGCATACATCAGCACATGCGCCGCAACCGATGCACTCATATTGCAAGCCTTTACGGATATCGATGCCTGTTGGGCAAACTTGTACGCACATACTGCAATCAATACACGCGCCTAAATTTTGATTGCTAATATCCGCTTTGCGTGAGCGGTTGCCGCGTGGTTCACCACGGGCTTCGTCATAAGTGACGATTAACGTATCGTCATCAAACATTGCACTTTGAAAGCGCGCGTAAGGACACATGTATTTACATACCTGTTCGCGCATAAAACCAGCGTTGCCATAAGTGGCAAAGCCGTAAAAGCCTATCCAGAAGGTTTCCCATGGACCTAAGCTGTTGCCGATGACTGAAGCGCCAAGCTCACGAATAGGGGAGAAGTAGCCGACGAAAGTAAAGCCAGTCCATAGTGCAAAAACAATCCAAGCAGCATGCTTGCTACCTTTTTTGAGCAGCTTTTTACTCGACATTGGTGCGTCATCAAGTTTCATGCGCGCGGCTCTGTCACCTTCTATTTTGGCTTCTATCCAAAGGAAAATTTCAGTGTAAACCGTTTGTGGGCAAGCGTAGCCACACCACAAGCGTCCTGCAATGGCGGTGAATAAAAATAGGGATAGGGCGGAGATAATCAGTATTGCGGTGAGGTAAATCAGGTCTTGCGGGTATAGCACGAGGTTAAAAATGTAAAAACGTCTCGCTTCAAGATCAAATAACAAAGCTTGGCGACTTCCCCATTCAATCCAAGGGATGCCATAAAAAAAGAGCTGAGTCAGCCATATCGTGACCCAGCGCCATTTAGTGAAGAACCCGAACGTGCTGCGGGGATAGATTTTATCCGCTGCAGCATATAAGTTGATTACGACAGCTTCAGAGATTGCATTTACTGTACCTGTGAGCTCGGTCGGGTTCTGCTTTTCAGTCATACGTTTCTTGCTTATTGCGCCGTTTCTTGCGCTACATTGCTAGTTGCGGCATTGTTAGACAAACCCCAAACGTAAGCGGCTAGCACATGAATTTGCTCAGGTGAGAACTTGGCATTTTGTGCTGGCATTTGGTTGGTTTTACCTTCATTGATGCGTTTGATAATTGCCGCTTCACCAGCACCATGCAGCCAAATGTCATCAGTCAAGTTCAGCGCGCCTATGGCTTGATTACCTTTGCCATCTGCACCATGACAAGCTGCGCAGCTTGCAAACTTCTCTTTGCCTAATACTGCACGCGCTGCATCATGGTTGCTACCAGATAAGCTCAGTACGTAGTTGGATACGTTTTTAACGTCATCATCCGACCCTACTGCAGATGCCATTGGTGGCATCATGCCAATGCGACCGTTGGTGATGGTTTCCTGGATGGTTTCAGGGCTGCCACCATAAATCCAATCGTGATCGGTTAAATTTGGAAAGCCTTTACTACCGTGGGCATCTGAACCATGACATTGCGCACAATTGTTCATAAACAAGCGCTCGCCAATTGCGTGTGCTTCTGCATTATTTGCCAACTCTTCTACTGGCATGGCAGTAAATTTTGCATACAGCGGTGCAATGGTTTTATTGGCGGTTGCCATTTCCTGCTCATACTGACCAACTTGCGACCAACCTAGCTTGCCTTCATAAGTGGCTAGTGAAGGGTAGGCTGCAAAGTAAAACAGAGAGAATACAATGGTGATGATAAACATCCATACCCACCAACGCGGTAGCGGGTTGTTCATTTCACGCAAAGTTTCATCCCATACATGGCCATTGGTGTTGTCACCACTGGGGCTACTTGCTTTAATTTTGCTGGTAACCCATAGCAATAAAGCACAACCCAGAACCCCAGCCAGGGAAATCACCGTGATAAAGATGGGCCAAAAACTACTGGTAAAGTCGCTCATTTTATTTTCCTCTAAACTTCAAAAAAGAAGTTATAACTATCAGTTATTTAATTTAATCATTGGTAAAGGGTAAGTTAGCCGCATCTTTAAAGTCTGATGTGTTGCGGCGCTTCCAAGCCCAAATGATGATGCCAACAAATACGATAAAACTAGTAACAGTGGCTAAAATACGGAGTGTCGTAATATCCATTTGCATCACCTTTTCTATTTCAAATGAGTGCCTAATACTTGTAGATAAGCAATGAGTGCATCTAGCTCAGTTACGCCTTTCGCCTCTTCTGCCGCGCCTGCAATCTGTGCATCAGTGTAAGGTACACCCACGGCACGCAGTGCGCGCATGTTTGGCGGTAGCGAGTCTGCATCCACAGGTGTTGTTTCTAGCCAAGGGTAAGCTGGCATGATAGATTCAGGCACGAGGTCACGCGGGTTAATTAGGTGAATACGTTGCCATTCATCACTATATTTGCCGCCGACACGGTGTAAATCTGGACCTGTACGTTTACTACCCCATTGGAATGGGTGGTCATACACAAACTCACCTGCTACAGAATAATGTCCGTAACGCAGTGTTTCAGCACGGAATGGGCGAATCATTTGTGAGTGGCAGTTGTAGCAACCTTCACGTATGTAAATGTCGCGCCCAGCCAGTTGCACTGGTGTGTAAGGCTCTAAGCCTTTGATGGGTTCAGTGGTAGATTTTTGGAAGAAAAGCGGCACAATTTCTACCAATCCTCCAAATGCTACCGTTACTAAAATCAGCACAATCATCAGAAAGTTGCTGGTCTCAATTTTTTCATGGCTGAAGCCAGGTTTTTTATCTTGATTTGACATGATGATTTTCCTTAAGCATGAGCAGCAACGGGTGGAATGGTAGCAACTGCAGCTTTGCCACTGGTTGCCGTTTTAAGCACATTCCATAGCATGATTACCATGCCGCTGAGGTAAAGCAGGCCACCCAGCATACGAATAATGTAGTAGGGGTGTTTTGCTTTAACGCTTTCCACAAAGGTGTATGTCAATGTGCCGTCAGTATTGATAGCGCGCCACATTAAGCCTTCCATCACGCCAGCAATCCATAGTGCGGCGATATAAAGCACGATACCTACGGTAGCTAACCAGAAGTGCAATTCAATTGCTTTCATACTGTGCATTTGTTTTTGACCAAACAGGCGTGGAATCATGTAGTAGATAGCCCCCATAGAAACCAAGCCAACCCAGCCTAACGCACCAGAGTGCACGTGACCGACAGTCCAGTCAGTGTAGTGTGATAGTGAATTCACGGTTTTAATCGCCATCATTGGGCCTTCAAACGTACTCATACCGTAGAAAGACAATGAAACAATCATGAAGCGTAAAATTGGGTCAGTACGTAATTTGTGCCATGCGCCTGATAAGGTCATCATGCCGTTAATCATACCGCCCCAGCTAGGTGCTAATAAAATCAGTGAGAATGCCATGCCTAAAGATTGTGTCCAGTCAGGTAAGGCTGTGTAGTGCAGGTGGTGAGGGCCCGCCCACATGTAAGTGAAAATCAATGCCCAAAAATGCACAATTGATAAACTATAAGAGTAAACAGGACGGTCAGCTTGTTTAGGCACAAAGTAGTACATAATGCCTAAAAAGCCAGCAGTTAAAAAGAAACCTACTGCGTTGTGACCATACCACCATTGCACCATCGCATCTTGTACACCAGCGTAGGCTGAGTAAGATTTCATGAAGCTTGCTGGCATTGCAGCACTATTCACAATATGCAATAAAGCCACTGTAATGATAAATGCGCCAAAGAACCAGTTGGCTACGTAGATATGTTTAACTTTACGTGTGCCAATGGTGCCAAAGAACACTACCGCATAAGCCACCCAAACGAGTGTAATTAGAATATCGATTGGCCATTCAAGTTCAGCGTATTCTTTACCTTGTGTAAAACCTAAAGGCAGTGAAACTGCCGCAGCTAAAATAACTGCTTGCCAGCCCCAAAAGGTAAATTTGGCTAATTGCGGTAAAAACAGCGTGGTATGGCAGGTGCGTTGTACTACATAGTACGAAGTGGCAAACAAGGTACAGCCACCAAATGCAAAAATAACCGCATTAGTGTGCAATGGACGTAAACGGCCAAAACTTGTCCACGGCAAGCCAAGATTGAGTTCTGGCCAGACAAGTTGTGCGGCAATAATAACGCCGACCAACATGCCCACCACGCCCCACACCACGGCCATGATAGAAAATTGCCGTATAACGCCATCGTTATACGTGGTTGATTGAGTATTTAAGGCTTGCATTTAGTTCCTCCCAAGTGCGTAAGAATAGTGCTTATTGATAATTCATTGTGAATTTTACACCGTGGCATTTTGTCGCATTTGGTAACAATTGTATTTGATACAAGTCAATTGGCAAGCATTAATAAACAAAACATTTGTTTTTATTGGATGGGGTTGTGAATTCAAGTTTTGAAAAATAATCAATTCAGCAGTAAATATCGCCCGTTGAAAATCGAGTAAACTTCAGCCTTATGAAAATATTGTATGTCATCATTGGGTTATGCGTATTGCTACTATGCGGCTGCAATCAAATAAATGCGAATACGCCGACCGCCGTTTCTGCACCAATTCAATTCGCTGTGACGCAAGCGCCTTTGAATTTAGATCCGCGTTACGCAACCGACGCTGCCTCGGAGCGAGTGAACCGGCTCATTTATCAGCCTTTGGTTGACTTTGATGCGCAATCAAGGCCAGTGCCGTGCTTAGCGTCGTGGCTTGAAGTTAATCCTAATCAATATCGTTTTACTTTAAACAAAACCCGCGAACGGTTTCATCACGGCAAGTCGCTCACGGCACGTGATGTGAAGGCAACCTATGACTCGTTAGCTCAGCTTAAAAATTCGCCACACACGGCAGAGTTTTCTAATATAAAAAGCATTGAAGTTGAGAATGAAAACACGGTATTGTTTCAATTAAAACAGCCAGATAACCACTTTCCTGCCAAGTTGATTATCGGAATTTTACCGCAAGATTTAATTAAAAAAAATCATGACTTTTCGCATCATCCGGTGGGTAGTGGGGTGTTGCAGTTTGTGAGCTGGCAAAACAAGCTCGTTTTAAAAAGAATTGCGGATGGGCAGATCATTACTTTAATTGAAGTGAAAGATCCGACTGTGCGCGTACTCAAGCTACTACGCGGGGAGGTTGATTTACTGCAAGGTGATTTGCCGCCAGAGTTAATCAAACACCTGCAAACCAAACCTGAAATCATGGTTAACACAAGCCAAGGCGCTAATTTTTCTTACCTTGGTTTGAATATGCAAGACTCGGTTTTGAAAAACCTTAAAGTGAGGCAAGCCATTGCGCATGCTATAGACCGCCAAGCCATCATAGAAAAAGTGATGGTTGAAAACACGCGGTTTGCAGGCGCGATTCTACCGCCAGAGCATTATGCGGGTAACGCTGATTTAAAGCCGTATGAGTACAACCCTGCAAAAGCCAGGCGGTTGCTGATTGAAGCAGGCGTTAAACTCCCGCTTAAACTGGTTTACAAAACCTCGACCGATGCGCAACGCGTACGCTTTGCAACCATCTTACAAGCGCAGATGCAGCCTGCTGGTATCGATTTGGAAATCAGCAGCCTTGATTGGGGCACGTTTTTTGAAGATGTAAAACAAGGTCAGTTTCAATTGTTTGGGCTGACTTGGGTGGGTATTAAAACGCCCGAAATTTATGCCAAAGCGTTCGGTTCGCAAAGCTTTGCACCCAATGGATTTAATCGTGGACGCTTTGCAGATGCTGCGCTTGACGAGCTACTTGCAAAAGAAGATTGGGTTGCCGCAACCAAACGCATTCACGCGCAATTGCCGTATATTCCCTTATGGTACGAAGGTCAGTTTGCGGCTTTTAATAAAAACATTAAAAATTACGTGCCAAAACCTGATGGTAATTGGGATGATTTGGCAACCATTACAAATAAATAATTATATATGTATTATATTGTACACAATGTAATTTAAGGAGATCATCATGAGTGCAACCGTTACTTTAAGGTTAGATGACGTAGTAAAAGATAAACTGGAAAAACTGGCGGCATCTACCCACCGTAGCCGATCATTTTTAGCAGCAGAAGCGATTAAAGCCTATGTGGATAGCAATGAATGGCAAATTAGCGAAATTCACAAAGGCTTGCAGGAGGCGGATGCAGGCTATTTTGCAACAGAAGCAGAAATAAAAGCGGTGTTTGATAAATGGAAAGCCAAATAAACAATTATGCAAATTGTTTGGCTAAAAACTGCGTTGCGCAATTTGGATGAAATTGCAGCCTACATTGCGCAAGATAACCCAATAGCCGCAAGCCATTTGCTGCAAGTGATTAGTGAACAAGTCAGCCTGTTATCAAAACAGCCTGCACTGGGTCGCTCAGGGCGTGTGCTAGGCACGCGTGAGTTAGTCATTAGCAACACGCATTACCTTGTGCCGTACCGCATTAAAAATAACTCGGTTGAAACTTTGCGGGTGTTTCATACCTCGCGTAAGCCGCCAACAAGTTGGTAATACTGAAGAAAGCCCTTATGTCGCTCAATGCAGCCTTACAAAAAGCTAAAAGTTTTGCTACCGATTTTGAGCACAAGGTGCGTGAAGAATATAAATTTAATCGCCCCGATGTTAGCTGGTATCAAATACACCAAGCTTTAGAAGCCAATGGCAAAACCTATGGCGTACCGTTTGATTTTAGCAACTTTAAAACTACCTATGATGCGCTGAGTGAAAAGCTGCGCCCACAAGTATTTGAGTTGGGTTTTTTGAAAAATTAATCATGCATATCGAAATCTCAATCCTAAACCAAACCCTTACGCTTTTCGATAACTTTGGCGGCGTAAAAGCTGTATATAGCATTTCTACTGCCGCTAACGGTACAGGTTGCGAGAAAAATAGTGGTTGTACGCCATTAGGTGAACATATCATTCGTGCCAAGATAGGTGCGGGTGCTGCGCCTAACACTGTATTTGTGGGGCGCAGGCCTACAGGTGAAATTTGTACACCTGAGTTGATGGCAGCATTTCCAAATCGTGACTGGATTTTAACGCGCATTTTGTGGCTCTCAGGCACAGAGCTTGGCAAAAACCGCTTGGGTAATGTAGATAGCATGCAGCGTTATATTTACATTCACGGCACGCCAGATTCTGCGGAAATGGGCAAGATAGGTTCACATGGATGTATTCGTATGCGCAATGCAGATGTGATGGCGTTGTTTGATTTGGTCGATGTGGGCACGGCGGTTGATATTGCATAATATGCATTTGGTAGGAGTGCAATTTATTGCGCGAATGCAATGGCACATTAATGAGAAAGTTTTTCGCGATTTAAAAATCTACATGATGCTTAAGAATTGGGTGTTTGTTTGTATTTAATAAAAAAATTATCAAGCTTTCTTACCGTCATTTTCGGTGTGCTTTTGCTTACATTTTTACTGATTCATTTGGTGCCAGGTGACCCGGTAGAGGTGATGTTGGGTGAATCTGCCAGTACGGCTGACCGTGCAGCGTTACGGGCGGATTTGGGGTTAAATAAACCATTGATTCAGCAATTTGGAAGTTATCTAAGTAAGCTGGCGCGTGGTGATTTTGGCCATTCTATTCACACTAAAACGCCGATTATTGATCTGATTAAAACGCGTTATCCTGCTACAGTAAAATTGGCATTATTATCTTTAATCATTGGATTGGTCGTTGGCGTGCCGTTAGGCATATACGCCGCGCTCAAAGCTAACCATTGGCAAGACTTTATCGTGACGATTGTTTCAGTGCGATTGTCTGCCATGCCGGCGTTTTGGCTAGGTCCCATGTTGATGTTGATTTTTGCTGTTTGGCTGGGCTGGTTGCCTGTAAGTGGTATGGAGTCCAGCACTTCTATTATTTTGCCTGCCGTCACATTGGGTTTTGGTTTGAGTGCAATCCTCACGCGCATGACACGCACTAGTTTGCTCGAAGTGTTAAATGACGATTATATTCGCACTGCTCGTGCCAAGGGTTTAAGCGAAAAAACAGTGATTTTGCGTCATGCCTTGCGCGCTGCATTATTGCCGATTATTACCATTGTTGGTTTGCAGATGGGTAGTCTGCTGGCAGGTACGGTGATTACTGAAACGATATTTAGTTGGGATGGCATCGGGCGGCTGTTGGTGGAGAGTATAGAAAAGCGGGATTACCCGGTGACGCAAGCTTGTGTGCTAGTGGTGGCGCTGAGTTATGTGGTGGTGAATTTGTGCACAGACGTTTTATATCGGTTGGCAGATCCAAGAGTTCGCAGGGTTTAGTGATGGTTTAGGGGCGTCTTTAAGATATTTAGATAAATGGATATGAAATTAGATCAATGAAAATTTTTGCTTACTCAATTTTAGGTTTGTGGCTAATAGCCGTATTAGCAGGACACTTATTCCAGCTAAATCCAAACTCAATTGATTTGAATGTTATTCTGAATAACCCGAGTGCAAATCGCTGGTTTGGTTCAGATGATTTAGGCCGTGATATCTTGGCGCGTATTTTAAGTGGCGTTGAAGTATCTTTTTTTGTGGCGCTGATTGTCACTGTAATCACGATGAGTGTCGGTGTGTTTGTCGGTTTGTTGGCGGGGTTCTATGGCGGCAAGGTGGATGCGGTTTTGATGCAAATTACCGATGTGTTTTTGGCTTTTCCGGGTATTCTATTAGCGATTGCATTTGCTGCGGTACTCGGCCCAAGTTTAACTAATTTAATCATGGCCTTATGTTTAACCGGGTGGGTGAGCTATGCGCGACTCACCCGTGGGCAAACCATGAGTTTACGCAATCGCCAGCATGTATTGGCCGCCCAGTCATTGGGGGCAAATGTTCCGCGTTTGCTATTTCGACATATACTGCCGCTATTGGCTTCAGTTTTAGTGGTAGAAGCCACCTATAGCTTAGCCAGTGTAATGATTGCAGAGGCAAGTTTGTCATTTCTCGGCTTGGGCATACAGGCACCCAATGCCTCTTGGGGCGCAATGTTGCGCGATGCTGTGCGTTATATGCTGGTTGCGCCGCATTATGTGTTAATTGTAGGTGGCTGCTTGATGAGTTTAATTTTAGCGATTAACCTAAGCGGCGATTATTTGCGCGATAAATTAGATGTTAGAACGGAAAGGTAAGTCATGTCATTAGGTCCTATTATGCTAGATGTCGTTGGCACAGAATTAACTGCCGATGATATTTGCCGTTTACAGCATCCCTTAGTAGGTGGTGTGATTTTATTTAAGCGCAACTTCATCAATAATGCACAATTAAAAGCGCTGACAGCAAGTATCCATGCCGTACGCCAACCGCCTTTATTGATTGCAGTTGACCATGAGGGCGGTCGCGTACAGCGTTTTAGGGATGGCTTTACTAAAATTCCACCGATGCGTGAGTTTGGCAAAATTTGGGGCAAAAATCCTAAAAAAGCCAAGGAGCTAGCCAAAGAAGCGGGCTGGATTTTAGCTGCAGAACTACGTGCGCATGGCGTGGACTTTAGCTTTACGCCAGTGTTGGATATGGATTATGGTGACAGCCTGGTGATTGGTGACCGCGCGTTTCATTTGGATGCGCACGCTATTAGTGATTTAGCTTTTGCGCTCATGCAAGGTCTTAAAAAGGGCGGCATGGCAGCGGTGGGCAAGCATTTTCCCGGGCATGGTTTTGTGGTGGCAGATTCTCACGTGAGCATGCCAATAGACGAGCGCGAGTTTGACCAAATAGCACAGCGTGATATGCAGCCATTTAGAATGTTAATTGATGACGGTATTGCCGCCATTATGCCTGCGCATGTAATTTACCCTAAAGTGGATGATAAACCAGCGGGCTTTTCATCACGTTGGTTGCAAAAAATACTGCGTGAACGTTTAGGTTTTAACGGCGTGATCTTTAGCGATGATTTAAGTATGGAGGCCGCCACCACAGGCGGCGATGTGACGGCACGTGCATTAGCCGCTTTAAACGCAGGTTGTGATATGGTGTTGCTATGCAATCAACCTGCGATGGTTGATGAGTTGTTGGCTAATCTTAAATGGGCGATTTCAGCACAAAGCTTAAGCCGGTTAGCCCGTATGCATGGGCATAAACATCCGCCGACGATGGATGCGCTGCATGAAAGTGCTGAATTTGTGCATGCTCTACACCAAGTGGCACAAGTGGGCGTGACAGAGGGCGAGCTGTTTACTTAATAATTTCACTTGAAACTTATGTCGTTAATCGTTATCTTAGTGTCTGTAGTATTTAATTTTTAAAGGAAACAACAATGTTTGACAACACTCCAGTTTTAGGCCGCACTGAATCGGCCCAGTTAGCGACTAATAAAGTCCTGCGTAATACCTACGCATTATTAGGTCTAACCATGATTCCAACGGTTATTGGTGCGTTTATTGGCATGAGTTTAAATTTTGCCTTTATTCAACAGCACCCATTTGTTTTTGCTATTGGCGCAATGGCGGTGATGTACGGCATGTTTGCAGCAATTTCAGCTAATCGTAATAGCAGCATGGGCGTGGTTTTAATGTTAGGTTTAACCTTTTTAATGGGTTTGTTGCTTGGCCCAATTTTGCAACATGCTTTGCATTTGAGCAATGGTGCTCAAATTGTTGGCCTAGCGGCTGGCGGTACAGGGATTATTCTTTTAACTTTGGCAAGTATTGCCAGCACCAGCAAAAAAGATTTTAGCTTTATGGGTAAATTTTTGTTAGTAGGTATTGTTTTGCTAATTTTGGCATCGCTTGCTAATATCTTCTTGCAAATTCCAGCTTTTGCCTTAGCTTTATCCGCCATTGGCGTGATTTTGTTCTCAGGTTTTATTTTGTATGATGTCAGCCGCATTGTTAACGGTGGCGAAACTAACTATGTCATGGCGACTTTAGGGCTTTACTTGAGTATCTACAACTTGTTTACAAGCCTGCTACATTTGTTGATGGGTTTAATGGGCAATAATGACTAAGTAGTTCTAGGTTACAGATTTACTAAGAACCCGCTAACAAGCGGGTTTTTTTATTGGGGTGATGTTGTAGTTTTTTTACGTCTTGCAGCAAAAAAAGCAGACAGCGTTGCGCTGCATGCTTGCGCTAAAACCCCGCCTGAGATTTCTGTATGGTGGTTAAGTTTAGGCTCTGCCATTAAATTCACCACACTCCCGCAAGCGCCTGTTTTAGGGTCACTAGCGCCAAATACCAGCCTGGCAATACGTGCATGTTGGATTGCACCAGTGCACATGGCGCAAGGCTCTAAAGTGACGTACAAGGTGCAATCAACTAATCGATAATTACTTAAGTGTAGGGCGGCATCACGCATGGCGCGAATTTCAGCGTGTGCAGTAGGGTCGTTTGTGCTAATGGGCGTATTGCTACCGCGCCCGATGACTACACCATCTTTTACAACAATGGCGCCTACGGGTACTTCACCTGCATCGGCGGCAAGATTTGCTAATACAAGTGCTTGTTGCATAAAATGAATATCAGTCAGGTTTTTGGTCATGGTGGCGCGTGTAGATTCTTTAAATAACAGATAGTTAGTTCACTTAATTCTTGCGGTATTTTGCGCTACATCAAGAGCTGTTCCAGCGTTAAACGCTCAAACCGTTTTAATAACCATTGTTGTGCTTTGCCCATATTGTTTTTACGATGATTGCGCCAAGCTAAAAAAGTTGGTGTGAGTGTTTTAGGTTCTGCGACTTGTTTAATGACAAGTTTACCTTGCTCAGCATAACGTTGCGCGAGTTTTTTTGGTAGATAGCCAACGCCCAATCCAAGAATTTGCGCTTCTAATTTGTCTTGCATGTCAGAAACGGTCAGCACATCTTGCCCTGAAAGTATGCCTGAAGTGCGTGGTGGTAAATTACGCGAGCTATCGGCTGCGGCAACAGCACGGTATTGAATAATGTCTTGATTATCTAATGGTTCTGCAAATGTGGCGAGTGGATGATTTGTGGCAACGGCAAATACAAAATCAAGATGGCCTAATAGTTTTGTGGAGTAACCGCCTCCAGATGGGGCTTCGCCAGGGGCGCCAATCGATATGTCAGCACGGCCAGAGAGTAGGGCGTCCCAACTGCCGCCAAATACCTCGCACATAAGCTTTACACGAGTACCAAAGCCTTGTGCGTAGAAGTCTTGTAAAATCTCGTAAATAGGTTCGGCATTGAATAAGTCGCTGATGGCAATGCCGATGTCGGTTTCAACGCCGGTGGCGATTCGCTTAACACGTGACTCTAAAGCCTGCGCCGCGTCTAGCAGGTGGCGACCTTCATTCAGCAATTCTGCACCTGCTTCGGTGAGGTTGGCGCGATGCCCGCTACGGTCAAATAGCGTTACGCCTAAATCTGCTTCTAGTTTTCTTACTGTGTAGGTGAGCGCCGATGGTACCCGGAATAAAGATTCAGCAGCCGCGGCAAAACTACCTTTGCGCGCAATGGCATCAATGACTTCTAAGGCATCAATAGAAATTTTAAGTGACATGAATTTTTAAGTGACCGATTAGTCAAATTGTTTGAATATTTAATGCAAAATTATTAGCTATGAATGTTATAAATCTATATATAACATATGCTAATAAATTCAAAGCGATTGAATAAGTATATATGATAACGATTAGAAAATCTCAAGAGCGCGGTCATGCTAACCATGGATGGCTAGACAGCTACCATTCATTCTCCTTTGCAGAATACTATGACCCTGCGCACATGGGATACTCAGTGTTGAGGGTGGTTAACGAGGATAAGGTGGCTGCTGGTACTGGTTTTGGTATGCACTCACATCAAGACATGGAAATTATCACCTATATGCTGGCGGGTGAATTGACACATCAAGATAGCATGGGCAATGGCTCGGTGATACGTTCAGGTGACGTGCAACGCATGACAGCAGGCTCTGGTATCAGGCATAGTGAGATAAACGCTTCTGCTGAAAGTGAAGCTTATTTGCTGCAGATTTGGATTACGCCAGCGCAAAAAAAGTTAGCACCGTCATATGAAGAAAAGCATTTTTCATCTGAACAAAAACATAATCACTGGTGTTTGATTGCGGCCCCAGATGGGCGTGATGGTGCAATCACCATACAGCAAGATGTTGATTTATACGCTACTGTATTGGATGCGGGGCGTAAGGTAGCTGTATCTTTGCAACAAAAACGCTGTGCTTATTTGCAGGTAGTAGCTGGCGAAGTATTATGCGCGGGCATTCAACTTAAAGCGGGAGATGCTGCAAAAATTGAGAATGAAAGTAGTGTTGAAATTACCGCGCAATCTCATGCAGAAATGTTATGGTTTGATTTGCCGATGAGCGTTTAAGCCACTATTTTGAAATGCTAGCAGTCGTACAATTTATTAAAGTGAAAGATAACATAATGAAACGCACTATATTAACCGCAGTATCGGCCTTGCTTTTGAGTAACGTAGCCTTTGCTGCTAATGAGACTTATAATATTGATTCAGGGCATAGCTTTGCTAATTTCAGCATCCGTCATGTGGTTTCTAAAACTTCCGGTAGCTTTAATGATGTTAAAGGCGTCATTAAAATAGATCGCGATAATCTAGCTAATTCTAGTGTAGATGCCAAAATTAACGTAGCCAGTATTAGCACTGGTCATGCAAAGCGAGATGACCATATTAAAAAGCCAGAATATTTAGACGCAGTCAATTTCGGCGAAATAAGCTTTGTTAGTAGTAAAGTTGAGGCTAAAACTGCGACCGAAGGCGTATTAACAGGCCGCTTTACTATGCACGGCGTCACTAAGGAAATTGCCATTCCTTTCAAAGTATTAGGTTTTGGAGTTGACCCATGGGGCGGTGAGCGCTCTGGTTTTGAAGCACATACCACTATTAAGGCTTCGGACTATGGTTTTAGCTGGATGACAAAGCCCAATGCACCAGTGGGTGATAATATTGAAGTGACGTTGCTGTTAGAGGGCGTTAAAGCTAAATAGTACTTAAAATAATTAAGGATAATTGAATGACTAAAGATCTATTTTCTCCAGCTAAGTTGGGTCGTATTGAGCTCAAGAACCGTATCGTCATGGCGCCACTAACTCGTAACAGAGCAGGAGAGGGTGGCGTGCCACAGCCACTAAATGTGACCTATTACGAGCAGCGCGCATCTGCAGGTTTGATTATTACCGAAGCTACGCCGATTTCTGCCATGGCGCATGGTTATCCTGCATTGCCTGGGATTTATACGGATGCCCAAATTGCAGGCTGGAAAAAAATCACAGATGCCGTACATGCCAAAGGCGGAAAAATTGTGATTCAGCTCTGGCATGTGGGGCGTATTTCACACCCAAGTTTGCTACCCAATGGCGCGCTACCAGTGGCACCTTCAGCCATTAAACCTGCAGGCCAGGCATTTACCTATCAAGGCTTGGTCGATTATGTTGAGCCTCGCGCATTGGATGTCCGTGAGTTAGCAGGCATTGTGGCCGATTATGTCCATGCAACCAAGAGCGCACTCGCCGCGGGTTTTGATGGCGTTGAAGTACACGCAGCTAATGGTTATTTGTTAGATCAGTTTTTACGTGATGGCAGCAATAAGCGTACAGATCAATATGGCGGAAGCTTTGAAAATCGAGCACGTTTATTGCTGGAGGTAATTAAAGCGGTGGTAGCAGTTGCAGGCGCCGATAAAGTGGGTGTGCGCCTTTCGCCAGTGAATCCATTTAATGATATGCATGATAGCAATCCGCAAACGCTGTTTAATTATGTTGCTGAGTCTCTGAATCCATTTAAACTTGCTTATTTGCATGTGGTAGAAGGCGGCATTCATGGCGGCGGTATTGCTGACCCGTTTGATTTTGATGCGTTTCGCAAACATTTTAAGGGTGCTTATATTGCAAACTTGTCTTACGATAAGTTGCGTGGTAATGCCGCCATTGCGAGTGGTCACGCAGACGCCATTGCCTACGGTGTGCCATTTATCGCTAACCCGGATTTGGTGGAACGGTTTAAAGCGGATGCATCATTAAACGAGGCTGATGCAAACACCTTTTATGGTGGTACTGAAAAAGGCTACACTGACTATCCATTTTTAAAGGCTTAATACCATGCACAAGCCAGCAATTACTCAAGTGCCGATCGATGCAACAATCGCTAACCGTTGGAGTGGTAGGGCTTATGATGCGACAAAAGTTGTTTCACACGAGCAGGTAGTTGCACTACTTGAAGCCGCGCGTTGGGCGCCTTCCTGCTTTGGTGATCAGCCCTGGCGTTTTATTGTATGGAATAAAAATACCGATGCAAAAGCCTGGCAATCAGCGTTCGATTGTCTGGTGGCAGGCAACCAAGCTTGGGTGAAAGATGCGCCAGTATTATTGCTGGTATGTGCAGATACTTTGTTTAACCACAATCAGCAATCCAATCGCTGGGGGCAATACGACACAGGTGCAGCAGCAGAGAACCTATGCCTGCAAGCCAGTAGCATGGGGTTGATGGCGCATCAGATGGGCGGTTTTAATGCAGACGCTGCGCGGGATGCTTTTGCTATTCCAGCACAATATATTCCGATGGCAATGATTTCTGTGGGTTACCCAGCTGATATCGCCAATTTAGAAGGTGAAGTATTAAGCCGTGAAACAGCAGAGCGTAATCGTCGCCCATTAAATGCCTTGTTTTTTGCCAATAGTTGGGATAAACCAGTCGTTTAGTGCTTATTCAAATAGTAGAACTTAGTTTGCATCTTAACTTAATGGCCGACCTCTGCTAAACTCTTACAACTTATTTAAAGTCAATTATTACATTAGGATGTCGTCATGGCAGTTGTTGCACTCAATAAAGAAAATTTCAAAGAAACTATCGAAAAAAATGATTTTGTCATCATTGATTTTTGGGCACCATGGTGTGATCCATGCGTTGCATTTACCCCAACTTTTGAAGCGGCTGCGGCAAAAAATACTGATATTGTGTTTGGCTTAGTGAATACTGAGACCGACCCTGAAATTGGCGATTATTTTGAAGTAAATCAAATTCCTGGCGTTTTGGTGGTGCGTGAGCAAGCAGGCATTCATGCACAAGTGGGTGAAATTGGTGCCCCAGCGTTAGATGAAATTATTAAGTGGGCGCGTGAGTTCGATATGATGCCAGTCCGTGAGTATTACAAACAAGAAGCCAGTAAAGCGAACTAAGTTTAAAATTAGTTGTTTTACCCCCAATAAAAACGCGGCTATTTGCCGCGTTTTTATTGGGGGTCATTATTTAATTTTGCTAAACCTAACGAGACTAAATCTAACGGTGTTTGGCAGTTCCCTATAGTTTGTAAGGGAGCGGTTGAATTTCAAGGATGTTGTTATTAACCAATAATTGGCCAGCTTCAATGCTTTCAAGTCTAAGCTCTACCAGTACATCATAGCCGCCAACAGGTGCTGGGGCGCTCCTGACAATTTTACCAACAATTTCATGTTGGCTATTATGTACATCATCCCCTGCAGTAGGCCGCAAGCTGACGTTGATGTGGGCAAGATGCGTGCGACGTTTTACTGTGCCGAGATAATGTGTACGCGCAACAATTTCTTGTCCTGTATAACAGCCTTTTTTGAAATTGATGCCGCCTAGCAAATCTAAATTCAGCATTTGTGGCACAAATGCTTCTTGTGTTTTTAAAGTAACGTCTGGAATGCCCGCCTGAATTTCCAGCCATTCCCAACATGCGGCACCTACAGGCTTCGCTTCTTGTAATAACGCGTTCCAAATCGCCGGGGCATTGCTAATGTCGGTAAAAATCTCGTAGCGCGGTTGCATGCCTGGTAGTTTCAAGATGGCGGCATTTTTCAGTGATACCAGTTCATAACCACTCTGTGCGGCATCGTTATTTTGTGGGATTTGAGAAAATATTGAGCTTAGTAATGCAGTTGCTTTTGAACCATTTAAGCCAATTCTGATTATTTGGTCACTCACGTCTTTAATTTCTACCTTGCTACGCATTACAAACATTTTTAGGCGCTTTGAGATTGATTCAATGAGTTCTTTAGGTAGTTGCAAATGCACATGGTCATGATGCGCAAACGTTAAAAACAACGCGAGTAAGCGACCTTTGGGATTGCAGTAGCCTGAGTAATGCGCGTTACGGCCATTGAGCTGTTTAACATCATTGGTAACTTGACCTTGCAGAAAGGTGAGCGCATCTAACCCTTGTACTTGTAGTAAACCTAAATGTGAGAGGTCACAGATGATGGTGTCTTGAACGAGTGACTGCAGTTCAGTCGCTGCATCACTAAAGCTGATGATTGTGCCGTCTTGAATGACTGGCTGTGAATCACTGCCATTTGGTTGTTGTGTGGCAGAATTTTGAAGAAATTGATGCCATTGCGCGATGCTCATGCTAACCTTTGCTTAAATTAACTCTGGTTGATAACGTGAAGCCAATACTCATCAATTTCAAGCCTTCGATTTTATTTTCTGTGCTTATTACACTAATGAGTTTGGTCATGTGTTGTATTTTAATCCTGCTCGCACTGGCTTGGCAGATTAAATTGTTATTAATGATTTTTCTTTTTCTTTTAGCCTTTTATTCAGTCTGCATGCGCGGATTGTTATTACTACCATGGTCTTGGGTGGCGCTGAACGTCAACGTAAAAAACGAACTGCAATTAACGTGTAGAGACGGTGTAAAGTTTGCAGGCACGGTGTGCGCGGATAGTGTAGTGACGCCTTATTTAACAGTGGTGCATTTTCAGCTTCATCATGCCAGTTTTATCAGGCGATTATTGACTTCTCGCATCGCTATTCTGCCTGGTATGGTTGACGCTGAAAATTATCGTCAACTAAGAGTGTGGTTGCGCTGGGGGCAGCCACACTAGTAGCATTTTGAGTGTACTTAAGCGCGGTTAGACTGACGGCGGCGATTGATAAAGTTACGCCATTGAGTTTTTAGTTCTAGCACAGGGTGCTTAGGGGTGTAAGCTAAAATAAATAAAAATGCAGCAAGCCCCGCTAGAATCCAACGGATTTCAAAACCTGATTTATCGCGTCGTGCAGGTTTTTGTTTTTTCATCGCACTCAGTACATTTTGCACGCTATCGCCGCGCACATACATGCCGTTCACTTCTTTTGATAATTCTTTTAAGTATTCTTCATCCAGTTTTGATAAATAACGATCGCCTGTTTCACCCGCTACATTATCATTGCGTGTACCAATGTTGGATTCTGAAATTTGTGCAATACCAGGCTGTAAGGCAAAGCTTTCGTTAGACCAATAACCAATTAATTGGTTGAATTCATCAAATTTAGGAATCGGCGCCCCTTTATCATCGCCAATCCCTACCAGCAGCCAGTCTTCGCCGCCTTGAAACGCGGTTAGATTTTCTTTATTAAAAACGTGGAGTCTAGGCGCTTCTTCACCATCAGTAAAAAACACCACTTGCGCAGGCTCTGGAAATGAACGTATGGTTCTTGCAAGGGCTGTCATGCTAGCCCGTATGCGACTGTTGCCAGACCACGCCGTGCGCCAATCAAGGTGATCGATGGTGTCCTTAATGGCATCGAAATTTTCACAAACTTCTATAGGGGTGTAAAGTGCGGCCACGCTTACGCCAGCAAATACGCTCATGCTCACATTGGTGCCGCATGGCAGTTCACCCACCAATTTATGTAACATGTCTTGCATATATACCACGCGCGACACAGGTTTGCCGTTGAGCGTTTTATCAACGACATTCATGCTTTGTGAAATGTCAGCCACTAAAATGTAACTGTAAATGTCGCGTTTAACCGGTATTTTGGGGTTGAAAATAGCAATAATCAGCAGAAAAAGCGCGGTCAGCAGCAGCGTAATGTCGTGACGATGGCGAAGGTGGCTAAGAAATTTGTGTAAAGTTGACATGATGATTCTTTATGGCAGACCAACAGGGATGTTGCCCATAATGAGTCCTGGTGAGTCACTTTCACCAGCGCCCGGCACTGGTGTCTCTGGCAACATGCCAAGCAGACGATCTAAATTGTGGCGTGCCCCCCAGTTTGAATTATCTAGTCTTAACGATTGTAGATAGGCTGTCTTAGCTTGGCGCACCAAATATTCAGCTTCATCACGCACAGTCATGTTGGTGCCGCTGATGGCTAATCCGCGTCTAAAGAAAATATTCCCCAAATTATAATGAATAGCGGCTTTCTGCTCGTCACTTGCACCATTGAGTGCTTTGTTAAACAGCAAAGTGGCTTCTTTGTAACGTTCATTTGTTGCTAGCCAATACGCTGTTGAGAATTTAGCTTCAAAACTTTGCAGGTCGGTTTTTGGTGGTTTACCTGCATTAATAGCTTGATTGAAATTATCAATTTGATTGATGCGGTTGTAAAAATACGCACTACTCAATGCGGCAACTATCGCTGTGAGTGTGAGTAACACCGTCAGTTTTTTCACTGTAAGAAATTGTTTTATAGATAACCGTATTTTTGGGTTTAGTGCCATGTTTTAACCTCTAAATATTTCACACCTAATAACAAACTAATCATGATGGCCGCAATGATGAAGCAAACGTTAGAGTAATCACGACCAGGTATTTTTTCAAAGTATTTGATAGGTTTTTTCTCACGATTGTTAATGTCATTCATGGCTAATTGCAAAGATTTAGGATCTTCTGCCTCATAAGCTTTAAACGGTGTTTTGAATGTTTTGAAAAATTCATTCAGCTCGATTTCCGCTGGCAATGGTTGATCTTCAACCGGTTTGTATGTGGTGTCAAAAATACTTAAGCCATCGGGCTGGCGTAGTACAATCCAATACAAGCTCAGGTGTAAACGGTCAAACCAGTCTTTAATTTTTTGCTGGGTATTTGCGTCCATACGGCCAGCACCGTCAGACACCAAAATTACCGCGCGCGAACCAGAGTCGGGGATTTTATTGAATAATCCTGCGCTACTGGTTAAGCCGCTACCAATGTTGGTTTGAAATAGTGCATTGCCACTGGTTGCCTGTACGGCAGCGATGATGGCTTTTTTATTTTCACTCAGTGGCAGCACATACATGGCGGAGTTGCTAAACGTAATCATGCCAAACATATCTTGCTGGCGTGACTTTACAAACTCGGTAATCAATCTTGCTGCGGCAACAGATTTAGTTTCACCTACCGTGGTATTGCCTGTGGCATCCGTGCTACCTGAAAATGGATCATCCATACTTGCGCTACGGTCCAGCACCAAAGCAATCTGAGCGCCTACGCCGATGCGCTCTACGCTTTGCTCTTTGGTATGAGGGGCTGCTAATCCTAAAATAATAAAAACCAGTGTGAGTACAGCGAGTGCTTTTAACAGCAACCCAATCAGGTCAGATAATGGGTCAGCCGGCAACATATTTACCCAGGAATAATGCTTGGCATGTGCACGCTGTAACAAAAGAGGCAATACCGCCAGCGGCAGCAACCAAAGTAGCCATGGATGTGAAAAAAGCATGACTTATGTTCCCGCCTTGGTATTTAAAGGCGTTGGTGTTAAACCGCGTTCGCAGTCGCGGCAGCGGCGCGCAAATTGCACCAGCCACTTGCTTGGGTTGTTGCCTATATCATGTGTTGCGTTAGGCTCAAAATAAACATGGCGAGATAAGGCAAAGAATTGTTGAATTTCATATTTTAATGGTGAAAAATTAGGGCGTTTTACTAAAAATGCATCTAAGTTGTCGCTAAAAATACTCATTGTAGCCGTACTGTTAAAAGATTGGTGCAATTTTGACACCGCTTGTTTTAAGCCTTCAGCAGAGTTTGGCGTTTTGCGTAATGTGCGATAAGCACTTGCAAACGGACCGCCCATGCGTGGCAGCCAAGTATGCACGCCCAGGATATAAAGTAAGCCCAGCAAACTTATCGCAAGCATTCCCAGCGCAACTTTTAACCACTGTTTCTCACGGTCATCTGCCATTAACAAGGGCCCGAGCATTGGGCTCATATTATTTTCAACTTTAACAGCGCCAAAAATCGCCAGCGGTGAAATGGCAATATCTAAGCTTGGAATACGGTATTTGACCAAATCTTGACTATTTTTGGCGTTGATTAAGTTGAGATATTCTGGCCCTAATGCCGCATTTTTTGCTACCACGCTATTGGTAAATACTTGATAGGCTAACTTAATATGATGTGTGGTGTAGTCCTGATGCACATCTTTTTCATGATGAATATTTTTGAGTTCAATGCCGATCAATTGGCCTCTGTAACGTTTTTCATAACCCTTGATCGGTAGCGATGTTTCAACCAGCTTGTAGGGTGCTTTAATGGTTAAAATCACTTCTCGCTCAATAATATCACCCACGGTATAGCCTACGCGCTGTGTAGGGTCTATGGTTTCTATGGTGACAAAACCTTCTTTAATGTCAGGCAAGTTTTGGCTATCTATTGCAACTGCGGAAAGCGGTGCCAGGCATAATGTACAGGCTAAGCATATAAAACGTATAAATTTTGTCATGATGTAAGTTTTACTTAAGTTAAGCGGCTACAAATTGGTGAAAATATTCTGTGAGTCTATCTGCATCAAACTCACCTTCAACATAAAACGGCGGCATGTCAAAGCGCATAAATAGTTCGTAAATTTCATTACGCCGATTTTCAAAAGATTGCACGATTTTTTCACGTAATTCTTTACGCAAAAACAAGGTACGCATTTGTCCTGTTTCAGCATCGGTGACGTTGGTTAAACCAAATTCAGGTAAATTCCTGTATTCCGCAGCATCCCACAACACAATCGGCACAATATGGTGACGCAACAAATTAGAAAGTGAATCTTCAAGTAAAGCATTAGGCATGTGAAAGTCAGAGATTAAAAATACCAATGAGCGTTCACGTGGTAAATAACGGTAAACTTCAGTAATGCCAGTGCAATTGACGGGTGCTGGGTGAAAATCTTTTAACGATTCGGCCATGGCAATGGCACGGTGTGATTTGAATGACGATGTGCTGATCCAGTCTTCACGTACTTTTTCATCAAAGCCAATAAAACCAAATGGGTCGTGATGTTCGCTGGCAGATTGCGCAATAGATTCTGCGATTTCAGCCGCCAATTTGATTTTGCGTTTTTTTGCACCAAAATTCATACTGCCTGATAAATCACAAATCACGTAAACAGGTGTGGCACTTTTTTGATTAAATAAGCGCACATACACCTGCTCCATTGGGTCGCGGATGGTTTGGC
>MHBU01000030.1:0-38817 GCA_001803395.1 Methylotenera sp. RIFCSPLOWO2_02_FULL_45_14 | reverse complement strand
CCGATGTGGTAACTAAAAGATTTAATGTCTTCAATCATCAAAAATCACTTTATGCGCGAATGGCTAATTTGGCTGACAATTTAAAATTACGGCGCTGCAACTGCGTTGATAATGCCAGACAACATATCGCGGGCAATTTCTGTGCGGCGCATTTCATACACTGGGCTAAAGACTAAACGATGCGCAATAGTGGAATGAAACACCGCGTGAATATCATCTGGCAACACGGCAGTGCGATTGTTCAACCAAGCATTTACACGTGCCGCACGTAACATCATGCTCATACCACGTGGACTGGCGCCTGCGAGCACCAAGCGGTTCATGTCCACGCCTGAAACTTTGACACCATAGTCGAGCGGCGTTTTAGTAGCTTTCCATAAATTTAGCGCATATTTTTTAAGCGTATCACTGGCTTCAATGTTGTTCTGTATTACGCCAGAGAAGACATTAAGTTCATCAAATTGCAAAACCTCCGGTCTTACAGTTTCGACCAAGGCATCAACATTGTGGAATCTAGTATCAAATACTAACGCTTCCATGATGGCATCATCACTGGGTACGACAATTGGAATCTCCATCATAAAGCGGTCACGTGCCGCAGAGGGAATTTCAAAGGTTTCTTCTTTTTCCACTTGGTTGCGGTCAGCAAACACAATCATATGCGGGAAGTAATGCTCTGCATTAAAGGCAGACAAACTACGTTCAGCCATCACACGTAGCAATAGTGAATGTACTTGCGGACGTGCGCGGTTAATTTCATTAAAGAAAAATACCGATAGATTTTCACCGGACATTAACAGCGGACCTGGGCTTACGTGTGGTTTACCATCTTCACCGAGGTAGGTGTGATATACCAAGTCATTAGGCATTAAGTCAATGGTACCTTCAATACGCTGATACCCGCCGCCAATGCCGCGTGTAAAGGCGCGCAATAGCGTGGTTTTACCCACACCAACGTCACCTTCAAGCAGCACGTGACCACGCGCAAAAATTGAGGTCGTAATCAAGCGTATCGGCGTATGCTGACCTACCACAACTTTATTGACTTCTGATTCTAAGGCAAGCGCATGGTTGCGCCAATCGGTTAGCTGACGATCACTCATTGAAATTTCCCGACTCTTTTTTTGAAATGGTTAAAATGAAGTTAAATACATCATAAACGTTTTTTTACCGGGGGTAAACAGATCTGTATACCCCTTGTTTAAATTAGTGCAAATTTACGTTGAAACTTGATAAAAATACTGATAAAAAGTGAATAAAGCTTTCGTAAATTTGGTTTTCCAGCGAAAATAGCAATCATCCTAAAATAAAAAAATTAGAATCATGCAAAAACAAAATAGTTTTACAAAAGAAGAATTACTTAAATGTGGTCGTGGCGAGATGTTTGGTGCGGGTAATGCGCAATTGCCATTGCCACCGATGTTAATGTTTGACCGCATTGTGTCTATTACTGAAAAGGGTGGTAAATATGGTAACGGCCAAATTATCGCTGAGCTTGATATTAAGCCTGACTTATGGTTTTTTGAATGCCACTTTACGGGTGACCCAGTCATGCCTGGCTGTCTAGGGTTAGATGCCATGTGGCAGTTGGTGGGGTTTTATTTGGGCTGGATGGGTGGGCCGGGTCGTGGGCGAGCACTTGGCGCGGGCGAAGTGAAGTTCACTGGACAAGTGCTGCCTACCGCTAAAATGGCGACTTATACCATTGATTTAAAACGTGTGATTATGCGTAAATTAGTCATGGGTTTAGCGGACGCCACCATGACTCTGGATGGTCGTGAGATTTATGTGGCCAGTGATCTGCGTGTAGGGTTGTTTACGCGCACGGATAATTTTTAATTAGAATAAAAAAGTTTTTAAGGAGCACGAAATGCGTCGTGTCGTCGTTACGGGGTTTGGTATTGTTTCCAGTTTGGGCAACAATAAAGCTGAGGTGTTGGCGAGCCTAAAGGCGGGCAAGTCAGGCATTACTTATCAACCGGAATATGCTGCAATGGGCTTGCGCTCTCACGTGGCGGGTTCTATCAAAAACCTGAATGTAGAAGAGTTAATAGACCGCAAGCTGATGCGCTTTATGGCCAAAGGTCACGCCTACGCCTGGCTTGCCATGCAAGAGGCTATTGCGGATGCTAGCTTGCCTGAAGATTTGGTTTCAAATGTGCGTACAGGTTTGATTGTAGGCGCGGGTGGTGCCTCGCATGAAAGTATTTTAGAAGGCATTGATACGCTGCGTGAAAAAGGTGTGCGCCGCGTAGGGCCATATATGGTCACAAAAGCCATGGCGAGCGGTGTATCAGCATGTCTTGCTACAGGCGCAAAAATTAAGGGCATCAATTACGCCATCAGCTCAGCATGTTCAACCAGCGCACATTGCATAGGCGCGGGTGTGGAGCAAATTCAAATGGGCAAGCAAGACATTGTATTTGCTGGTGGTGCGGAAGAAGAACATTGGACGCTCTCATTTATGTTTGATGCGATGGGTGCATTGAGTAGCAAATATAACGAAACACCCGATAAAGCCTCACGTACCTATGATGCAAACCGTGATGGTTTTGTGATTTCAGGTGGCGGCGGCATAGTAGTACTTGAAGAGTACGAGCACGCTAAAGCACGCGGCGCAAAAATTTATGCTGAAGTCGTGGGCTACGGTGCAACCTCAGATGGATATGATATGGTAGCTCCAAGCGGCGAGGGCGCTGTACGCTGCATGCGTTTGGCGTTAGAGGGCGTATCCGAGCCAATAGATTACATCAACACACACGGTACCAGCACCCCGGTAGGTGACGTAAAAGAATTGGAAGCGATTCGTGAAGTGTTTGGTGAAAATGGCTTAAAACAAAGTCCTGCTATCGCATCAACCAAGTCGCTGTCAGGTCATGCTCTAGGTGCGGCTGGTGTGAATGAGGCGATTTATACCTTACTGATGATGGAACATAACTTTATTGCAGCTTCTGCCAATATTGAGACGCTAGATCCAGCTGCGACCGGTTTAAATATTGTGCGTAAAGCGATTGAGAATGTAAGAATTGAAACGGCATTATCGAACAGTTTTGGCTTTGGAGGCACCAACGCAACGTTAACATTTTCTCGTTCAGGGCTATTGGTTTAGCCATCCGCTAACTATCAATCAGTTTGATGCGTTCATCTCTAAATCGCCCTCGTGAGTAGATTTTATGGTCTAAAGCAGTAGAGCTGCCGCTACTTTGCGGCCTTCGCTCATCAATATATTGTAAGTTCTGCAAGCAGCTGCGGTAGTCATGCACTCCACCGCAACCCCCTGTTGGGTGAGCGCTACGCTTAGTTTTTGGTGCAAAAATCGATGCGTTTTACCAGTGCCTAGCAATACCACTTCTGGCTTTAATGCGGCGATTTTTTCAAAGTCATCTGCGGTTAAAGTTTCAAATGATAATTGAGTGGCAGTGTTTGACTGCCAGTCAGTAATTAGGGTGTTTGGCATCACAATCAAGCATGTTGTGTAGGGGCGATGATTGATCAGTATGGCATCGTCAGTGATGCCCGTGATTAGGTTTTGTCCATCGGCTTGTGTGAGGTGTAGTTTCATGCTTTACATTGCTTGATGTAGGGTGAAAAGGTAAGATAGCATACTTTACCGTATAAGCTAATAATCGCTTAAAACTCATCACATTGATGCAAAACAACCTATGCAGAAAATAGAAAAATCCAACAAGCTTGCTAACGTTTGCTACGATATTCGTGGCCCGGTGTTGCAGCGCGCGCGCCAAATGGAAGAAGAAGGTCAGCGTATTATCAAGCTGAACATTGGTAACCCAGCCGCGTTTGGTTTTGAAGTACCTGAAGAAATTCAGCAAGACGTGATTCGCAATATGGGCAAGGCGGGTGGCTATACCGATAGCAAAGGCCTGTTTGAGCCGCGCAAAGCGATTATGCATTACACGCAAAGTAAACATATTCAGGGCGTGACGGTTGATGACATCATTATCGGCAATGGCGTTTCTGAGTTGATTGTGATGGCGATGCAGGGTTTACTTAATAATGGCGACCAAGTCTTAGTGCCGATGCCAGACTACCCGTTATGGACGGCTGCGGTAAACTTGGCCGGCGGTACAGCGCGTCATTACCTGTGTGATGAAGCGACTGGCTGGATGCCAGACTTAAAAGATATCGAGTCTAAAATTACCGCAAACACGCGCGGTATTGTAGTGATTAACCCAAACAATCCTACTGGCGCTTTATATCCGCGTGAGATTTTGGAGGGCATCATAGAGATTGCTCGCCACCACAGTTTGGTTATTTTTGCCGACGAGATTTACGATAAAGTCTTATACGATGGCAATGTGCATACGTCCATTGCTTCACTGGCAGATGATATTTTATTCGTGACCTTCAACGGTCTATCAAAAAATTATCGAACCTGCGGTTATCGAGCAGGCTGGATGATTTTAAGTGGTGAGAAAGAATACGCAAAAGATTACATCGAAGGCCTCAATATGCTGGCTTCAATGCGTCTGTGTGCCAATGTACCTGGGCAACTTGCGATTCAAACGGCATTAGGTGGCTATCAAAGCATAGAAGACTTGGTGGCGCCGGAAGGCCGCTTATGTAAACAGCGCGACATTGCTTATGAGTTGCTGAATGCAATTCCAGGGGTGAGTTGCACAAAACCGCAGGCAGCTATGTATTTGTTTCCAAAGTTAGACCCAAAAATTTATCCGATTAAAGATGACCAGCAGTTTATTTTAGATTTGCTGCTAGAAGAAAAAGTATTGCTAGTGCAGGGCACAGGGTTTAATTGGAAGACCCCAGATCATTTCCGCGTGGTATTTTTACCTAACGTGGATGATTTGACCGAGGCAATTAAACGTATTGCCAGGTTCTTGAAAAATTATAGAAAAAAACACGGTTCAAAATCAGATGGAGCAGAAGCTTGAAACAGTTAAATGTAGGCATATTAGGCTTAGGCACAGTGGGTGGTGGTACTTATAGCGTTCTAACACGTAACGCAGCAGAAATTACCCGCCGTACCGGTGTGGAAATCAAAGTTATGCAAGTGGCAGACAGAAATCTTGAGCATGCGAAAGCTATTGTGGGCAACGTTGATGTTACGGATGATGCATTTGCTGTAGTGAATAATCCCAACATTGACGTGGTGGTAGAGCTTATCGGCGGCTACACTTTGAGCCGTGAGCTTGTGTTGAAAGCAATTGCGAATAAAAAACATGTAGTGACAGCGAATAAAGCGCTGATTGCTTTGCATGGCAATGAAATATTTGCCGCAGCCAAAGCGAATAATGTAATTGTGGCTTTCGAGGCTGCAGTAGCGGGTGGTATTCCTATCATTAAAGCCCTACGTGAAGGCCTAGGCGCTAACCGTATCGAATGGGTTGCAGGTATTATCAATGGCACGACTAATTTCATCCTGACAGAAATGCGCGAAAAAGGCCTGAACTTTGCTGATGTACTGGGCGAAGCGCAACGCCTAGGTTATGCAGAGGCTGATCCAACTTTTGACGTTGAAGGCATAGACGCTGCACATAAACTTACGATTATGTCAGCAATTGCTTTTGGTATGCCGATGAAATTTGAGCAAGCCTACACCGAAGGCATTACCAAGCTACAGCAGGTTGATATTAAATACGCTGAAGAGTTAGGTTACCGCGTTAAGTTGTTGGGTATTACCAAACGCACTGATAAAGGCGTTGAGTTGCGCGTGCATCCGACTTTAATCCCTGAAAAACGCTTGGTTGCCAATGTGAATGGCGCAATGAATGCGGTGGTGGTGAAGGGCGATGCGGTTGGCCCTACGCTTTACTACGGTGCTGGTGCCGGTGCGGAGCCAACTGCGAGTGCAGTGGTTGCAGATTTGATGGATGTTGCACGTTTAATCGATGCAACCAGTGCACAGCGCGTGCCTTATTTAGCGTTTCAGTCAGATCAAGTGCAAGATTTACCTATCTTGCCAATCGATGAAGTGCAAAGTGCTTACTACCTACGCTTGCGCGCGAGTGATAAGCCTGGCGTATTGGCGAATGTCACTAAAATTTTAGGTGATCGTGATATTTCTATCGATGCGATGATGCAAAAAGAGCCTGATGAAAATGAAACTGAAGCAGACATTGTGATTCTGACGCATATTACCGTTGAAAAAAATATGAATGCTGCCATTACTGCTATTGAGTCATTGGCTGAAATTACCGGCAAAGTCGTGCGCATCCGTATGGAAGAACTCGCTAAATAAACATTTAAAGATTAAAAAGTAATTTTTCAAACTATGAAATACATCAGCACACGCGGGCAATCGCCTGCTTTAAGTTTTAGCCAAATTTTATTAGGCGGCCTAGCGCCTGATGGCGGTTTATATCTGCCTGAAAGCTATCCGCAATTCACCGATGCTGAGTTGTCGGCGATGCGTGGGTTGTCTTATGCCGACTTGGCTTTCACAATTCTGTCGCGTTTTGTGGATGATATTCCAGCAGTTGACTTAAAAGCGATTATCGATAAAACCTATCGTGCTGATGTCTACAGCTTTACACGTAAAGGGCAGGATGCTGCCGACATTACGCCAACCCTTAAGTTAGAAGACAATTTGTATCTGTTGAGCCTCTCTAACGGCCCTACTCTGGCTTTTAAAGACATGGCGATGCAGTTATTAGGCAATCTGTTTGAATACGTGCTGACTAAAGAAGGTAAAACGACTAATATTTTAGGGGCAACTTCTGGCGATACCGGTTCGGCTGCAGAGTATGCGATGCGCGGTAAAAAGGGTATTCGTGTGTTTATGTTGTCACCGCATAAAAAAATGAGCCGTTTTCAAACGGCGCAAATGTTTAGTCTGCAAGATGAAAACATCTACAACATTGCAGTAAACGGGGTGTTTGATGATTGCCAGGATATGGTAAAAGCCGTGTCTAACGATGCCGAATTTAAAGCGCAGTATAAAATCGGTGCGGTAAATTCCATTAACTGGGGGCGCATTGTTGCGCAGGTTGTGTACTATTTCAAAGGCTACTTTGCAGTCACGCAAAATAATACGCAAAAAGTAAACTTTTCTGTGCCATCAGGCAACTTCGGTAATGTGTGTGCAGGGCACATCGCACGTATGATGGGTTTGCCGATAGATAAACTTATTGTTGCAACCAATGAAAATGACGTGTTGGATGAGTTTTTCAAAACAGGCGTTTACAGCCCGCGTGGTTCAGCAAAAACTTACCATACCTCTAGCCCTTCAATGGACATCAGCAAAGCTTCAAATTTTGAACGGTTTGTATTTGATTTGGTAGGTCGTGATAGTGACAAAACACGTGCGTTATGGAGCAAGGTCGATAGCGGCAATAGCTTTGATTTGAATGCAGATGGCTATTATACAAAAATAGCTGATTATGGTTTCGTCTCTGGTAGCAGTAACCATGTAAATCGTATGCAAACTATTCGTGAAACCAATGCTAAATACGATGTGGTGATTGATACGCATACAGCAGACGGCCTTAAAGTTGCTCTGGCGTATTTCGATAAAAAAACGCCTATGTTGGTGTTAGAAACTGCATTGCCAGCCAAGTTTGAGGATTCCATTGTTGAGGCCTTGGGTCATGCGCCTGAACGTCCAGCAGTGCTGAATGGCATTGAAAATTTGCCACAGAAATTTACAGTGATGGATGCTGATTCAGCCGCGATAAAACAGTTTATTGTAGAAAAAACGAGCTAACCAATATGCAGGTTTATCAGCAATTACTCAAACATGTGTTGCAGCATGGCAATAAAAAAGAAGACCGCACTGGCACAGGTACGCTTTCTGTATTCGGCTATCAAATGCGTTTTGATCTAGCTGAAGGTTTTCCACTACTTACCACTAAAAAAGTACATTTAAAATCCATTATTCATGAACTGCTGTGGTTTTTACAGGGCAGCACTAATATTGCCTATTTAAAAGAAAATGGTGTGCGTATCTGGGATGAATGGGCAGATGAAAATGGCAATTTAGGTCCAGTATATGGTTATCAATGGCGTAACTGGCCTAAGCCAGACGGCACGCATATCGACCAAATCGCTCAAGTCGTGAACGCGATTAAAAAGAACCCTGATTCACGGCGCTTGATTGTCTCTGCCTGGAATGTGGCAGATGTGGATCAAATGAAGTTACCGCCATGTCATGCATTTTTCCAGTTTTATGTGGCGCCCGCATCACCAGATGAAGCGGATCAACGGTCAAAGTTGAGTTGCCAACTGTATCAGCGTAGTGCTGACATATTCCTTGGTGTGCCATTTAATATTGCTTCTTATGCGTTACTTACCATGATGGTTGCGCAAGTATGTAATTTGAAACTAGGGGATTTTGTTCATACGCTAGGCGATGCGCATATTTATTCAAATCACTTCGACCAGGTAAATGAGCAATTGACACGTACTCCACGCGCTCTACCTGCAATGCATATTAATCCTAATGTAAGTGATATCTTCAGTTTTAAATTTGAAGATTTCACTTTGGAAAACTACGACCCATACCCGGCAATCAAGGCTTCTGTGGCTGTTTGATATTGAGTAAGCAATGCGACCAATTAAAAAAAGAGGTTGCCCTTAGGTACTTAGGCAACCTCACCGCTTGTGGCCATGGGGAGAAGGGCCACAATGCACTAACAAACATCATGTGTAAATTATTTAATTTTCTGTAGTTTTAGCAGGCAGGCTTGTCTTGTAAGCAGCATGTTCATCTGCAGAAATAGTGCCATCATGATTTGCATCAACAGCATCAAAAATTCCAGCTAAAGTTTTGTCTTTAACAGCCTCTTTGAGTGAAATTTCTCCATCCTGATTGAGATCAAGTTTTTTGAAATCTTCATTTGCGGGTGCTGCTGAGGACTTAGCTACTTTTATATCGGTAGTTTTTGTTTCTGCAGCTATCTTAATATTATTACCTATAGCGCTTTTCAACGCGGCTTTATTGTCAGCCATTGCTGAGACGCTTAACCCAGAAAGCATAAGTGCGGCAATGATGCTGCTGGTGATTGGGCGAATGATTACGGTTGAATTGAATTTCATTGACTAACTCCTAAATACAAATAAAAAAAGATACTGCCCTTATCTATTAGCGAATAGTGTGCCAACTTATTTTTTTCATTTAAAACAGTATGTTATGTAAATTTATCTGGTTGGTTCGATTTATTTCTGTCGCTTTTTCGGGACAGTAAAATACGATATAACTAGTAATACATTGAATTCATAATATAAATATTGTTGTTAATCAGCGACACTAAATTTTATATAAATTAACAAGTTGATTTTATTCACTTTCTTTAGATTCTTTGAAAGCGCTTGCTTGAATGTGGTGGCGTTCTAATAGGCGATAAAACTCGGTGCGATTGCGTTGCGCAAGCTTAGCTGCTTGCGTAACATTGCCTTGGGTTGTTTTTAATAACGTGACTAAATAATGATGCTCAAATTTGCGGCGTGCGGCTTCAAAAGGAACAATAGCGTTTTCTGTATCTTGCAAAGCCTTTTGCACTAAATTGGCTGTAATGATGTGCGTAGTGGCCAGTACGATTGTTTGTTCTACGATATTTTGCAGTTGCCGTACGTTGCCTGGCCACGGCGCAGCAATCAGTATTTCCAGGGCTTCTGGCGCAAAACCATGGAGTGATTTTTTATATTTTTGATTAAACACCTGCAAAAAATGATTAGCCATTAAGCTAATGTCCTCGCGCCGATTAGCTAAAGACGGAATTTCCAGACTCACAACATTGATGCGGTAAAATAAATCTTCTCGGAAGCGACCTTCACGCATCTCAACTGCCAAATTGCGATGGGTGGCCGAAATCAAGCGTACATCAATGTTGATGTTGGCGGTGCTGCCCACTGGACGTATGGTACGCTCTTGCAGCGCTCGCAATACTTTCACTTGCAGATTAAGTGGCATATCGCCAATTTCATCTAAAAACAGTGTGCCGCCTTCCGCACTTTGAAATAGGCCAATATGACTATTAACCGCACCAGTAAACGCCCCCTTGCTATGCCCAAACAACTCTGATTCGAGTAGATTCTCAGGTATTGCACCACAGTTGATTGCTATAAACGGTTTTGTATTGCGCTGGCTGCTATTGTGAATGGCGCGCGCTAACAACTCTTTACCAGAGCCACTCTCACCTTGAATAAAAACACTGGCGTCAGTATCTGCAACCATTTTGGCTTGTCTTAATAAATTCTCCATCACTGGACTGCGTGTCAGGATATTAGCGCGCCAAGTGTTATTATGCTCAGCGACATCATTCTGTTGCATGCCGTTTAAGTGTAAGGCTGATGCTACTTGCTGTAATAGTTCTTGGCTATCGAACGGTTTTGTTAAAAAACTGAATGCCCCACGCTGCGTTGCACGCACGGCATCAGGGATGGATCCATGTGCTGTAAGCAGCATGACTGGCAAGGTGGGCTGTGAATGTTGGATGGCGTCTAATAAAGCCATACCATCCATCGCGGGCATTCGCAAATCACTAATGACAAGGTCTGGACGTTGGTGCGCGATGGCGGACATTGCTTCAGCACCATTGTTGGCCATACTGGTGGCGTAGCCAGCGGCATTCAGGCGCATGCTAATGAGTTTTAAAATGTCTTTGTCATCATCTACAATGAGTATGTTAGGTTTGGACGTGATCATGGTTTGTTGACTGGTTTGATGTCGCGGTCATTCATGGTTTTTTCGATATTTTTTAAGTCATTAAGTTTCTGTTCCAGCGCGTCATATTTTTGCTGTAAGTTTTCATATTTGGCTTGTGAGGCTTCGAGCTTTTTGGCGTCATCTCGATTTTTTTGAATTTGTTTAGCACTGTCTGAGGTGTATTCATACAATAAGCTTACCAGTGCAGATTCAGATGGATTTAGACTGTTCTTTTGCAATAAATCCTGCAGCAGTATCTGTGCCTTGCCTACATCACGCAGGCGGCTGCTAGGTATTGAAAGCATCATTGCTAATTTAATACGTTGTGTCACATCGTTTTTATTTTCTACCAGTGCTAGATTAGTTTCTGCAAAGGATTTTTTTTGCGACTCTAACGTAAGGTTAGAGTAGCTGTCGCTAAATGCAAGCAGCTCAATCGTGGAATCCTGCTTTGGTTTGGCTGGATTAGCCGTATTGTTTATTTCTTTCTGTTTAACATCTCCAGGCCGGCTTGTGAATGGTTTACTTGCGCAAGCACTTAATGTGCCCAGGCATAAAATCAAAATGTATATTATTTTTATATTCATTTAAGTTCCAATTGGGGAATGCACACCTTGAAATGTGCGCCTTGGTATGAAGGAATAAGTGCTACATGACCGCCATGTGCTTCGATAAGGTCTTTTACAATGGTCAAACCTAACCCGCTACCGTTAATCAGGCTTTTATGCAGGGTGTCGCCACGGTAAAATGGATCGAATAATTTATCTTGATCGGCTTTTGCTAAGCCCGGACCATTATCCGACACTTCAATATACCATTTGTTTTTTTCTTGATGTGAGGACACTTTTATTTGACCTGAAATTTGCGTGTATCTGATTGCATTTGAGATTAAATTATCTAAAAGAACAGTAAGTTTTTCTTCATCTGCGACTACTTCGTTCACATTGTCGTTGGTTTCAATCAGTAATTGCTTATTACGAATACTCAGTGCGTGAGCCTTAAGGACTTTATGAATCACATCAGGTAAATATAAACGGCTCAAATTTAATTTTTGTTCCACGGTCTTGATACGGGTGTAGTTGAGCAGATTTTCGATCATTTTTTGTAATCGAATACTGTTATCGCGCAAAATGTTGGTGATTTCCGATTGTTGTATCGAAAGTTGGCCGCCAATGCCATCATGCAATAGTTCTGTAGCTTCTCTAATGGCGGTTAGCGGTGTTTTAAGTTCGTGAGAAACGTGACGTAAAAACTGCTGCTTTTGCTGATTCAGCTCTTTAAGCTCAGTACGCAACCAGTCAAGCCGTTGCCCTAATATACGCAAATCACCTGGCCCATCAATTGCAATCGGCTCATCATATTGACCAGTGCCAAGATGTTTAATAGCAGCATCCATGCGACGTATCGGACGAGCAAGTAAGTAAGTAATGCTGCCAGCGATTAATAATGCCAGCGGAATTAACACTAAGCTTTGCAAAAATAATTTTTTCTGCGTGATTTGGGTGTTCAGTACCAGTTGACTTGATGCAGCATCAATTGCCATATTGTTTTCTTTTATGATTAGTTCAACTTGTTTGTCTAGTTGACTAAAGTTATCAAGAAAGCCAGCTTTGCTTTCCCGTGATTGCTTTGCTTCGTAGATTAACAAGTTTAATTGTGAATTTTTCTCACTCAGTACATTAATATTTTTTTGCTGCGCGGGTTGTGTTGTTAATTGTTTTAGCTGGGTCAATACTTCATTAAATTTAGCACTTGCTTTATTGTAGTTACTAAATAGTACTTCGTCTTGCAACACAAAATACTGGCGGCTACTGCGCTCCATCAGGTGCAGTTGTTCTTGTAATATGTGACTGGCACGCGTAACTTCTACAGCATTGGATATTGTGATTTGACTTTGTGTTGATAGGTTGTCAAATGCGATATTGGCATTAACAAATACCCATAGCAAAGGTACGATTGCAAAGGCAAAACCGACTAGCAGGAGCTTTAGGAATGAACTTGGGTAGCGAAAACGCATGGTCTTAGTCCAAAGAAGTTTCTTGTAAACATGCAGTATAATAGCCCGTATGAGACACTTATCAATTATTGTTGCAACCTCAAATAATGATGTTATCGGTGTGAATAATGCATTGCCTTGGCATTTGCCTGAAGACCTTAAACGTTTCCGCGCGCTTACCACCGGCCATCACATTATCATGGGACGCAAAACATACGAATCGCTAGGCCGACTGTTGCCTAATCGCACCACGGTGATTGTTACGCGTAATAAAGATTACAAAATAGACGGCGCCCTGGTCACTGATTCGCTGGAAGCTGCTGTTGCGTTGTGTAAAGAGGATGCCGAGCCATTTTTAATTGGCGGCGCGGAGTTGTATCAACATGGTTTAAAACTGGCCACCAGGCTTTATATTACAAGAGTGCATGCTGACTTTGCGGGCGATGCGTTTTTTCCTACTGTTGATTACAAGCTCTGGCAATTAATTGAAAAAAGGGACCACACCTCTGTAAGTGGTCTTGAATATAGCGATTTAATTTATGAGAAAATTCATGAGCATAAGTAGCCGTTATTGCTCCACACAATCCACATAGTACACAGCCTTACTATCCACAACTTGTTTTACCAGGCCATGCACATCGGTTTCAAAACCCGGAAAACGTTCGTTAAACTCGCGAGCAAATTTCAAATAGTTAACGATAATTTTATTGAACTGTTCACCCGGAATCAGTAGTGGGATGCCTGGTGGGTAAGGCGTCAACAGTACAGCAGTGATGCGTCCTTCAAGTTCGTCAATCGGCACGCGGTCTATCTTGCGATGTGCCATTTTAGCAAATGCATCGGTAGGTTTCATCGCTGGCACCATGTCTGACAGATACATTTCTGTGGTTAAACGCGCCACATCATTGGCTTTATACACTTCATGAATTTGTGTGCACAAATCGCGTAAACCCATACGCTCATAGCGTGGATGTTTTTGTACAAATTCTGGCAGCACTTTCCACAGTGGCTGGTTTTTGTCGTAATCATCTTTAAATTGTTGTAAAGCTGCCACCATGGTGTTCCAGCGACCTTTGGTAATGCCGATGGTGAACATAATAAAGAATGAGTACAAGCCTGTTTTTTCAACAATCACACCATGTTCAGCCAGATATTTGGTGACAATCGCGGCTGGAATACCAAACTCCTCAGAGAAGTCACCATGAATATCCAAGCCAGGCGTAATAATGGTGGCTTTAATTGGATCCAGCATGTTAAAGCCTTCTGCTAGATTGCCAAAACCGTGCCAGCTTTCATTGGCTTTTAGCATCCACGCTTCGCGCTCTTCAATGCCTTCTTCTGAGAGGTCATTCGGCCCCCAAACTTTAAACCACCAGTCGGCACCCCATTCTTCGTCCACCTTACGCATTGCACGGCGGAAGTCTAGCGCCTCCATAATCGATTCTTCTACTAATGCCGTGCCGCCTGGAGCCTCCATCATGGCCGCTGCTACATCGCAGCTGGCGATAATAGAGTATTGTGGGCTGGTTGAAGTGTGCATCAAGTAGGCTTCGTTGAACACATCACGGTCAAGTTGAATATCTTCAGCATTTTGCACCAAAATTTGTGAGGCTTGGCTTAAGCCAGCAAGCAATTTATGCGTAGATTGCGTAGAGAACACCATGCTTTCTTTACAGCGTGGACGGTCTGCGCCAATGGCATGATAATCACCATAAAAGTCATGGAACGTGGCATGTGGTAACCAAGCTTCATCAAAGTGTAAGGTGTCGATTTTACCGTCCAACATTTCTTTGATTTCTTCTACGTTATATAGCACGCCATCGTAGGTGGATTGCGTAATGGTCAGCACGCGCGGTTTTGCATTTTTATCAGTGGCAAACGGGTTGCGCTCAATTTTCTTTTGAATATTTTCCCAGGCAAATTCACTTTTTGGAATCGGTCCAATAATACCGAAATGGTTGCGTGTCGGCATCAAAAATACAGGAATTGCGCCTGTCATGATGATGGCGTGCAACACAGATTTATGACAATTACGGTCCACGACTACGACATCGCCTGGTGCTACTGTTGAGTTCCACACAATTTTGTTGGAAGTAGAAGTGCCATTAGTTACAAAGTACAGATGGTCACAGTTGTAAATGCGCGCTGCATTGCGCTCAGAAGCCGCAACCGGACCAGTATGGTCAAGTAATTGACCAAGCTCATCTACCGCATTACATACATCTGCACGCAACATGTTTTCACCAAAGAACTGGTGGAACATTTGCCCGACAGGCGACTTTAAAAAAGCAACGCCACCAGAGTGACCAGGGCAATGCCAAGAGTAGGACCCATCGGCAGCATAGTGGGTGAGTGCTTTAAAAAACGGCGGTGGCAGGCTGTCTAAATAGGCCCTGGCTTCGCGAATAATCAGGCGCGCTACAAACTCCGGTGTGTCTTCATTCATGTGAATAAAGCCGTGTAACTCGCGCAACACATCGTTTGGAATGTGGCGCGAAGTACGCGTTTCGCCATACAAGAAAATAGGAATTTCTTCGTTACGGTGACGAATTTCAGTCACAAATTTTCGCAATTGCTCAATGGCCTCAGGTTTCTCTTCAATAAATTCGTTATCGTCAATGGAAAGAATAAATGCTGAGGCGCGACTTTGCTGTTGCGCAAACGAGGTGAGGTCACCATAGCTAGTGACACCGAGCACCTCAGTACCTTCATCTTCAATGGCTTTGGCAAGTACGCGGATACCTAAACCCGAGGAGTTCTCAGAGCGGAAGTCTTCGTCGATAATAATGACAGGGAAGCGGAATTTCATTTTTACTCCTAAAGGAGAGTTGTTGGTTGGTGGTCGTTAGTGGGTAGTTAGTGGCTAGTTGAAGCAAGTTTAACTAACGATTGATGACTACCAGCTATTGACTAGATTTTAGGCAATGTCACGCCGACTTGCCCCTGATATTTACCGCCACGATCTTTATAGCTGGTTTCGCAAACATCATCTGCGTCAGCTTCAAAGAACAGCACTTGTGCACAGCCTTCATTGGCGTAAATTTTAGCAGGTAGTGGTGTAGTGTTGCTGAACTCTAATGTGACATAACCTTCCCACTCTGGTTCAAATGGGGTGACATTAACGATGATGCCGCAGCGCGCGTAGGTGGATTTACCTAAGCAGATAGTCAACACATTACGTGGAATGCGGAAGTATTCCACAGTGCGGGCAAGTGCAAATGAATTGGGTGGAATAATGCAGTAATCAGCATTTACTTCAACAAATGAGTTAGGGTCAAAGTTTTTGGGGTCAACAATGGTGCTATTGATGTTAGTGAACAATTTAAATTCTTTAGAGCAGCGAATGTCGTAACCATAGCTCGATGTGCCGTAAGAAACCATGCGCTGTCCATCGGGTGACATTTTCACTTGATTAGGTTCAAACGGTTCTATCATGCCGTGTTGTTCTGCCATACGGCGTATCCACTTGTCTGATTTTATGCTCATGTATATGCTCTAAAAGTACTCTAAAAATAAAGAATAATGCACTCTAAAATGCACACCTTGGTTTAAGTTGAGCATTATAAAGTGCATATGTTAATTGCGTTAAGAATTATTAAATCAAAATTACCGAATCAATTAGTGCTTATCGCCACCTAGTTCAATGCTATAACGCCAGAATTGATCTTGCGATTCAAAAATGACGCGTGATTCTTCAGGGTCGCGGCTACCCGCTTTGTACTGATGCACTGGTGATTTATCTGTAATCCATGCTTTAACCACCGGGTCAACTAAACGCCATTGTGCTTCAACCTCGCTGATATGTAGGTATAGTGATGGGTCACCTTCCATCAGGTTCAGCATCAGTGATTCGTAAGAATCAATGGTTTCATCGCCTGACTGGCGTTGTGGACCATCAATACTCAAAGTACGTGTGGCAATATCCAAGCCTGGAATTTTTGATTCAATTTCCATTTTGATGCATTCGCGTGGCTGAATGTTCAAAGTGAGCCAGTTTTGATGCTGACCTTCTACCAGTTGCATCGGCGCTTTTTTGAAACGGATAGAAATGGCAGTATTACCTTCATGTAACCGTTTAGCGGTACGCACATAGAATGGCACACCTTTCCAGCGTGGGTTATCAATAAACAATTTCAATGCGGCGTAAGTTTCAGTGACACTTGATGTGACACCGTCTTTGGCTAACTCTTCCAAATAGCCATGCACGTTTTCACCATGGCCATCAGCGACGCATACACGTCCCGCAGTGTATTGCGCGCGGAAGGCATGCTTACTCAGTTCGTTGATTGGAATAGGGCGGATAGACTCTAAAAGCTTGACTTTTTCGGCACGAATGCTGTCGGGATTCAAGTCTTTTGGTTTTTCCATGGCCACTAGAGCTAAGGTCTGTAACAAGTGGCTTTGTACCATATCTCTTAACGCGCCAGTTGCATCGTAAAAGGTTGTGCGGTCGCCCACGCCTAAAATTTCATTGTTAGTAATTTGTACGTGATCAATATGCTCGTTGTTCCAAAGTGGCTCAAATATGGCGTTGGCAAAACGCGTGAGCATTATATTCTGTAACGCAGATTTACCTAAATAGTGGTCAATACGGTAGATTTGACTTTCTTTTAGATATTTTGTGAGTTCAGCTTGCAAAGTCTGCGCACTTGGTAAATCGGTACCAAATGGTTTTTCAATCAGCACACGGCGCCAGTATTTGCTTTCATCCACTAGACCTACACCTGCAAGTTGCTCAACAATCGGTGCGAAATCAGTTGGACGTACTGATAAAAAATACGCCAAGTTTTGTGGGAATACTTTTTCATCCGACAATTTGGCCTGCAATTTTTTGTATGCATCAGGGTCGTTGGGTGGGTTTGCCTGGTAATGGTTACGTGCAATAAAACGTTCGAACACTTTTGCATCGTAGCCATTTTTAAATTTGGCATCCAGCATACCTTTGATGTCTGCAGCCCAAGCTTCACGCGACACTTCACCACGACCTACAGAAAGAATTGCCATTTGGTCAGGTAAGCGACCTGCAGCATCTAGGCGAAACAAACCTGGCATGAGCTTGATACGAGATAAATTACCACTCGCGCCAAAGAGTACGAGGGTACAGGGGTCTATTTTCTTGGCCATGATTTCAAATTCTCTCAATAGGTTTTTTTATAAAGTTCGGGGTTACTTTTACGTTAAAATAGCGCGTCATTAAATTTATTGTAATTATACCGAAAAAGGCACGACTGTTTTATGCAAAGCTCACAAACACTTCAAGTTAAATCACTCACTTTAGCCAACAACCAGACCTCGCGCTGGCATAGTTTTAACTCGCAAGATGAAATTAACCAAGCAACCGTAAAACGCATTCTTCAAGCTGCCAATGACGCGATTAAACAACATGGCAGCTTTTTAATGGTATTGGCTGGTGGCAGCACGCCAAAAAGCGTGTATCAGTTACTCGTCAAAGAGCAAGCTGACTGGGGAAATTGGCATATTTATTATAATGACGACCGCTGTTTACCAGTGGATCATCCTGAGCGTAACAGCAAAATGGCGCGCGAAGCGTGGCTAAATCATGTGGCGATTCCTCAACAGCAAATTCATGATATTCCTGCAGAACTAGGCAATATTGAAGGTGCGAAAGCATACGCTAAAATCCTGGCGGGTGTACGTACTTTTGATATGGTGATTTTAGGTTTGGGTGAAGATGGGCATACGGCTTCACTGTTCCCGAATCAAAACGTAGATAACAGCGCAGATGCGGTTCCCGTTTTTAATTCACCAAAGCCACCAGCTGACCGTATTACCATTAGCCAAAATCGTCTCAATGATACGCATGAGGTGATTTTTATAGTCACTGGGGCTGGTAAGCAAGAAGCGGTAGATCATTGGCGCAAAGGCGTGGCGATACCAGCAACTTTAATCGCACCAAGCTGTGGTGTGGATGTGTATTGTTTTGGCGTAGAACTTTAAGTCATACTTGGCCCAGATTTTCCATTAGGCGGTGTTCCCCGAGCTTGGTCGAAGGGAAATCTGCCTAATGGAAAATCTGGGCTTAATCAGAATGCGAGGCGATTAACTCACGCATCTTGATTTTTAGTGAACACTTATGTGTTTTGAATGACGATATTTGGAAATTTGGTGCTGTGATCTAGGCTGGCATTGGCAATTTTAATGGCGGCTTTACGCGCGATTTCTTTGTAAATACTGGCGATTTTTGAGTCAGGGTTGGCGATTACAGTAGGTTTTCCACTATCCGCTTGCATGCGGATCCCAATGTCTAACGGTAGTGAACCAAGTAAATCAACTTGATAGTCTTTAGCCATTAGTTCGCCGCCACCCGCACCAAAAATATGCTCTTCATGGCCGCATTGTGAGCATATATGCGTACTCATGTTTTCAACAATGCCTAGAATCGGAATGTTAACTTTCTCAAACATTTTCAATCCCTTACGCGCATCTAGTAGTGCGATGTCTTGTGGCGTAGTCACGATAATCGCACCAGTCACAGGAATTTTTTGTGCGAGAGTGAGTTGAATATCACCTGTGCCTGGTGGTAAGTCAATGATCAAATAGTCTAAATCGTGCCATTTTGTTTCGCGCAATAATTGCTCTAAAGCCCCAGTAACCATTGGGCCGCGCCACACCATGGGCGTATCATTATCGATTAAAAACCCAATCGACATCGCTTGTATGCCATGCGCCAGCATCGGCTCCATGCTTTTACCATCCAGGCTTTCAGGGCGGCCACTAATGCCTAGCATTTGCGGTTGGCTAGGGCCGTAGATGTCAGCATCCAACAAGCCAACGGTCGCGCCTTCTGCCGCAAGTGCGAGTGCTAAATTGACAGAGGTGGTTGATTTACCTACGCCGCCTTTACCTGAAGCCACAGCAATAATATTTTTTACGTTTGGCAGTAAGGTCACGCCTTGTTGCGCCTTATGTGCAACGATTTTGTTACTTACATTTACCGTCACTCTGCCGATGCCAGCTAACGTTGTGAGTGTGTCAGCCACTAGCTTTTGTATATCCGGCATCACGGATTTAGCTGGGTAGCCAAGTACAATATCTACGCTGACATCGTTGCCGTCAATCTTAATGTTTCTAGCGGATTTGCTACTCACAAAGTCTTTACCAGTATTGGGGTCTGTGCATATTTTTAAGGTGCTTTGAATGAGTAATTCTGTAATTGCCATGGTATAAATTCCTGATTTATTCATTAGTTGGATAGCAAGTTCAATAACTTGAGTAAAAAGATAAGGTATTTTAACTGATTGTCGTTATGGCTTGGGCATATTCTATAAAAGTGGACTGATTAAAATGCATTAATCAGGTCAATTATGAATAAAACAATCAATCATAGCTGGGTGAAGCACGCCTCATTTGTTAGAATAGCGTTTTAGCTTAATAGATCCATTTATCTCATGGCAACTGCAAAAAATCCTCGCAAAATTCTCGTAACCTCCGCACTTCCTTATGCTAACGGCAGTATTCACTTAGGCCATTTGGTGGAATATATTCAAACCGATATTTGGGTGCGTTTTCAAAAAATGCAGGGACATACTGTGCATTACGTGTGTGCAGATGATACGCATGGTACGCCAATTATGTTGCGCGCGGAAAAAGAAGGTATTACGCCAGAAGCATTGATTGCTAATGTGCATAAAGAACACAGTGCTGATTTTGCAGAGTTTTTAGTGCAGTTTGATAATTACTATTCCACTAATGCTCCAGAGAATAAAGAGCTCTCACAAGGCATTTATAAAAAGCTCAAAGCTGCGGGGAAAATAGCTACTAAAACAATCGAACAGTTTTATGACCCGGTTAAAAACATGTTCTTGCCGGATCGCTTCATTAAAGGCGAATGTCCAAAATGCCATGCAAAAGACCAGTATGGTGACTCTTGTGAAGTTTGCGGGGCAACTTACAATCCAACGGAGCTAATTAATGCATATTCAGCAGTTTCTGGTGCCGCACCAGTGCGCAAAGAGACAGAACATTACTTCTTCAAGCTCTCTGAATGTGAGCAATTTTTAAAAGACTGGACGCGTTCAGGAACATTGCAAGGCGAAGCTGCCAACAAAATGGGCGAGTGGTTTGAAAATGGCTTGAATGACTGGGATATCTCGCGTGATGCGCCATATTTCGGCTTTGAAATTCCCGATGCGCCAGGCAAATATTTTTATGTGTGGCTTGATGCGCCTATAGGCTACATGGCCAGCTTCAAAAATATTTGTCAAGCTAAGGGTTTGGATTTTGACGAATATTGGGCGAAAGACAGTAAAGCTGAGCTTTATCACTTTATTGGCAAAGATATTCTTTATTTCCATGCGCTGTTTTGGCCTGCAACGCTTGAGTTTTCAGGACACCGCAAACCTACGCAAATTTTTGCGCACGGCTTTTTAACCGTGAACGGTGAAAAAATGAGCAAATCACGCGGCACGTTCATCACCGCGCGTAGCTACTTAGATCATATTAAAAACCCTGAGTATTTACGCTATTACTACGCGGCCAAATTGAATAGCACGATGGAAGATATTGATCTTAACCTTGAAGACTTTGTTGCGCGCGTGAATAGTGATTTGGTGGGTAAATACATCAATATTGCCAGTAGAACAGCAGGTTTTATCAATAAACGTTTTGATGGACAATTAAATCCATCTGCTAATAACTCAGTGGTGGTAGAAATAAAAGCCGCGTCACAATTACTAGCTGATAGCTATGCTGAGCGTGAATATGGCAAGGCATTGCGTGAAATTATGCGCTTAGCTGATTTGGCAAATGGCTTTGTTGCTGCAAGCGCACCATGGGTCATAGCCAAGCAAGAGGGGCAAGATGCCGTATTGCAACAAGTATGTTCAGATGCGCTTGAAATGTTCCGCTTATTAACTTTGTACTTAAAACCCGTATTGCCAAAATTAGTAGGTGAAATTGAGCAATTCTTAAATATCACTTCGCTAGATTGGTTAGATGTGGATACCTCTTTAGCCGTTCAACATCGTATTAACGCATACGAGCATCTTATTACGCGTGTTGAACCTAAACTGATAGAGGCGATGACTGAAGCCAACAAAGAAAACTTAACGGCTACATCTGCACCTCAACCACATTCGGAGCAACGCCATGCAGTGCATCAGCAGAGCGAAGCTAACTCAGATGCAGCGGAAGCAGAGTACATCAGTATTGATGATTTTACTAAGGTGGATTTACGTATCGCTAGAATTGTAAATGCCGAACATGTAGAAGGGGCAGAAAAGCTGCTTAAACTCACCTTGGATATTGGCGAAGAAAAGCCACGCCAAGTGTTTGCGGGTATTAAGTTTGCTTATGACCCAGCTACTTTAGTTGGACGATTAACCGTGATGGTGGCAAATTTAGCCCCACGTAAAATGAAGTTTGGGTTGAGTGAAGGCATGGTCCTCGCTGCAAGCGACGAACGCGGCGGTCCGTTTATTTTAAGCCCTGATGCTGGTGCACAATTGGGTATGCGTGTGAAATAGCGTTATGATGTGGGGAAGTTTATAGGTTAAAAGTATTTGAATATTAAAAAGCCCCGCATATGCGGGGCTTTTTAATTAATACATTATCAAATGTTTACTTAGCTTCTGCTTTTACTGCAGGTTTGATTGTTGTTACTTTTTCAGTTTTGACGGTTTTTACTTCTTTTGCTGGCTTATCAGTGACTGCTTTGTTTGTTGTAGCAGGTTTAACTTCTTTAGCTGTTTTCTTTTCAACTGCTGCCACTGCCGTAGTTTTACCAGTTATAGAAACGTCTTTACGCAAGTTTGCTACGGTAGCGGCGCCAATGCCATCTACTTTTTGAAGTTCATCAACGGTTTTAAAGCCGCCATTCTTTTTACGGTAATCAATAATCGCCTGCGCTTTTACTGGGCCGATGCCATTTAGGCTTTCTAGTTCAGCCTGGGTTGCGGTATTGAGATTAACGCCAGCAATTGCACTTAAGCTCAAACTCAAAAAGGCAAGTAATGCAAACAACATTTTTTTCATTTTGATACTCCGTAAATTTTAACTAACTATCAATAAAGTAATTGTTTGAATTATTAAACAATTGAATGGCATCATAGCTTAAATAAACAAATACTCACAACGGGATTCAGATTCAAGTTGCCAGGGTACATTCAGCATGAATTGCTTCTAATGCTTTAAGTGGGTGCGAGGCTTGTGTAATTGGTCTGCCAATAACAAGATAGCTTGCGCCCATAGCCAAGGCATTTGCAGGGGTGACAATGCGCGATTGATCATCTTGGCTGGCGTTGGCGGGGCGGATGCCGGGGGTGACTAAACAAAATTCACTGCCCAAATTCTCCCGCAACATTTTGGCTTCTAGTGCCGAGCATACGACGCCATCAAGCCCAGCTTGTTGAGTTAGTGTGGCAAGGTTGAGTACATGGGTTGCTAAATCAGTTTGAATGCCAATTTGGCTTAGGGTTTGTTGATTCATACTGGTAAGCACGGTGACGGCAATTAATAGCGGTTTGTTTGTACTATTATTGACGGCTTGTTTAGCCGCTTGCATCATTTCCAGGCCGCCGCTAGCATGAACATTGAGCATCCAAATACCTAAGTTGCTAGCAGCAGTGCAAGCTTTTGCTACCGTGTTTGGAATATCATGAAATTTTAAATCTAAAAACACGCCAAAGTTTGAGTGTGTTAATGTTTCTACAAACTGTGGTCCTGCTGCAGTGAACAACTCTTTACCCACTTTTAATCGACACAGTGTCGGGTCTAACTGCTCAACCAATTTTAGCGCACTCGCGGCATCCGCGTAATCGAGCGCGACTATTATTTTAGGGTCATGGATTTTTAGCTCATGTATCGGGTTTGTATTTGATTGGCTAGTCATTGTGATTGAGTGGATGTATGGTTGATCAAACAGTGGTGGGTTCAGCCGGTAGTGTTTCCCACGCGTTGCAAGCGGGGCATTGCCAGTGATGATATTTAGCTTTAAAGCCGCATTGTTCACAATAATAGGCGGTCTTGTTGCCTATAGCATGGCGTACCGCTTGCTGCATCAGTTGTGTGTCTTGAAGGTTTGCATTTTGTGGCTGACTGGTTTCTACAATTGCGCGGGCTTGTAATAGCTGGTCTAAAGTATTTAAACTTGGCATTTTAATAAGCTCATTACGCGCCAAGGTAGCGGCACTTGCTGCACCTTCTTCAGCTAATGTCGCCTCATATAACACGTTGACTAATGCGCTAAGCTGGTAGGTTTGCAAGTACGTTTTCAGCAAACTTAAGCCTTCAGCTGTTTGATTTAAGGCACGATAGCTGGCGAGTAATTTCGGCGCGATTAAACCTAAGTACTCAGGTTTTTGAAATTCAATACGTTTCCAGGTGGAGATGGCAGTTTTGTGGTCGTTGGTCTCGGCTTCCAAATCCCCCAATAAGACATTGGCGCGCACACAGTTTTTATTGGCGTTGAGTGCCAAGTCTAATTCAAACCTGGCGGTATGTGTGTCATTTTCGAGCTTAGATTTAACTGCCATTTCACAATAATAGTGTGAAATTTCAACGCGAAAAGGTACGCCAGAAAGCCTTTCGAGTTCAGTGGCCGCTTTAATGGCGCGCTCCCATTCGCGTTCTCGTACATAGATTTCAAGTAATGCACGTAAAGCTGGCTGGCGGTATCGATCATCATTGAGCGACTCAAATAGTTCTTCCGCGCGATCAAGCAGACCTGCTTTTAAATAATCTTGCGCAAGCTCGGCAGTCACCGCTAGTTTTTGTTGTGGTTCAAGTTCTTTTTTTGCAAGTAAATTTAAGTGTAAGTGAATGGCACGATCTACTTCACCACGTTTTCTGAATAAGCTGCCTAATGCAAAATGTAGCTCGAGAGAGTCTGTATTGGCTTGCACCGCTTCAGTAAATGCTTCAATAGCTTTGTCGTGTTGATTGGTAATTAAGAAATTTAAACCTTTAAAATAGGCTGCGGGCAGTGCCGTTGATTCAGCAAGTAGCTGTTTAAGGTCAACGCGGGCTGCTAACCAGCCTAGGCTGAAAAATAGAGGCAATGCTAATAGCCACCAAAACTCGAATTCCATTTTGTTTCACTTTAATTTTTTATCAGGTCACATTTTACCTGAATTGTGGTTTGCACAATAAAAAAACGGCAGCTTGAGGGCTGCCGTTTCAACTAGAACTTAAAAGCAATTGTTAGCTTAAATCAACACGTTCGCGTAGTTCTTTACCTGCTTTAAAGTGAGGCACATGTTTTTCTGGTACCTGTACTTTACTGCCAGTTTTAGGGTTGCGACCTAAGCGCGGTGGACGGTAGTTCAAGCTAAAGCTTCCAAAGCCGCGTATCTCGATGCGTTCACCAGTTGCAAGGTTATCAGACATGGCATCTAAAATTGCCTTGACTGACAGTTCCGCATCTTTTATCACTAATTGCGGAAAACGCTCCGCAAGTAGTGTGATTAGCTCAGATTTTGTCATGCTAATTCGCCTTTTCTTGGGTACTAATTACTAGCTATTATTTTTTGCTGTCTAATTTAGCTTTTAACAAAGCACCAAGATTGGTAGTACCAGCAGCTGCGCCGTCATCTGGCATTTGTGCAGGTTCTTTTGTTTTAGCAGATTTAGCTTTAGGTTTAGCTTCTGATTTTTCTTCAGAAGATGCGCCTGATGGATCAGTAGTCAATTGTTTCACGCCCAGAGAAATGCGTTCTTTTTCAACATCAATGGCCAAGATTACAGCTTGCAACTCGTCACCTTTTTTGAAGTTACGGATGGCTTCTTCGCCAGTTTGTGACCATGACAAATCTGATAAGTGAACTAAACCATCAATACCGCCTGGCAAGCCAATGAACACGCCGAAATCAGTGATTGATTTGATTTGACCTGAAACTTTATCGCCTTTAGCGTGAGTCGCAGAGAAATCATCCCAAGGATTAGCCTGGCATTGTTTCATGCCTAATGATAGACGACGACGCGCTTCGTCGATTTCAAGAATCATCACTTCAACTTCATCACCTAATTGAGCAATTTTGCCTGGATGAATGTTTTTGTTCGTCCAATCCATTTCTGAAACGTGAACTAAACCTTCGATACCTGGCTCGATTTCAACAAACGCACCGTAGTCAGTTAAGTTAGAAACTTTACCGAATAAGCGTGTGCTTACTGGGTAACGGCGTGTTAATGCAACCCATGGGTCGTCGCCTAATTGTTTGATACCCAATGAAACACGGTTTTTTTCTTGATCAAATTTCAAGATTTTGGCTTCAACTTCTTCACCCACTGTGAGTATTTCTGATGGATGTTTTACACGGCGCCATGCCAAATCAGTGATGTGTAACAAGCCATCAATACCGCCTAAATCAACGAATGCGCCGTAGTCAGTAATATTTTTAACGATGCCTTTAACCACTGCACCTTCGGCCAATGTGCCAAGCAACGCTTCGCGGTCAGCGCCAGCGCTAACTTCCATCACTGCACGACGTGAAACAACGATGTTGTTACGTTTACGGTCTAGTTTGATTACTTTTAAATCACACTCTTTGTTTTCAAACGGTGTAGTGTCTTTTACCGGACGCACATCAACTAATGAGCCTGGCAAGAAAGCCATGATGCCGTTGACAGAAACGCGTAAACCACCTTTAACTTTACCGCTGACAAAACCTTTAATGATGCGGCCTTCGTTCATTGCATCTTCCAGGTCTAACCATGTTTCCATGCGTTTTGCTTTTTCGCGTGAAAGTATCGTTGAGCCAAAGCCATCTTCTAGTTTTTCAATGGCTACTTTTACAAAGTCACCCACTTGAACTTCAAGTTCACCTTGAGCGTTACGGAATTCATCAGCATTAATAACGCTTTCAGATTTAAGACCAGCGTTAACAATCACATGATCGTTATCAACAGATACAACTTCAGCAGTGATCACTTCGCCAGAACGCATTTCTTGGCGAGCTAAGCTTTCTTCAAAAAGCGCAGCAAAAGATTCCATGGGTGAAGCAGTAGATTTAGAGGTAGAAGCCATTAAATAAAATTACCTAAATAATCCCACCTAGCAGTGGGGTGATTAAAAAACCGCAAATCTGTGAGATGTGCGGACGACAAAAATGTAAAGATGGAATTATAACTAAAACATTGAAAAATAAAAGACTATTCGTACATTTTATGCTGATAATTTTGTAAAACAACGTTTACTGCTTCTGAAATAGTTAATTGATCAGTTTCTAGCAAGATTGCATCTTTTGCCATAATAAGTGGTGCACTCGCTCTATTTTTATCTCTTGCGTCGCGTTCTTGTAAATCTGACAGGATGCTTTCATAGTTGGCGGATTGATTATTGCCAATAAGTTGTTGATAGCGACGCTTGGCGCGTACTTCAGTGGATGCGGTGAGAAATATCTTGAGCGATGCTTCTGGAAAGATGACGGTGCCCATATCGCGACCATCGGCAACCAGGCCAGGCGATTGGCAAAAGCTATGTTGTAGCTCTACCAGTGCAGCTCGCAGTGGCGCATGGACAGCGACTTGTGAGGCGCCTTTGCCCATGGCTTCGGTTCTAATTTCGTCAGAAATATCAGTAGCGTTGAGATAAACCTGACCATTTTTGAATTGAATGTTAAGTGTTTTTGCGTATTCCGCAACAGCCTCGGCATCGTTCCAATCTATGTTTTTTTGCTGTGCAGCAAAGGCAACTACACGATAAAGCGCACCTGAATCCAGGTAGGCAAAGCCAAGCACATCTGCAACCAATTGGGCAATGGTGCCTTTGCCTGAGGCTGATGGGCCATCAATGGCTATCACGGGAATGGCGTTATGCATGTGCTATTTTCTTAAACTCATCGAAATAATCAGGAAAAGTCTTATTCACACATTTAGGGTCATTGATGATGATTGGAACGCCACCTAAAGATACGAGCGAAAAACACATTGCCATGCGGTGGTCATCGTAAGTATTAATCACTGCGTTGGGCGTAAGCTGTGCGGGAGGTGTCACTTTAATGTAGTCCGCGCCTTCAATTACCGTTGCACCAACCTTACGTAGCTCGGTGGCCATTGCAGCAATACGGTCGGTTTCTTTGACGCGCCAGCTGGCGATATTGCGCAAAGTGGTGGTGCCTTCGGCAAATAACGCAAGAATCGCTAAGGTCATCGCGGCATCGGGAATGTGATTGCAATCAAGGTCAATAGCATTGAGTTTTTCAGCTTTACTGGCGGTGATATAGTTTGTGCCATAGCTGATGTGGCCGCCCATTAACGCTAACGCTTCGGCAAAGCGCACATCGCCTTGAATGCTGTGTTGGCCTAATCCCTGCACGCTGACTTCACCTGCGATTGCACCCGCGGCTAAAAAATATGAGGCGCTAGAGGCGTCGCCTTCAACAAAAAGTTGGCTAGGCGAGATGTAGCTGCTGTTGACTGGAACAGTAAAGCTTTGCCAACCATTGCGTTCAACATGTACACCAAATTTCGCCATTAAATTGAGGGTGATTTCAATATAAGGTTTAGAAATCAATTCACCTACCACTTCAATGGTCGCTTTTTGTTGTGCAAGTGGCAGCGCCATGAGTAAGGCGGTTAAAAACTGGCTGGAAACATCACCACGAATTTTGATGGGTTTGGACAAGTCAATTTTCGGAGAGGAGATTTTTAGTGGCGGGAAGCCCTTATTGGCTAAATACTCAATGTCCGCACCGGCTTGTGTTAATGCATTGACCAAGTCACCAATTGGCCGCTCGTGCATACGCGGCACACCAGAAAGGCTATAATTGCCACCAGCTAAAGCGAGTGCGGCGGTGAGGGGCCTAAAGGCAGTGCCTGCATTACCAAGAAACAATTCAGCTTGTTTGTTTGGAAAATTGCCACCGCAACCCACTACGCGCCATGCGTTGTCAGCGAAGTTTTCTAATTTAACCCCTAATGTTTGCAATGCTTCTAACATGCGAGAAGTATCGTCAGATGCGAGTAAGTCGTGTATTTCTGTGGTGCCGTTGGCGAGTGCAGCAAGCAACAGGGTGCGGTTTGAAATGCTTTTGGAGCCTGGCAGCGTGATTGTGCCTTGTGCCTGATGGCTGGCGGGTAATGTAAGTTGTTCCATTGTTCTATTTTACGTTTTTCTAATTATAGTTTTTTAGTATCAGTCCAATTATTACGTGCCACACTGGCGCGCTCAAACAGTGTATATAAAGCCTCGCTATCTTCGCTTTCCAGCATTTGTTTTAAATCAGACAACTCTTTTTGATAGGCGGTAATTTCACCGAGTAATGCAGTTTTATTTGCCAAGCTAATATCTCGCCACATTTCGGGGTGGCTACCTGCAATACGGGTAAAGTCTCTAAATCCGCTCGCGGCAAATCCAAACAACTGTTCTGCGTTTTTTCGTGAGGCAACCTCGTCAACTAGGGCAAAGGCTAATAAGTGCGGTAAATGGCTTACGGCGGCAAATATGCCATCATGTGTTTCGGCAGGCATTTCACTGACATTTGCGCCGCAGGTCTGCCAAAGCTCACGTACACGCTGAATAGCATGTGGGTTGGTTACAGGGCTGGGTGTTAACACCACATTTTTATTGCGATATAAATTGGCAGTGGCCGCAGCAACACCACTTTTTTCTGCGCCTGCAATCGGGTGCCCCCCCACAAATTGGTTAAATTGCGCACCTAAAATTTCTTGTGCACAATTTAACACGTCACTTTTGGTGCTGCCTGCATCAGTAATAACCGTGTTAGTTGTTAAGTGGGGTTTAATTGCATGGAGTATCGCGGAGGTTTGTGCCACAGGTGTTGCAATCAATATTATATCTGCGCCTTGAAGCGCCTCCGCAACGTTACTAGAGGCAAGGTCGATCACGCCTAAATCAACAGCGGTTTGCAAGCTTTCACTGGAGCGTCCAACACCAATTATTTGCGCTGTACAGCCTGCTTTTTTCAAAGCAAGCGCAACTGAGCCTCCAATTAAGCCCACACCAAAGATGACGAGTTTTTTTAAAATCAGATTTTTCAAAGCGAGTTTATTCTAATTAGCAACAGGCAGAATTGTAGCATTGAACCCTGTTTTTATCTGCGTTAGCAATATGCAAGATGGTTATTGCAACCACTTTCCGTCAATCAGCATTTCCAACGGTTTGTAATTTTGTTTATAAGCCATTTTTTGACTATCTTTAATCCAGTAGCCTAAGTATAAATAGGGTAGGTTAAAGCTTTTAGCCCACTCGATTTGCCATAAGACGTTATATGTGCCAAAGCTCACTTTAGCGTTACTGATATCGTAAAAGGTATAAACAGCTGAAATGCCATCACTGACTATATCAATCACACTCACCATTTTGAGTTGATTGTTTTCTCTAAACTCAACCAATACACTTTCTACATTGCTTTGGCATAAAAAACTTTGGTATTGTTCTGCATCATCTACTTGCTTAATTTCATCTTGTTTTGTTTGGTCTGCATGCCGTGCGCGTTGATAAGCTGCGTAAAGCGCGTAATGTTCTTCATAAAACGCTACAGGTAGAATAGTGGCTGTAAGATTCTGATGCTGTTTGAATGCGCGTTTTTGGCTACGGTTGGGGGCGAAGTCTTGCAGAATAATCCGTACAGGCACGCACGCTTGGCAGTTTTCACAATGCGGTCTGTAGGCAAACATGCCACTACGTCGAAAGCCTTGTTGTATCAAGCCGCTATAAACTTCAGCATTCATCAAATGCTGTGGTGAGGCGATTAAGCTTTGTGCGAGTTTGTTGGGCAGGTAGCCACAACTGTAGCAAGTTGTGACGTAGAATTGCAGTTTATTTAAGAGGTTGTCGTTAGGCTGACGCATGTTGAAATTATAAGCCGAATTTTGTGGTGCGATTTTTAAATTGCTTCTTGATTTTTTACATTATTAATCAGTAGCGATAACTGTTTTATAAAATCATCACGACTAATTTCATGCGCACCAAAGCTTGCGAGATGTGCTGTTTTCATTTGGCAATCGACCATGCCAATCCCTTGATTTTTAAGATGTTCTACCAAGCTTACAAAGGCAACTTTCGAAGCGTCTGTCACTAGATGGAACATACTTTCCCCGTAAAACATATTGCCGATTTTAACGCCGTAGCAGCCACCAACTAATTGACCGTTCTGCCAAGCTTCGGAGGAAACTGCATAGCCTGCAAGATGCAGCGCACAGTAAGCGTTTATGATGTCTTGGGTAATCCATGTGCCTTGTTGCTCACCCCGAGTAGTTTTGCTGCAAGCGGTAATCACTTCACGAAAAGCGGTGTTGAAGCGAAGCTCAAACTTTTTGTTTTTAAGTGTTTTTTTCAGTGAATTAGATATTTTCAATTCAGCTGGAAAAAGCACCATGCGTGGGTCAGGACTCCACCAAAGAATCGGCTCCTCCTCACTAAACCAAGGGAATATGCCATGCTGATAAGCGTTCAGAAGACGTGGAACTGATAAATCACCACCAATCGCGATTAAGCCGTTAGGCTCGGTGAGCGCTTCGGAAAGTTGTGGGAAGTTGCAGTTGCCATCAATACTCGCAACTCGCCCATTCGGTAATTGATAATAAGCGTGACTCATAAACTTAAGTGTTGATTTGGTGGCCTGATTCGTACGGTGATTAACATCGACTTTTAACCACCGATGTTCAAGTTATCATACCTGTAATTAAATTGGGTTTGTTAAAGCCATTAAAATAAAAAAAGCCCGATTAGGGCTTTTTTTATAGTTGCAGACTTATATATTTACAGCCTAAATTTACTTATTTTGCGTTTCCACCATAACTAAAGGTTCGGCGTTCGCGTCTGCTTTAGCTTGTTTCTGCCAAGAAGCCGCTTTGCGAGGTGCGCGTGGCTCTTCGGTTTCAACAGGTGCCGATGCTTTTGGCGCATCTGCTTTAGTTTCTACTAATTGCAACCCTGATGCAGCTAAGTCAATGGGTTTTGTTTCTGTTTTAGCTTTGCGTGGACGTGCTGGACGTTTTTTATCTGTTTTAGCCGTCACACTTTCATTGGCCTCTGCACTTGCTCCCACATTAGTTTCTGTATTTGTTTCAACAACTGGTTCTGTGTTGTCACGCTTACCACTTGCTGCTGTTTTATTGGAGGTGTTTTTTTGGCCTCTGGTTTTTTTCGTTCCTGCTTCAGCTGTTGCTACCTCAACTGCTGGCGAATTTTGATTTGATACATCATTTGGCTTGGCTTCAACGACCTGAGCTTTGCTATCACTCTTGGCAGGTGCTGGAGCAGCAGTTTCGGCACTGATGTTGGGTTGATTTGAGTCAATTTCATCATTAGGTACGAAAGGAAGGTTGCCATCACGCGCGACGCTATCATCGCGGTCACGGCGACCACGGCGATTGTTACGGTTGCGACGACTACCACGTTCTGCACGTTGTTCAGCGGTTTCATTGCCTGCTGCTTCTACAGGGGCATTGGTTTGCTGATTACGTGCAGGCTCATTACGTTGAGTTTCAGCACGTGGTTGCTGTGGTTTTTGCTGACGAGGCTCTTGCGGCTTGCTCTCCACAGGGCGTGCATCTTGAGTTTTTGATTCTTGATTGCGGTTAGGGCGCTCTTGATTTGCAGCTTTATCCGTACGTTCATTTTTCTCACCACGCTCATTGCGATTGCGTTCATTGCGATTGCGGCTACGATTGCGATTGTTGCGGTTATTTTCGCGGCGCGCTTCATTCGCTTTTTCAGCTTCAACTTTTTGTGATTCACTTTCAGTTGATGGTGCGCTAAAGAAGTTTTTAATGCGAGCGAACAGTGACAATTTCGGTTCAGTTTTTTCTACCACTACTTTTTCTGCAACGATAGGTGCAGGGGCCGCTGGGGTAATCCCTTTAACTGCTGCCACAGGGCGGACAGCTTTTGCTTCTTCTGCCGCATTGGTAACGTAAGTGGTTTCAGTTGGCATTTCTACCAACTTGTAGCTTGCGCGGCTGGTTTCTTCAGTTACATCATCATGCTTAACACGCATGATGTTGTAGTTGGGTGTTTCAAGGTGAATGTTTGGAATCAATACCACTTCAACGCCCATACGCTGTTCAATTTTATGAATATCAGCACGTTTTTCGTTAAGCAAGAACGTAGCCACTTCAACTGGTAACTGCACTTGAATAATTGCGCTATTTTCTTTCATCGCATCTTCTTGCGTGATGCGCAGAATATGTAACGCAGTTGACTCAATACCACGAATATGGCCAGTGCCATGACAGCGCGGGCAAGGAATATGATTGGTTTCACCTAAGCTTGGGCGTAAGCGTTGACGTGATAATTCTAGCAAGCCAAAGCGTGAAATCTTGCCTGTTTGCACGCGTGCGCGGTCTGCATGCAGGGCATCGCGTAGTGCATTTTCAACTTCGCGTTGGTTACGTTGGCTTTCCATGTCAATGAAGTCAATCACCACCAAACCGCCTAAGTCACGTAAACGTAATTGACGCGCCACTTCTTCAGCGGCTTCAATGTTGGTATTAAATGCGGTATGTTCAATATCGCTACCGCGTGTTGCACGGCCCGAGTTTACGTCAACAGACACCAAGGCTTCAGTGTGGTCAATGACAATCGCGCCACCGGACGGTAAGCGCACTTCACGTGAGAAGGCTGATTCAATCTGGTGTTCAATTTGAAAACGTGTAAACAGTGGAATTTCATCTTGATACAATTTAACGCGTGCCACGTTGCCTGGCATAACGTGATTCATAAACTGTACCGCTTGTTCATGAATGTCTGGCGTATCAATTAAAATTTCTCCGATATCAGAGCTAAAGTAATCGCGAATTGCGCGAATCACTAAGCTGCCTTCTTGGTAAATTAAATAGGCGCCGGCTTGCATGGCAGAAGCGCCATCAATCGCAGTCCACAATTGTGTGAGATAGTTTAAATCCCATTGTAATTCTTCTGCATTGCGACCAATACCAGCAGTACGCGCGATAATGCTCATGCCTTTGGGCACTTCAAGTTTGGCTAATACGTCGCGTAATTCGTCACGATCTTCGCCTTCAATGCGGCGTGACACACCGCCACCACGTGGGTTGTTTGGCATTAACACCAAGTAACGACCAGCGAGGGAGATAAAAGTGGTAAGCGCCGCACCTTTGTTGCCACGCTCATCTTTGTCAACCTGTACGATGAGTTCCTGGCCTTCTTTTAAGGCGTCCTGGATCCGTGCACGGCCATCTGTACCTTCTTTGTAGTAGCTACGTGAGACTTCTTTAAATGGTAAAAAGCCGTGGCGATCTTGTCCATAATCGACAAAAGCTGCTTCTAAAGAGGGTTCGATACGGGTGATCACGCCTTTGTAAATATTGCTTTTACGCTGTTCTTTACCAGCGTGTTCAATATCTAAATCGACGAGTTTTTGACCATCTACAATCGCAACGCGTAATTCTTCAGATTGCGTTGCATTAAATAACATGCGTTTCATTGTTTGCTCCTGCGCTAAGTGATAGCAGGCAGACTAATGCATGAAAAAACTCAGCATTGAGTGAAGGCATTTAAGGTGAAAGTACCGAGTATCGGCTGAAATACTAAAGGTGTGCAACGTGCCTAATACACGGTGCCCAGTGTAGTTAACACTAGTGAAGTTTAACGTTTTAGAAATATAACAATTGCGCAATTTAACGAAGTCTAATTTAAAGACATAGGCGGAAAACCGCGAGTAACTTAATATAGATTCGTCAATTCAGTTATATGGACCGAGCCTAGTCGTAAAAAAACCACATGGGCTGAGTCAGATTGAGTCATCTAATTTAATTATTTCAGCAGAGAATCTCATGTTGAAACAAGTTTATTGTTCGTTAAAGCAAACTAATTGTTAAATTTATGCTTAAATGTGGCTTGAGTATCGTGCCAGCTAGAGCTTAAATTCGTTAAAATTCTATCTTTAGTAAATTCTAATTTGCCAGATTATTTAATTTCGTACTGCAAGCCCTTCGGGTCAAGTTGTGTCGATTTAATAATTTGCCAAATTTGACTTTTCACTTTAAGTCGCGCTTTATCTTTATTTTGTCTGCGGCGGCTTTAGCGCTAATTTTACTTACCGCTACTTTATAATATGGCGAGCGGTGTTAACCAAGTATTTAGTGGTCACTATTTTTAATAAAGGCATCAGGCGACTACATAATCGTCGTAACATGATGCGTTTATTGGTATTAAGTTGTATTCTTATCAACCAGTTAACCAGTTGAATTCGCAAGAACTCGCAAAGTATAAGCTACATCTTTCATAAAAGCTACGCATGAACAATTTAATTACACAAGATCAAAGCATTAAAGTATCAACCGTTAGTGAATCAGCGGCTGCATTTCTAACAGTGGATGAAGCAAGTGAAGGGCAGCGCGTTGATAATTTTCTAACCAAAACCTTAAAAGGCGTGCCTAAGAGCCATGTCTATCGTATTTTGCGTAGTGGCGAAGTACGCGTGAATAAAAAGCGGATTAACGCTGATTTTCGTTTAAGTTTGGGCGATGTGGTGAGAATCCCGCCTACACGTTCAACTGCCGTTGAAAAAACAGAGCAAACTGCACCAGCCACCTCAAAATTTGAGCATGCGATCATTTTTGAAGATGATGCTATGTTGGTGATTGATAAACCCGCTGGGTTTGCTGTGCACGGCGGTAGTGGTATTAGCCGAGGTGTGATTGAGCAGCTGCGTTTAGAACGTCCACGTGCCAAGTTTTTAGAGTTGGTACATCGTTTAGATCGAGAAACATCAGGCGTGTTGATGCTCGCTAAAAAGCGTACTGCATTAGTGGCTTTACATGAGGCGATTCGTAATAATCAAACAGATAAGCGTTATTTAATGTTGGTGAGTGGTGAATGGCTAGAGCCAAAAAAACGCGTAGTATTAGATTTGCAAAAATATCTTTTGCCTAATGGCGAGCGGCGCGTCAATGTGGTCACGGATGTTTCTAAAGATAAATATGATGAGCGTCAAACCTCTGAAACCGTGTTCCGCCTATTGAAAAATTTCAATAGCACTACGATGGGACAATTCAGCTTGCTCGAAGCGCAATTAGTTACCGGACGCACACATCAGTTACGTGTGCAGTTGGCACACTTGGGTTTTCCTATTGTGGGTGACGATAAGTATGGTGACTTTGCGGTGAATAAATCGTTAGCAAAGCAGGGCATAAAACGCATGTTTTTGCATTCTGCCGTGACTAAAATACGTCATCCATTGAGTAATGATAAGCTTGAACTTAAAGCACCGCTGCCAGCAGAGCTAAGTAAATTTGTACAAAAATTAGAGAAGGAATAATTCTGGGTATGCCTAAGCAGTTTGATTTGATTGTGTGGGATTGGGATGGCACTTTAGCTGATTCCACCAGCATGATTACCAATGCCGTGTTGCAAGCAGCCGAGCAGGTAGGTTTGCCAACTTTAGCTCGTCATGAGGCAAGTAATATTATTGGTTTAGGCTTACATGAGGCGATTCAAGCTTTGTATGGTGATATACCTGCGGAAAAAGCGCAAGCAATGGCGAGACTTTATACGGCAAATTATTATGCAGGTGAAAGTCAAATTCCTTTGTTTGAGGGCGTTGCTGATACCATTGAAGCATTGAGTAAGCGTGGTTTTAAGTTGGCTGTAGCCACTGGCAAGGGTAGGCGAGGGCTTGATTTGGCATTGGAGCATTGTGGGTTAGGTAAGTATTTTCATGGCACACGCACTGTGGATGAATGCTTTTCAAAGCCGCATCCACAAATGATCGATGAGTTAATGGATAACTTGGTCATATTGCCAGAACGCACGTTGATGATAGGCGACACGAGTTACGATTTACAGATGGCAACAAATGCTGGGGTAAGTGCTGTGGGTGTGACGTATGGCGCTCAACCTGCAATAAAGTGGCAGCATTTGAACCCAATTCAACAATTTGATAACTTTGTTAGCTTGGGGCAGTGGTTACTAGAAAATGCATAATACGGGTAGCGAGCAAGGCATCATTGAAATTGACAGTGCAGATTTGATTGACGGAGGCAAAGGGATCAGGTTTGCACTGCCAACTTTAGGCGAGTTTGTCATTGGGTTTGTGGTGCGATTTAAAGGTGAGCCATACGCCTATATCAACCAATGCGCCCATGTCTCTGTAGAGTTAGACTGGAACGAAGGCGAGTTTTTTACAGCGCAACAGGACTTTTTGATATGCAGCACACACGGCGCGCACTATCGTCCAGACAATGGCTTTTGTGTGATGGGGCCGTGTAAAGGTAAAAGTTTGAAATCTATCAATGTCATTGAACAAAATCAAAAAATTATCATCAATGTAGCATTGGTAAAGTAACATCGGTAAATCAGTAAAAAAATAACATTTTAAGAAAGCTTGAATATATGTCAGAAGAAAATCAGCAAACGGTTGCTGCAAACAATGTGGAAACTAAAGCCCCACAAGCTGAAGATACCAAATGGCAGCGAGATGCCATTGAAAAATTAGCTTCAGCAGCACTCACGGAGCAACGCACAGCGCGTCGTTGGGGTACCTTTTTCAAGGGACTTACTTTCTTTTATTTGTTTTTAATATTGCTTATGGCTTTGGGTATTTTCGGTGAGGGCAAAAAAAAGTTTGATGCGCATACTGCATTGATTGATATTTCAGGGGTCATTCAGGCTGGCGGAGATGTCAATGCCGATGCTGTCATGACCAGCTTGCATGATGCATACGACAACAAAGGCACTAAAGGTATTATTCTACGTATTAACAGCCCAGGCGGCAGCCCCGTGCAGGCGGGTATCATTTTTGATGAAATCAAGCGTCAAAAAAAGCTTCATCCAACGATTCCAGTGTATGCCGTAGTTGAAGATATTTGCGCATCTGGCGGGTATTACATTGCGGCAGCAGCGGATAAAATTTATGTGGATAAAGCCAGTATTGTAGGGTCTATTGGTGTGCTGATGGATGGTTACGGTTTTACTGAAGTGATGAAAAAAGTTGGTGTTGAACGTCGCTTGATGACCGCAGGCGAAAATAAGGCAATGTTAGATCCGTTCTCGCCCATGAACCCTAGGCATCAGCAATTTGCACAAACCATGCTCAATGAAATTCACGAGCAATTTAAAACGGTGGTTAGGCAGGGTAGGGGCGCACGCTTAAAAGAGACCCCTGAAACTTTTAGCGGCTTATTTTGGAGTGGTGAGCAAAGTATTAAAATTGGATTAGCGGATGCCGTTGGCAGTGCTGATTTTGTTGCGCGCGAAGTAATCAAGCAAGAAGATATCGTAGATTTTACCTATCAGGATGATTTTGCCAGCCGCATTGCCAAACGTATTGGCGCCAGTGTGAGTGAAGGTGTGGCTAATGTCATTGCTAAACAATTGGTGAGCGCTGGCGAGGTGAAGTTACGCTAAACTATAGCTAATTCATAAATAGCGTCATACCAGCCTACGCTGGTATCCAGTCAAGGCGGTACTCACGAATGGTTCTTTATTGATAAGTAGCTAGTATTTACTTGGTCTGGATTCCGACCTTTCACGTGTGAATAACTGGCTTTAGCCAGAATATTCCACGGAGATGACCTTTACGGTTACGTCGGAATGATGGCAGTGTGGATTGAAACTCTAATCGATCAAACACTGCTATTATTTAGAAGACTAGCTATAGCAAAGTAGTTCGTGGATAACAGCCGTTTTTAGGATAAAGACATGGTATCTACCCGCTGTTTGAGGTCAAGCGTTTTTCTGACATTTTCAAAACCTCATGGTGACTATGCAGAAGCGGTTTTCATTCGATAAGGCCTGCCACATTAGCTTCCCACGTGGTGATCCAGCCAGAAATCTCACTTGCTGGCATCGGTTTTGCAATAAAATAGCCTTGGGCGATATCGCAGCCCGTACTGCGCAGTAAATCCCAGTCCGCCCGATCTTCTACGCCTTCGGCTACCGTTTCCATGCCGAGATGTTGTGCCAGACTAAGACTGGCGTCATAAATAGCACGTAGCGTAGCATTGTTGGTGGCGCCATGAACAAAGCCGCGATCTATTTTAAGCTGATTAAAGGGGATGTCGCGTAGCTGGGCTAGAGAAGAGTGGCCAGTGCCAAAATCGTCAATCGACAAGTTGAAACGCTTCAGGCGCAAACGGGTGAGAATTTCCAGAGGCGTAGATAACCCTTTCATCAGCCGGCTTTCGGTCACCTCCAGCATGATGTCACTTGGCATAATACCCGCTGCAGTGGCGGCATCCGCCACATAATTCGCAAACCCCAGCGTAGTGAGGTCATCCATGGATATATTGATTGCTACGTGCAGATGCAAGCCGTTAT